>CAZGQL010000022.1:39189-45149 GCA_964527905.1 uncultured Syntrophobacteraceae bacterium
GCCTTCGGCCCGAGGAACCGCTCCTGTGTGCCCATGCTGGGCTGGCCTTGAGTCAAATCGGTCCAGATGCGGTGGCTCACGTCCTCCCGCTGCTCGAGGATCCGGATGGGGAAACGGTCAGGACCGCGGCGACCGTCCTGGGGCGTATCGGAGACGGCGCTGGCGATTCCCTGGACGCCCTTCGGAACGCCGCCGCCCAATCCCCCTCCCCCTACGCGCGCATGGCGTGTTTTTGGGCTCTGAGCGCCATTTCGAAAGATCCCGCACTGGGGTTGTTGGAGAGCCTCCCCTTGCTGGATGAAGAGGATCCGTTGCTCCGGATCGCTTGTCTCGACGCCATCCGTGAGAGCGGCACGCAGGAGGAGCCCGTTCGGGAGGAAGTGCACCAAAGGGTTCACGACGTCGACGGCAGGGTTCGTAAGGGGGCCGCGCTCACTTTGGCTCGCGTCGAGCCCGATGTCGGAAAGGCGTTGCCGCCTCTTCTGTCGCTGCTTGCAGATGAGGATCCGGACGTGCGGGCCCATGCGGTCATGGCCTTGGCCCATTACGGTACCCAAGCCGCCGCCGCGACGGGCTCCCTCGAGGCCCTTCAGAACGACGACGCGCCACACCTTCGGGCGGTCGTGACGGCGGCGCTCGCTCGCATTCGGGGCGAGGACGCGGAGTAAGAACGCTCGTGGAGATGCGCCCGTGACCCAGAGATTTTCGGTGCCTCCCCGCCCTGCCCTCCCGACGGAGGAGGCAGCCCAGCGGCTGCGCGACCTTCTGGAATCGGCGCACTACACCGAATCCGGGGTGCGGGAACTGCTACAACTCAACGAGTTCCCCTTTCTACGGGGCGCAGACCTCCCCCTGCTCCTTCACCGGACTTCAAGGGGCCGCCCCCTCGACACGTTGGTTCGCCTGTTCCTCATGGAACAAATGGTGGAACAGGAAGCTGTCGAGAAGGCCTTCGGTCGCATCGACCTGGCCGGCCTGGTCCGGATGGATCTGCTGGAGCGCCATGGGAACCTGGTGTGCGCACGCGTCAAACTCCTGCCCTTTCAGGGCCTTTGGGTGGCCTTCGATCGAGAGAGCTATCTGCGGGACTTCCCAGGCCAGGATTACGTCATGGGCATTGGACGGAGCTCCCTCACCCTGGCCAATCTCACGGTCCGCCGCCGCGCGCGGTCGACCCTGGACCTTGGTACGGGCTGCGGCATTCAAGGTTTGCTGGCAGCGCGGCACAGCGACAGGGTGACGGCTACCGATCTCAATGACCGCGCCGTCGCGATGGCGACCTTCAACGCCCGTCTCAACGGCTTGTCCAATGTCACCTGCATCGAGGGCAACCTCCTTGAACCGGTGGAAGGCCAACGTTTCGACCTCATCGTGTCCAACCCGCCTTTTGTCATTTCCCCGGAAAGCCGCTACATTTACCGCGATGGAGGTCTCCCGGCCGACGAGCTTTGCCGGCGGATCCTTCGAGAGGGAGCCGAGAAGCTCGAGGAAGGCGGTTTCTGCCAAGTCTTGTGCAATTGGGCGCAGACGGCGGGTGAGGATTGGAAAGACACCCTGTCCAGGTGGACCCGTGGGCTTGCCTGCGACGCGTGGGTGATGCGCTCCGAATCACGGGACGCGGCAACTTATGCCTCCACGTGGATCCAGCACACGGAACGAAGCGATTCCAGCGACTGGGGCAGGCGACTGGAAGACTGGCTGAGCTATTTCGACCGATTGGGGATTGCATCCGTCGGTGCCGGCCTCATTACACTCCGACGCGCCTCGGGCAGGTCCAACTGGGTCCGGATCGACGAGGCGCCTCCGAGCATGCTGGGGCCCTGCGGGGACGACTTACAGCGGGGCTTCGCCCTGTGCGATTTCCTGGAAACCGTTCGTTCGGATGAATCCCTGCTGGAGGAGGCGCTGCGCGCTGTGCCCGACCTCGGCCTCGAGCAATCCTACCACCTGGGCGCCGATGGGTGGGAGGAGACGGGAACGAGGCTTTTCAAGACACAAGGGCTTGCCTGGACTGGAGGGTGCGACACCCTGGTGGCCAACCTGATCGCCGCCTGCGACGGGTCACGCCGACTCCGTGACGTGATCGACTCCATCGCGACTGCCCTGGGCGCCCGCCGCGAGGAACTCGAAGGGCCCTTGTGCCGGGCTGTGAGAGGCCTCGTCCAGCAGGGTTTCCTCCTGCCCCGTTCAACGACGTGACCGATCTGGAGTGAAGGAGCATTCTTCGATGCCACGAGCGCGACTCGTCCTGAAGGACTCTCCCACAACGACGTACCCCATCCACGAGGATGACATGGTCATCGGCCGGTCGGACGAGTGCGACATTCGGCTGCCCGACCGCTTCGTATCCCGGAGACAAGCTCGCCTGCGACGGACGTCCGCCGGCTATGAGATCGAGAATCTAGGCGGAAACCCCACCCTGGTGAACGGAAATCCGTTGGAACGCAAACTGCTGCAGGACGGGGATGTGATCACCTTCGGCAAGACCCAGTTGGTCTTCCGGCCCGATACCCAGCCGGAGGGCTCCCCAATGGATCTATCGCCCGAGGAGGAAGCCCTGGAAGCGATGACCGTTTTCTTGACGGTCCCCAAGGTCGAGCCCCATGGACCCCGCTTCCTGATCACTGATCCGGACGGAAAGACGAGCGTGCACCCAATCGAAAAAGACGCTCTTCTCCTCGGCCGCTCGACGGAATCCGACGTTCACCTCAAGCACCCAACCGTTTCTCGACGGCAGGCCGTGGTAAGGTTCAAGGAAGGCGCCTACATCATCCGAAACGTGAGTGGAGCCGCCACCCTGAATCTAAACGGTAAACCGATCACCGAAGAGCGACTTTTCTCCGGCGATGAGCTCACCATGGGGGCTTTCCGACTGACGTTTCTTTCGGACCGGCCGGAGGACACCAGACCCGTTATCCAGCCATCCCCCCCAAGCCCAGTCCCCACCCGCACCCCTTCCTGGCCTGCTTGGCTCGGCCTGATCGTGGTGGTTCTCGCCGCAAGTGCCTACATCGCGTACGATCGGTGGTATTTGCCCAGGAAGACGGAAAAGACCTTCGAACTGGTTCTGGCGGAGGCCGAGAAGGCCGACTACCCCCGGGCGCGTGACATCCTGAATCGGCTCTTGGACGGCGACCTTCCCGGGGATGTTCAGGATCGGATCGAGACAATGCTGGCGCAGCGGACCCTTGTCGAGGCAAAGCGCTTAGATGCTTCGGGAGAAACCCAGGAAGCCAAAGCTCTCCTGTCCGCCCATGTCGCCCGCCACGGGGCCGGAACCAGCACGGCTTCCCGTGCCGTCCTGGACCTTCTCGATGAACTCCGGTTTCAAGGCGGCCAACGAGAGGAAGCCGCAGGGCGTTATCTTCAGGCCTTGCAGGAGTTTTCAGCCATCGGGATCGACAGCCCTCTTTACACCGAGGCTCAGCGGGCCGTCAGTCGCATCTGGCAATCTTATCAACAGCAGAGCGCCCCGCAACTCCCGATCGCCCAACTGCTCGAGGAGGCCGAGGTCCACTTCGCGGCCAAGCGCTACACCACCCCTTTGGGCGCCAACGCCTACGCGCTCTACCGGAGCGTCCTCGCTATGGATCCGACCAACCAGCTGGCCCTGCAGCGCATCGATGAAATGCGCACGTTTTACCGCGAAACCGGAAACCGATACTACCAGCAAAAAAATTGTGCGGCCGCGCTCTCCTATTGGGAACGGTACCTCGTGATCGACCCGCAGGACCCTGAAATTCGAGAAAAGGCCAACCTCTGCACCCGCGGAACGGTATCAAGGCGCCCCAGACCTTCCGGAGTCACTTCCAACGCCCCCGGGCCGATCACTCCGCCGCGTGATCCCGTCAGCAATCTGCTGGAAGATCAGTCGCCGCCGGCTGCTCCGCGCTGATCGCCCCGACCGCCCTGCCCTGAAAGGCCCAGGGCTGCTCGAATCCTCTCCGTGAGGATCTTGCTGACCTCCCAAGGAAAAAAGAATCCTCCTCCCCCTTTTCGGCGCGACATTTGCTCTCGTTCAGTGCGTGCGAGTCCCGTCGGCTCCGGACAGGCCCCGACACTCAGGCTGTGGCGGACAGCTTCCTTTGTCCCGAACGCGGCGGATTCCGGGCCCGGCATTCCGATCGTCGCGGCGGGGCGTTCGCCGGCGGGTTCGCCTTCAAACCATGGACTTAGAAAAAACCCTTCCTCGATCCTGGATCCTGGAGGTCGAGAGCAGAGCAAAGATGTCAAATTGCGACCATCACCGACAGAAAACGTCTCTGAGGGCGGATAGTGGAGAGGACACGACCATGGGAACCGCATTGAAGATCAGCACCATCGAATCCAACGCGCTTGACGGCACCTATGAGGACGCACTCAAGGACTGCCTGCCGATCAAGGTCCGCGATCTCATTCCGGATAGGCGCCTCCCGTGTGATCTCTATTTTCCTTCTTACAACCGGAGCGAGAATCGCATCGAGCTGTTTCCGGTCATGTCTGCAGGGCAGGTGTGCGAACGGGATTTCCTTGAGACCATGCGGACGGAGGATGTCGAAGAGATCTATATCAAGCAGGAGGACGAGGATTCCTTCCAGCACTATTTCGATCTCAATTTGCGACGGATGCTGCAGTCCCAGGACGTACCCGCCTACACCAAGACGGAGCTCCTCTATGACAATGCCGTCAACATTGTCAAACGGCTCTTCAGGGAGCAGCCCAATGAAGCCAACCTGCACCTCGGTCGCAACCTGATCAACAACTTCGCCACCCACATCGCCGTGGACAACGTGGGCTCCCAAGCCCTTTTCACGCTCTTTTCGAAGGATTATTACACCTTCTCCCATTGCGTTCAGGTGGCGATGCTCGGGATGGCCTTCTGCCGCTTCCTCGGCTGGTCCAGCGAGGAAATCTGTGATTTCGGCATGGGGGCCCTTTTCCACGACGTTGGAAAGAACGCCATCGACATCCGGATCCTCAACAAACCTGGGAAGCTGCAAAGCGATGAGTTTGAGATCATCCGGAAGCATCCCCTGATGGGATATAAGCAGCTGGGGGATACGGAGGTCCTGACGCCGGATCAGTTGAGTGTGGTGCTGCACCACCATGAGGCGATGGACGGGTCGGGCTATCCGCATCGTCTCAGGGGTTCCCACATTCATAAGTACGCCCGGGTGGCGCGAATCGTCGATGTTTTCGACGCCCTCACGACCAAGCGCGTGTACAAGGATGCCCTGTCGTCGACGGAGGCCCTTCGTGTGCTCCAGGATGAGATGGCCCACACGTTCGACGAGCACCTCCTGGATCGATTCACCAAGTTCATCACCCCGGAACTGAGCCCCGAGGAGCTGGCTCGCGGGCTGCGCGTTCAGCTTCAGTTCGGAGGACAGCTCCAGTTGCAGCTCGAGGAGGGAGGCGTTCGGATCAAGGGAACCTTCCTGGGGCTGGAGGGAGAAAAATACCTGATCCTGAAGGTCCCGGGTCATGTTCAGGTCTTCGATCAGCTGCGTCAGGGAAAGCCCGTCATCGTCAGGTACATCAGTGAGGGATGTGTCTACGGATTCCGGACTCAGGTCATGGCGCAGATCACCTACCCGTTTCCCATGGTCTTCCTGACCTATCCGCGAGCCATCGAAAATGTGAACCTTCGCAAGGAAAACCGCGTGGAATGCCACGTGGCCTCGGAGCTGGTGATCGATGACCGCCCTTACCATGGCTTCATCCTGGATCTGACAACGCAAGGCTGTAAGTTCCTGCTTCGCTCCTCGGCGGGCCTCTCAACGCCTCCTTTGAGCCCCCACATGCCCGTGCAAGTGCGCACATCCATTCCCGGAAGCGCGGAGCTGAAGTCCTTTCCGGGTATCATCCGCAACATCCAGCCCGAACAGGAGCGGACTTACCTGGGCATCCAGTTCGCAAACCTCTCCGAGGGCGCCATATTTCTGCTCAAAAAGTTCACGGCGGAGCACCAGCGGCCGCCC
>CAZGQL010000023.1:0-18883 GCA_964527905.1 uncultured Syntrophobacteraceae bacterium
GGTGCGTATTGTTCAGCCTGAAAACATCCCACTAAAGCGCCACCCCTGAGCCCATAAGTTGATCCACGCGAACCTGATAATTCCTGATCATCTCAGGATGGCCGCTTTATAGATTTTCAGAATATTACGCTCCAGCGCGACTGGTGAAAACTCCTCCAAGACCCTTTCTCGCCCACCACGCCCAAGCCGCTCTCGTTTGTCACGGTCCTTGACTAGGTCTTCGAGTGCGGTGGCCAAGCACCGAACATACTCTGCATCGCTCCTGGCACTGATCCTGATACCGCAATTCTCTGTCACACTCACCCTCGGCCCGCCGTAATCGCTTACAATCACCGGCAACCCACATGCCATCGCCTCCAAGACCGATGTTCCCCCAGGCTCGCGAAGGCTAGGAAGGCAAAAGATGTCGCTACGCTGCAATACACCTACAACATCTTCCCGGCTTATGTTTCCAGTAAAAACCACTGCCCCTCTGGACAAAAGCGTCCGATATTGCTTTTCGAGCCCTCGTCTGAGTGAGCCATCCCCAACTAGAATAAGCTCAATCGTTTTGATCTTTTCGTAAACTTTGCTAAACGCCCTAAGTAATAAATGGGGGCCCTTTTGATTTTCGATCCTCCCCACAAAACAGACAGTAACAAGCGATCCGTTTCTTCTTTCTCTACATGGCTGGAAAAAATCAGGATCGACTACTGAATCAAAGACGATTACTGCCTTCCGCTGAGCAAGAGACGGAAGTTTTCTTAGAACCAACTCAGTGCCTACCATTATGCACCTTGCTTCGTTAAAATACTTTTTCCATGAATTTAAAGTAAAAATTATACGATATATACTATTACGAACTACCTCTCGAATAGACTTCACTAATTCTTCATTAGCGCCATACATGGCTTTAAAACCACCACCTACTGGGCCAATAATATACGGAATGTGCGTTTCATATATTTTATTGTATGCATAAATACCCATAGGGGTAATGCAGTGAATCAATTCAATATGAAAATGTCTTGCCTTTTCTAATACGACCGGTAAAGCTTTTTTGTAGAAGGCCAACGATGCAAAAAAGAAGAATTGTGCTAATCGACTGAAATCAATGAGTTCTTTTCCTAACTTAACAAAAGAATAGTCGACATTGTCAATCCTAGTCTTAAGCAATTCTTCCCTATGTCGCGCATCAGTTATAACGTGCACAAAATAATGTTTTGATATTTCAACCAACCATCTATACGCAACGCCAGCCTCCGACCCATATTTAGGGTTCAAATCCATGGCCAAGAGAATAACGTTTTTCATTACTCTCGTTTTGCTCATTTCTGAGCATCCCTTTCGAATAATTCGCGCTATGGGGCCGGAGACCACACAAAGTTCGGGCCAACCTTGCTTCGATGTGTATGCTACTACTGCTACTCGCCAAATGAGCCACATGCCCCTTCGTGGACTCACCCCCGGCTTCCACAGAGGAATCGATCCCCCGCAACACCACCCCGAGACCAGTTACACCCGTCCATGTATTGGGAGAGCTTCCTAGTGACATATACCCTGGACGCAACCGTTCCAGAAAAAAACCAAAAAAGTATATTTAGGGCGTTATTGAATATGGTGTTCGTATAAAAAAGACATATAAACATTGAAAAAACAACAGAGACCCACGCATTGGCAAAAATTCCAAAGAGATCATTGCTTCTGGAAAGCCACAGCGAATCGGAGAAGACGAAAAAAAGAAGGGTCAAGTACAACAGAACACCAACCAGCCCGATTTCCCAAAAAAGGTAAGTGATACCATATTCCCAAGTATGGAAAAGCATAAACGGTAACCGCTTATTTTCACTACTAGGATCAAGAATCGACCGAGTTGCAGACCCAATCCCGCGACCGAAAAGAAAAGATACCTTATCCGATGCCATACTGTTAAATGTTAAGACAAAAGCATCAAAACGCCGAATGTCAGCACCAACTTTTGGTTTTTCGTTTTTATATAAATATTCAGTCAAGACCTTTTGATTTCCCAAAAACCCAAGGATGCCACCACTCTCTTTTTCCCACCTAGTATTATAAATAAAAATAAAAAGCATAGCTAGTACAATACCAACTCCGAGAGCTCTAAAAAACAGGGCCCAATCAAACATAGAAGAATGTTTCCCATACACGTAAATGCAAATTACTATTGCAATGGGAAGCAAAATAAGCGTTATTTTTGTCTCATTAATTGTTGAAGGAAAAAACAACAAAATGCCCAAAAGACAGAACTTCTTAAAACTTATACTTTTATGCAGATAAAGAGAAAAAAGTACCGTAATAGAAGATACAATCATAATAGAAAGAATACCGGACGACATGACCGTGCCGACGACGATATCACCGGTCTCACATTGAACACGATACATAAAGAACCTTTGGAGAATCGCAACAGGAAGCTGGAGCAAAAGCAGAGGCAAAAGAAGCAATAAAACACTCTTAAAATGCCTATTGTCAATTATATATATGGCCGAAAGAAGAAAAAATGGAATGTGTTTAAAATGCGCTCTAAATCCAGCCACAAATAAATGAACAGGAACATTATTCATAACCGCACTCATAACAGAAAAAAGGATCAACAAACACATAACGAGAACATATTTCATAGAAATATAAATAATTTTATGAACGACAAGATGGATACATACTATAAATGCAATGAATATTGAGATTACTTCAGGAACCCATGTAAAAAATCGAGGAACAACTGAAAAACCATAGTGCAAAAATGATAAAACGAAAACCGAAATAAATAAGATCATTGAAATCGCTATGTACATGATTGACTCAATTCTATGGTGTGGATATTAAAGTTTTTCTAATTAATCAAAGATTGATAATATTCTTCATGATTCTTTGCAACGATATCCATTGCAAAACTGCTAAACACCTTCTCTTTGCCCCTCTTTGCCAATTCACCGGTCAACTTAGGGTCCCGCAGCAAGCAACAGATTTGTACCGCCAGTTTGCCTACGTCGTCAGGATCACATAGCAACCCGTCCACGCCATGTGTGATGAGCTCGGGACCCGAGGTTAAGGTAGAATAGATAACGGCCGTTCCGCAGGCCATCGCCTCCATGGGTCCCATCGCAAAGCACTCCGCGTAAGACGGGAAGACCGCTACGCTCGCCGACGATAACCACAGAAAGAGCTCCTCATGGGGGACATGCCCCATGAACGCAACGCTTTCCAGCGCACGGCCGTCAAGGAGGGCTCGCGCGCGTTCCACCTGCCCTCGGCCAAATACCCGAAGCCGCGCCTCTGGCATGATCGCATGCACCCGGTTCCAGGCCTTCATCAGCTGAAAGATGCCTTTTTTCTCTTGAAGGGAGCCGCTGAAAACGACGAGATTGGGATCCTTGGGTATGCCATTCGTGTGGTGTTGAGTGTCCACTCCATTATAAATTACTGGGATCGGCTTCTCATACCCAAAGTACCTGGCGGTCTGCCTCGCCGTATATTCGCTCACACTGATCAGAGCGTCAGCCTGGAAAAGCATTCTGCGTTCTACCTCAAAAACCACCGGGGGAACGGGCCTGTTCGCCTCCTTCAGAAAATACGTCATAGTCCCATGCAGTTTCACCACGGTAGGGACAGACAAAGGGGGGAGAGCTGTTGGCCGCTTGCAATATTGAACAAAATCGTTGTAGTCGGGACGCTCGACCACCTGTATCCTGTGTTCCCGGATGAGTGACTCCAAAAAAGCATGGTATCGGGGTAGGGTTCGATTGACATCCCAATGCCGCACGCCCGTTTTCGTGGCCAACCGGTGTGCCATCCTGACTGGCAGTGACTCGCGCATGCCCCACCAGGTTCCATCCAAGGGGCTCCGGAATCGATAGACGGTGACCCCGTCATCCTCCAATCGATCCTGGCCCTGGTAGCCCAAATCATAATAGCCTGCTACGACGACTCTATGCCCGCGTGCCGCCATCTCACGCGCCAAGAGACGAACCACGGTGCCAATTCCCCCATGTCGGCCAGGTGGATACTCGTCGCATAGGTACATGACATTCATGATACCAGCCCCCCCCGCATTCCCCGGAGGTACCTATTTAAGGAGGCTCTCACAGACCTGGTCCCCCCTTAATCCATGATATCCATCAGCTTTGTTTCAACGAATCGCGATAGACACCCATAGTCCCGGTGCCTTTCCACATACTCCCTTCCGCGAAGCCCCATCGCCTTCCTGCGCTCAAAGTCGTTAAGCAAAACAAAGATGGCGGAAGCGAACGCATCCTCATCCCAAGGAACACATAGCCCAGCCCCGCTCTCCCGGATCACCCGGCTCTGCTCAGGGTGATCATTGGCCACAGACGCTTTGCCCATAGCCATATACTCGAGAAGTTTCGTCGGCGATGTGGATTGGAGAATCGGCGTTGGATAAAAAGGCGAAACGCACACATCCGCCGTCCGTACATATTCCCAGGCCTGATCCTGTGGCAGAAAGCCCGTGAAGACAACCGAGTCTTCGATTCCCATCTTCAAGGCTTCTGCCCGCAGAAACGCTTCGTCTTCGGGGACGTCCCCACCTCCGACCAAGACCAACTTCACACTTGAATCAAAACTGAGCAGCTTTTTGAAAGCACGGAGCAGAAAATCGAGTTTGCGCACCCGAGACAAAGTTCCCAAGTAAAGCACTGTTCTCTGCCCAGATCCTGATGAACCAGGGGGCCCGTAGCCAAAGTAAGGGATGTTGTCGATCGACACTCCCATGGGAACCGGCGTCATCTTGTCCTTCTGGATACCGCAATTCGCGATGTCCTCTTGCATCTTTTCCGATTGAACAAAGGTGTGATGTGAAAAGGGAATGATTACACGGTACAGCAAAAGCCTCAAGAAGTGCCCTCTCAGCCAGTAGAACAAAGGATACGGTTTGAGCCGTTGCTGGACCTGGTACAAGAAGTCCTCGGGAAAGGGGTATGAGAGCCAATAGACGCATTTCAACTTGTAGCGTCTGACAGCGACCAGGGCCATGAGCGGCGCGAAGAACTTGTCTCGCACCAAAATCATGTCGTACTCGCCGGTCTTAAGTAGCCTGAAAAGGTTGGAGTCGTGAACGATGTCGTAGAGGTGCTTTCGGATACGGGCCGCCAAGGAGGTCCCGTTATCCCTCGGCCCCACAAACGCTCTCGAACCGAGCCATTCCGTAGTGTAAGGCTTCCGTCTGTCCCGGCCGTCCTGCAGAAGCCAATCGATCCGATGCCCCCGCCCAGAGATTTCGCGACCGAACAGCACTGAGATGTCGACCCGAAACGGCGGAAAGGGGTCCGACGTGAGGTACAGAATACTCAACTTACCCTTGCCCGCCATGTTGCTACCTCGATTCCGTCTATTGGGCGGCAGTCGTCAGATCAGGATCACAGAAACTTTAGCGGCCAACCCAAGGACGCAGGAACCTCAGACTATGAACTGAGCCGATTGGCTAACGAAGGTCCTGCACATTTTCCTTGAACACCCCGGCTGAAATGGCTGCCGGCATCAAGCTGGTGTTCATAGCCAAATCTCACGAGAGCCAGGAAGTGATGATCGAAAGCTCCTATCTTGGCCTCTCAGATTCTGCATTGATCCCGCCGGAATGATGCGCCACGGTTTAACTCAATCGCCTCTTCGTAAACCGCGAGGTACTGTCGGGCGATCTCCGTCCATGCGTAGCGGGCCGCCACCTCCTTGGCCTTACAGCCCATCATGCTGCTAAGTCTCGAATTGGCCAACACTTCGATCACTGATTGGGCCAAGCGTTCGGGATCTGCAGGCGGGACCAGGAAACCGGCCTCACCATGGACAATCACGTCCCTATTGCCAGAAATCTCGGTGGCTACAATGGGAAGCCCGGCTGCCATCGCATCTAGGAGAGCGAGGGAAAGACCCTCGGCCTCCTCGCTCATGCCAGCGGATACGTACAGCTCGCTGGCACGGTACAAGTCCGCCAATGGATCTAAGCCAGGGGGGGTACCATTGCCCTCACACCCCCCTTTCGCATGCATGGCGTATAGAATGGGACCGGTGATTGTCACACTGGCACCCACACCGAGCTCGCGAATCAACGGATGAAGGATCTCGGTGCCCTTTCCCACTATCACAAGGTGTGCCAGCGGTTCCCGGGCAAGGATGATCGGCATGGAACGGACGAGCACTTCGAAACCCTTGCGGGGATAGTAATTGCCCACGGAAAGTATGAGGCGTGCCTGCGCTGGGATGCCGAAGTACGCGCAGACGCTCCATGTTCTGGGGCCCAGAAACCGTTTGTTGTCGACGCCGTTTGGGATCCTCCGAATCTTCTCCCTGCGGGCACCGGCATCCAGGAGGGATCGCTCCACCCCGGCGCTGATCGCTGTCAGGAGGTCGGCTTCCTCCAAAGTGCGCGACACTTTTGGAGCCAGCCGGGGATTTAGCCGCACCCCGAACCCAATCTCGGGGATCACGTGAATGTCTTCTCCATGTGGGGTCACAACCACGGGGATTTTGCGATACCGCTTGAGCCTTGCCGCTGCATACCCGGTGAGATACGTGTCATGGGCGTGTACCACATCACACCCCCAAATACCGCTGTCCAGGAGAAGCCGCATCAGCCGTTCCTGGTCGGGTACTACTCCTTTGAGCGTCGGCCAGCGATGAATCGGGTAGCCCAAATCGAACCCACGCTGGCTCCAACACCCCCCACCGGTAAGCACCCTCACCTGATGCCCGAGCTCATGGAGGGTGCGCGCCAAGTGATGCACCACCATCTCCATACCCCCAATGGTCGGCAGAGAGCTTACCGTATATAGGACGATTTTCATGCAATCACCCTGTCAGAGAGGAGCACATGCAACAGAGCCAACAGGCCAAGCAAGCGTTCATGTCTCTTTGTCACTTTGAAAAGCCATTTGGGAATTCCCCGCCCGACGACCTCCTCTAAATCCCAAGAGTTGCAGGATTCCCGGATCATGTCATGGTAAAAGGGCTTGGCAGAGAGGACGCGCAACCTCCCCTTGGAATCCGTTCTACCCACGGAGCAGTCCCTCAAGACAATAGTGAGAAATCAGTAATAGGCTTCGAAACCATCTTCTCATCTGCAGTCAGTCCTTACGGAGAGTGTGTACAGCCCCTCAGCAGTTCACCAGAGCAGGCCACACCACTGCGCCATCCCCTCAAGCCGCAAGGAACTGCCGCATCGATTCAACCACTCGCCCGGCCGTTCGCCCATCCCACAAGGGCACCGTGCACCCTGTCCGTCGGCCGTTGGAAAGTATCGCACTAACCTCGTCGACCATCCCGACGGGCTCGCACAGGCGGTTGGTCCCCTGCGCCACGGTGATCGGGCGTTCCGTATTGGGGCGAAGTGTCAGGCAGGGAATCCCAAGGTAGGTGGTTTCCTCCTGGATTCCCCCTGAATCCGTAATGACGAGGCGGCTGGCGAAAATCAGGCTCATGAAGCGCACGTAGCTCTGGGGCTGGACGAGGTGAAGTCCCGACCGGCCCTCGAGAAGCCTCAGAAGATTGTGACTCTCGAGGTTTTTTCTCGTCCTTGGATGCACCGGAAACACCAGCGGCAGGGATTCCGAAACCCGCACCAGGCCGCGACACAATTGCTCCAGGACATCAGGCGGGTCGACATTGGCCGGGCGGTGCAGGGTCACCAGGCCGAACCTGCCCGACTCCAGCCCGAACTCCTCATGGACCGCCTGCGCTTCTATCGTGCTTCGAAGCATTTCCAGAGAATCGATCATGATGTTGCCGACCCGCTGGATCCTTTCCCGTGGGATCCCTTCCCGCAGGAGATTCTCATCCGCATCCGAAGAAGGCGTCCACAGCAGATCCGCCAGTGCATCGGTCACCACCCGGTTGATCTCTTCCGGCATCGTCCGATCAAAAGACCTTAGCCCCGCCTCCAGATGGGCCACCTTCACGCCGAGCTTGCTGGCGCTCAAGGTCGCAGCCATCGTGGAATTCACATCCCCAACGACCACCACCAGGTCGGGCCGCTCGTCTCTCAACACGGACTCATAAGCCACCATCACCCTCGCGGTCTGCTCCGCATGGGTGCCGCTTCCCACCCCGAGGTGGATGTGGGGCGCCGGAAGCCCAAGATCCTTGAAAAAGGAATCCGACATGTTCACATCGTAGTGCTGACCCGTGTGGATGATCCGCGCCTCAAGCCACGGCTCGCGACAAGCCTCATGGTAGAGGGGCGCGATTTTCATGAAATTCGGTCTTGCGGCGGCCACCAGGTGGATGCATCGGTCTTTCATCATTTCCACTCTCAAAAGGTTCACGACAACGGCGCCGCAGCCCCGTTCACGGCCCTTTCGCACAGCCTCATGACGCTCCGTGCGTTCGCCAGCCAGCTATATTGCTCTTCAACAAGTTTGCGGGCATTCCGGCCGACCGTCTCCGGACGGACCTCTTGAGAACCGGAGTCCAAGATCACATGGACAAAGTTCTCGGGGGTCGGGGGAGAGACTAGGTATCCCGTTTGCCCATGGGTGAGAATCTCGCCCAACTGCCCAATGCTCGTGGCAACGACTGGGATCGACATGGACATGTACTCGAACATTTTGAGTGGAGACCCATGAAAATCTTTGATCTCCGGGTAGCTCATGAGCGCGTAGTCAAAGCAGGCCATGTACTGCGGGATCTCTTCATGAGGCACTTTGCCTACTTGCGTCACGCACGATTCCAGCCCCTTCCTCCGGATCTCGAGCTGGATGTCCGAATACGCCAAACCACTGCCCACCAAAAGCAGATGATAGTTTTCATCATGTGCCGCAAGGAGTTCCATGACGCGCAAGGCGATGTCGACCCCATGCCACGGCTGATAGGAACCGACATAGCCCAGCACCGTTTTGCCACTCAAGCCAAGTTCCCTCTTCACACTCTCCTTGCTGTAGAGCCTGATGTCAAATCGCCTATGATCAACCCCATTGGGAACAATGGTTATTTCGGAAGTTCCACAGTACTTTTCTATGAAATACTTCATTCTTTCCGAAACACAGAATTTATAGCCAAAGCCATTGATAGCCTTTTTTTCAACCACCCGAGTGAACGCCCCAACCTCGTCCTTGTTAAAGAACTGAGCCTCCACGGTCCGCAGGTGGTTCACCTCCGCAACCAGTGGGATGCCGTACATTGCACTGATCCAACTCGGTGCAAAACGAAACGTGGCATATCTATAGACGATGACATCCGGCCTGAATCGACGTACGATGCGCATCATCTGGATGGTTTCAAGCAATGAATCCATGATCCCGTCGACTGCCAGGACGGCCTCGTTTTCTCGTTGCAGGAACCTTTCAAAGAAATAAACCACCTTCTTATGGCTGAGTTTGCCGAGTCCGTTGCGCACTCTCTTCCACAAGGAGTCACCCTGCCCCTCGGCGCTGCCTGCGGCAGTTTTCAGGCGGGGGAAGGTTTCCACCTCATGGCCCAACCGCCGAACGTGCTCGACAAAGGCCCTGCAATGAACCGCCGAGCCATCGACGGCATTGATCCGATGCGCGACATAAAGCACTCTCAATATCCAACTCCTTGTGAAATCATCCGCCGCCTCTCGGACACATCCATTGCGGGAGGGAGGCCCCTGTCACCTTGGCCCGCAGGCCGAACGCCCTGGATCAACATACCGCACCGGACGGGTACCGACATCCCTGCTGTGCAAGTCGATTCGTCATGTGGACCAATAGAAACACCATGGCACCCTTGAACAGTTGCCACGCATTCAGGCGGTATCCCAACCCGGCCAGCGACTCCGTCTGATAGGCCCAGAACTCCCTGCGCCTGTTCCACAGCTCACGTTTTCTCATTCGGAAAAGACTGTGCCCTAGGAACCGGTAGTAGAGGCTCATCAGCCATTCCTCGGCCGCCCGCTGTTCCTCGAGACTCAGGCAGCTTGGGCCGTACTTTTTCAATAGCCTGAGGTCGCTGATCCACCCCGTCCCGAACCACTGGGAGATGCGGCTGGACGCTGATTCATTGTGGCGCCTGGTGAACGTGAGCACTTGATGGACAAACCCGAAGTCCCACGTGCGCAGGATGTCAAAGCACGTGTCCACGTCGGCCTGGAGTCCCCCTTCGGCGTAGAACGGGTCCCGAGCCCGAACCAGGTCCGAGCGGATCATAAGGGAAGACGGCGAGCCCAACACATAGACATGCTCCAGGAGGTACCGGCGGCAGATCTCCCTCCCCGGAACGACGGTACTCGGGTAAGGGAGTCCGTCAAGGCTCACCGCAGTCTCTTCGAGCCGATAGGAGCCGATGATGCCGACGGAGGGGTGTGCTTCCCCGACCTCCACCATGCGCGCCAGGCATTCCGGAAAGATCCAATCGTCGGCATGGACCACTTTGCAGTATCTGCTCTCGGGAGAAATCTGGCGGAGCGCGTGGTTGCAGTTCCCCATCTGGTCCAGGAACTGAGCATTACTGTGGACCCTGACCCTTGCATCCCTCGCCGCATAGCCCTCAGCGATCTCGAGCGTCCGATCCGTGCTGCAGTTGTTGACAATGACGTACTCCCAGTTCCCGTACGTCTGTTGAAGGACGCTCTCGATGCATTCGGCGAGGTAGCGTTCCGTATTGTACACTGGCGTCACGACGCTCACGAGTGGCTGACTCGACATCCACTACTCCAGGCAACTAGCGATTGAATCCCGTTTGCCCCGCTTGCGACGGGAAACCCTGATCGCCGGAACGGAAGGGATCATGCTCCATCTTCGGCCGTTTCCATGCCATTATGAGCAAAATCCTCCCTCAGCTTCAGGACCCTCGCGGGGACTCCCGCGGCAATGGCCCCATTCGGGACGTCCCGGGTGACCACCGAACCGGCTCCCACCACCGCTCCCGTCCCGATCCGTACCCCGTCGAGCACGATGACACCGAACCCCAGCCATGCGTCGTCTTCAACCACGATCCCTCCCTTGGTCTTGAGGGGCTGATGCTTGATGGGCATGCCTGGTACGACCGTATGGTCGTAAGCGTAAAACGCACAATGGGGGGCCACTTGCACCATGGAGCCGATGGAGATGGAGCCCACGTAGGCCGAGAGGACACATCGTGGCTGGATCGACGTCTCTTCCCCGATGATCACACTGCCGCCTTCCCCTGTTTCCAGGATACAATCGCGATGCACATGGGACCCCCTGCCAATCGTTACCAGCCCCGTTTCACCACGACCATAGATGACCACCCCGTCACCCACGAATACGTTGAGACCCAGCTTCAGACGACTGTGGTGGATGGACGCGCGCGGGGAGACATATGCGCGCCCACTGAGTCCCGCAAGATAGGTTCGCGCTTTGTATGGACCGGCAAACAAACCGGCCAAGGCGCAAGCCAGGCGCCCCAAAGCCGTTTGATCTGCAAAGCCCATCCAGAAACGCTCCCAGCGTCCGAGCACGCTCACGAGGCTTGGTGTACCTCCTTGTGTGGATCAGACTCCATGTCCGTTAGGTCACACAACCCGGAGCACTCTCCGTGGCCGGGGATCATCACCACGTATTGGGCGAGATGCCGCAGGCACAGGACTTCCCTCAAGATCGACACAGCCGACGATCGCACATCCGAGGCTCCAGAAACCCATTCTCACCAGCCTGAACCCGGTCTCACAGCGGTTACTGCGTCGCATCATTCGGCACCTCGTCGAGTCAGCCGCAATCCAACGCCAATTCGTGCGCGGTCATGATCTCGCGTAGGTTTTCCGGATGTCCTCGGCCACCCTCCGGTAGGCTGCGGCGAAGTTCTCCCGAGTGTGGTGCGCCCGCGCAAACTCCCACGCTTTCCGCGACCACGCCCGCAGCGTTTCCACGGGCATGCACGCCACTCGGCGTACAGCCTCCTGGATCGCCTCAGGGGAGCAAGTCTTGAGCATCACGCCCATGTCTTCCCCCACATCGACGCTCGTCTCATGGCTCACAATGGGTATCAGCCCCGCGTGAAGGCACGTGATCACTCCCGCTCCCCCCCCTTCAGAGCACGACGGGTACACCACCCCAAGGCAGCCACGCGTGATCGCATCAAATTGGGGGCTGCTCACATCGACCCACCCGATCGTTTCGATGTTGGGAGTCTCATACAATTCCCGTCGGTAGACCCGCTCAAAATCCGGCTCATCCCGGATCGGACCGCACACCGAAAGGTGGAACTCAGGCATGGCGGCAAAGGCCTCCAAGACCAGGTCCAGCCCCTTATGAACCAGTCCACCGCTTCCAAACCACAGAAAGTGGTTGCGGCAGGTCTCGTAATCCTTGTCCTCGGGCCAGGGATACACCGCCGGGGCTGAAACCGGCACCCGGTAGAAGGGCTTGCCCGCGTACGCATAAGTGCCGCGCGTGAAATCATTGCCGAGAATGACGGCACAATCCGCGTGCTCGATGGCCCGATTGGGCTCAACAATCTTGCTGGGACCAATCGTGGCTTGCCGCCGCCGCTGCACGTCCAGCAGCCGCTGGTGTTGCGCCGTCGTGTGGAAAAGCCAGTGGGCCGTTTCAATGTGCATGATCTTGACGCAGTCTGGGTTGAGCAGCGGCCCGATGCGCTCCAGATTCAAACGTACGTCGATGAAGTAATCGTAGCGCCGCCGCGGCACGAACTCCCGGTTCTTCCAGTGGATGGCGTCCACTGCGTAGCCCAGGTCGAGCCATGTCTGCGCGATCTGCCGGGTTTCCCAGTAGTGGGTGTGTTTGAAAAGCCGCGGGTCCTCCGGTTCAAGGAGAAAGGCATCCAGGATGTAGGACAGAAGCACCCGACCGCGGGGCTTCACCTCTGGAGCCAGGGACACCACCCGTCGATCCATCTCATCCAGGCGGACCCATGCTCGTCTCACTTCCGCGGCGAACCGGTACAGCCGAGTTTCACCGAAAAGACTTCGGATGGGATCCTGGATCTTCAGCACATCGAGCATGCCGCTCAGGTCCTCATCACCCGTTGCCAGCCATCGACGCAGGCCAGCCAGCTCCCGGTCTCCAGTCGATGGGCATCGATGTGGTGCATCCCGTGACTGTTCCACCCACTGCCTGTGGCGCCCAGGACTTCCCCGGACCCCAGAGGACGCTCGAGATATCGGTCCACGGTCAGTTCAAGGATTTCATGCGCTGTCACCCGAAGACCATACTCGGGCGCACAGTCCTGGGCGAAGCGGATGATTCGCCCCTCTTCAATCAGCACTCGACCGGCCGGACGGGCGATGTGCGGGTTGCCGCTCACAACGGGGCTTGCAGGGTGCTCCTCCCAGGGACCGACCAGTTCCGGAGCACCGTAGAGCCTCACGGTATCGAAGGAAAAGTCCGCTCCGGCTTCCACCAGCATCCACCACCTGTCGCCGGCTCGAAAGACCGAGCTGTCCGCCAGGTATGGCCCCCGGAGCAGGACGGACTCCAGTACCCAGTCGGTCGGAAAGCGCGCCGCCCGATACAGCCTCACCTCCCCAGCCTTCCAGCTTTCCGGGATCATATACACATCACCACCATGGGAGAGTATGTACGGGTAGGACAGGTGAACGGCATCGGCCAACACAATCTGCTCGTAGCGCCAAGTGCAACCATCCGGGCTCGTCGCCAGGGCGATCTCGCCCTTTCCGGTCGTGTGGTTCATCACTTCGAAGAACATGTACCAGGCTCCATTGGAGCGTATCATGAAAGGATCCGCGACGAAGGAGGCGTCGGCATCGGTCACGTCGAAGCGGGTCAACACCGGATTGGCTGCCTGATCGAGGGGCGAAAGCTCCCACGGCGCAGTGCCTGCGTAGATGCCGATAGACCACTCTTGCACCGCCACCGGAGGAGGCGGTGGAGGTGCGGCTGGAGGAATGATACGCCGGATGAGCCGTTTGAAAAAATCCATGAGAGCCACCGATCTCTTTGATCTAGGGCTGGAGGCGACCTTCGCGGAGCTCCCTGCCGTACCACTCCGCCGTGCGGCGTAGCCCGTCCTCTAGACTCACTTGCGGGCCCCAGCCCATCTGTTCGCGCGTCGCCGCCACATCGGCGATGCGCACTTGTTCGAAAGGCCGATCCGCCACACCGCCAAAAACCGGTTGGATCCCACAGTCCACGATCCGCACCAACTCTTCGACCACTTCACGGACCGTTGCGAAACGACCCGATCCGAGCTCCACCGTCCTCCCTTCAAGATTCGGGTGGGTAGCCGCAGTCAGGAGACCGTCGACCACATCGTCGACGTAAATCCAATCCACCGGGCGCGTCCCGCTGCTCAGCCGAGGCGCCTCCCCTCGCAGGAGGGAAAGGATCACGTAAGGGACGAGCTTGCGAAGGTCCTTCTGACCCGGACCATAGACCATGAAAAGACGGGCGATGACGACCGGGGTCTCGTACAGGGCGTGAAACATGCGAGCATACGCACTGCCCGCCATCTTGGCCGCTGCGTAGGGTGAGGCCGGCACCAAGGGCTCGAGCGCCGGCTCGGGCTCTTCCAGAGAACCGGCCAGAACGATGCGCCGGCACCCGAACTCCTGGGAGCTCACCAAGATATTGACCGTCGAAACGAGGTTGTCCTGGAGCGTGGGCAGGACCGCTGCCAAATCACGGGATCCACTGACTGTACTGGACAGGTGAAAGACCACCTCGGGTCGGATCGCATCGAATAGGCTCCGAGCCCACTTGAAGTCACCCAGGTCGCCCTGCCACCAGCGGGGTCCCATCGGCATGGCAGGCTGAGGCCGGCGCGAGACGGCGTGTACCCGGGCACCCGACCGAAGCAGAGAGGCACTGAGGTGGGAACCGATGAATCCGCTCGCTCCCGTCAGCAAGACGCAGCGACCATCCATTGACTCAACCGGTGTAGGCATGGTCTCCGATGGAGCAGCCATATTCGGGCAAACTCTCGTACTCGGCCAACTTCAGCCATCCGCTGCTGATGCCGGCACCGGCGTATCGTGGTGGCACCCCCAGCACCACGCACCGGGCGATCCACTCTTCCAGCTCACGAGTTCGATGGCCGTGCGCCAGGGCTGAAAACCCTTCCGTGGAAATCCGTACGGTTTCCGGCAAGTATTCCCTACACGCGGCGTTGTCCTTCTCGTACCAGCCACCAGGAAAACGGAGAACAAGGCGCACCCACCCATCTTCATCGTCATTCTCGGCTGCATACAGCGGATTGAGTCGCAGGCAGCCGTCGACATGGGGCCAATCCCTGAAGGTCCCGTAGTCCTTGAAGATGCCCTCGCGCGTGGAGCAAACCATTGACAGGAGGGGTTCGGATGCGAGACTGTCCAGATCCGGTTGCCTCTCCAGGGCAGGTCCCTGCCGGCGCAAGTATCGGCTCAATACCGCCGAGTCGGCCACCAGGCGGTGCGGAATCTCCGAAACGAGCTCAGCATAGCCTTCGGGAGCCAGGGGCGCTCCCGCGTCGCGGTACGGGACCCTGGCGTTGCGCATCGAGCTCATGACCAAGGTTCCCTCGTCGCCAGCGACCCGCCGCGCCTCCTGCATGAAAACCCCTTTTTCCGCCAGATAATGGAGACCGTCTGTGCACCATATCACGGAAAACGTGTCATCTTCGAAAGGCAAGGGGGCGTCCGCCGCGCAGCAGACGTAATCTGCTTCGGGTGCAACCCATTGCTTGGCCACAAAGAGCGGGAAAAAGCTCCGGTCGATCCCGACGACCGGCCGGCCACAGGAATGGGCCACGAGACTCCGAGTGATGTGCCCGCAGCCGCTGGCGACCTCGAGGATCGGTCTGACGGGCTCTTGGATCACGCTGCAAAATGCCAGTGCCACCAGGTGGCGCGGCAGGCCGAAGCGGAAGACAAAGTAGTCATAAGCATCCCGACCCCAACTGAGCCCGGACTCCCGTAGAAAGATGTTCAGGAATGAAGAGGTGCAATTTGAATGAAGCAGGCGCCCGGTCCAAGACCGAGCTGCCAGCCGGTGCGCCGCGTGTCGCAAAAGCCCCACCCCCCGGACCGAAGGCAGCTGTTGAATCCAGCGCGGGGCCAGAGTCGGACTCTGCGGCGTTAACACACACTCCAGAGCTTGCCGGTAACGGCGGTGCCTGATGCAGTGAACCGCCCTCTGGACCTGGTGCGGTGATACCGTGATGCCTGCGCCAAGGATAGGAATGCCTGCAACAACTGGAGCGAGCCCACAGCGGCATGCAAGCACGTCATATTCGCGAAAATCACCTCGTTCCCCACCGCTCAAGGCCGCAAAGGGTTCTCGGCACTTCGGACAACACAGGTTCCGAAACCGACGATAGGCCTTGGCTGGGATTTCCGGCGCAAAACCCTTCTTGTGCGCCATGGCACCCTCCCGACATTTGATCTGTCAATTCCAATTCACCCCACCCATGGCGAATCAATCGATCTCGGTGCCAGCCCAAAACCATGAGAAAGAGAACATCACGGAAAGGATCGATCCACTCAGCCGGATCGCGGACCTACCGCGCGAGGTTTCCCTAATGAGACTCTTTTGTGTCTTTTACGGGAATCTCCTCTTCCGAGTAGATTCTTAACATTCCTCCGTCCAGGCTCAGCGTGAAGCGAAGCACCATGTTTTCGTCCGAACCAAGATAAACCCGAGCCTCCGCCAAGAACATGGAGGTATAGAGGGGCTCAAAACTTGTCACCTCAAAGGAAGCGTTTTGATACCTCTCTCTAAGCATGTCGGCATACTGTGGATTGTTCCTTAAAACGACTTCTCTCCTCGTTCGCATCGGCCCCGTCAGTAACGCCAGAACACGGGCCGTATTGCCTTGTTCCAACTGTTGGAAGTATTCCGTCAGGAGCTGCTCCGCCTGGGACACATCCGGGGGGGCTTGCGCCGAACAGATCTGAGTGTGAAGCCCGCAAGCCCATATACTCATTGCAAGAATCCAAACGATAACCCGTTTCATACTGCCATCCTCGTCCGATTGCATTTCAGTTGAGGCGCTCCTTGACGATCACCAGGTAGTTGGCCGCTTGAACCCCCTGAGGGAAAACGGCTCCTGCAGCTTTGTTCCCACCCAGAATCACTTTCCCACCCGAAGGACTGGCTGGGTACTGGTACAGACGGAGCGTACCCACTCCCGGCTCGGTCACCCCGATGGAGCTCCCGAGCTGAGTGAACCGCGAGCTCAACCAGTTGGGTACCGAGAGAGCCCTTGAGTCATAGGCCACGTAGACAGTCGCGTTCGACGGGAGATCGAACGAAAGCCATGATTCCGTGGCGTTCTCCGCTTCACTGCTCGGCGTCATGATCCACACCACGTCGTTCCCTGACAATTCCGACGGGATGCTGGACAGTACGTAATCCCGATCAACATAGTAGCGGTTGCCGACCTCGAGTACGTTCTGCCTGCAGGCGGCCGGACTTACATTTCGGAGGAGGAACAGCGGGTCATTGCGATTGAGGAGGCAGTTCATCCAAAGATGAGCCATCGCCTTGTGTCCAAGGGCGTTCGGGTGCAGATTATCCGCAAAGAGATCCCCATGGCTCAGGAAGAAACCGTAAAAGTCAGGTCCCGGGGCTGCGCCCGTAAGCTCGTAATCGATCACTTGGTTGTATTGCTGAATCATCAGGTTTCTCGAAGGGGCCGTAGTTCCCCACGTCGGCGGGATCCGCGCGACAAAGGGCATCACCTGTCGCGCATTGAGAGCGTTCAACAGATACTGCATGCTCTGCTTGTAGGTTCCAGAGCATGAACTCCCGGAACACCCCAGCCCGCTTGGAACCGGCAGGGTCCCCCCCGAATCGTTGGTTCCCAAGAGCACGAGAGCCCGGTTAGCCCTCGGGTGTCGCTCCAGGATCGAGTTGACTCGCACGTAAGCGGCTTCGTAGGATTCGTCCCCTCCGATCCCTTCGTTGAAAACCAGATTGGGGTAGCCGGAAATGTCCGTCAGAGCCCGGGTCAACGGAGCCTCATAACCCTGGAACGACAAGACCCTTCCGTCTGGCAAAAGATTGTCCCGCGAATCATTGTCTCCTTCCCCATTGGTGATGCTGTCACCGATCCCCACGTAGTAATGGCCGAGCACTCCGACCTTGGTGTTGGTATCCCTGGCCAACTCGGAAACCGCGTTCCGCAGGACCGCTTCGACCGTATGCTCCCCTTGTGCCAGATTGGTGTAGCGGGCGCTGAATGGAGCGGTGACATCGAGCACTGAGGCACTACCGTCCAGCAGGAATTCCACGGCGCCGTCTTGAGGCACATGGGCCGCGACGGCCTCGACGACGAGTTCATCGCCCGGGTCTACAGAGAAGGAAGCGGGCCGTGACAACGTGATGGACGGGTTCGGTACAACAGCACCGACCGAGACGTTGTCGAACTTCGAAGCGTCCTGACAATAGAGTCCGATGGTGCCGGAGGCAACGCCGGCATCCGACGCGGCAAAGAGACGGTCTCCGTTCAAAACGACCTGGATGCTCGATCCCTTAAGATCAACGGTGATCGTGTTGACCGCCCCCTTCAGATATCCACGCGCGTTCACGGCAAGCGTAGTGAAGCGACCGTTCACTTTCTTTTCAAGGCGGGTGAACCCGTATCTGGAATTGAGCGACAACCGGTAGTAGTTGTCGTTGTTCTGGTAGCGAAAGAGGATACCGATGTCATCAGCGTAATCGGGGGCCAGGAAGGTTGCTTGGACACTGAAACGATAGTCCGTCCATCCAAGACCGGACGTGAGGTAGACATAGGTTCCCTTGTGGTAGCTCCCGTCAAAGCTGTTCACGCTCTCAACACGGTTGAGCTGATGGAGCTCCGCATTCACAATCCGCCAGTTTGATGCGGTAGGACTGTCGTCGACAACGGCCCAAGCCCCCAGGCTCGACCGGTTAAAATCATCGGAAAACGGCAGGGGAAGGGGAGCCACCAAGGTCGCCGCCTGGAGCGTCACATTGCCCGAACTCACCCCGTAGTTGTCCAAAAGCGTGAACTCAACGATCAAGCTCACCCCGGC
>CAZGQL010000023.1:18983-36137 GCA_964527905.1 uncultured Syntrophobacteraceae bacterium
ACCCAGTCCCCGGTCCCCTCTCCACTCAAACTCACCGCGGACAACGGCTGACCCAGCTGAGCGCTCAAGGTCGATCCACCCGAGGAGCCCACCGTGAACGTTGCGCTCGCCGTCGCGCTGTCCGTGTAACCCACCAGATAACCCTTCGCCTTCACCGTGGCACTCTGGGTCAGCGTCAACGCAGCCCCGTAAAGCGGCGAAGACGCCGTGGGCTCACTCCCATCCAACGTGTAGCGAATCGACGCCCCAGGCGTCTGGCAACCCAGCGTCACGCTCACCGATCCCGTGTACGTCCCGCCAGCCGGCGTGATCGTCGGGGTGGCCACCACAGGCGGAACAACTCCCGAAACCAACGTCGCCGCCTGGAGCGTCACATTGCCCCAACTCACCCCGTAGTTGTCCAAAAGCGTGAACTCAACGATCAAGCTCACCCCGGCCGGCGCACGGTACGTCACCGTCACCACACGATCCGTGCTCCCCGTGCCATTGTCCACCAACTCCACGTACGACGGCGCACTCCCGTCGCTCAACCGTGCCTCCACCCTGCCCTTGGCTCGGTACACCCCAAGGTACACCTTGAAGACCCGGTCCGCCCCGTCGGAAGGCACCGTCAGCCGATAACCGTTGCCGATCCCCGTGAAAAACAACCCCGTCGTCGTCGACGACACCGTACCCGTCGGCGTCCCACCCGTCCACGAATACGCCACCCGGCTGTCCGCAAACCGCCCCGGAGATGCGCCACCCAGCTGTGTGTACCCGCTGATCTGAGGACTCACACCACCCTTGCGATTCACATCCGAGGCGCTCGTCAGCCCCCAGTGCACCCAGTCCCCGGTCCCCTCTCCACTCAAACTCACCGCGGACAACGGCTGACCCATCTGAGCGATTAAACTCGACTGGGCAAATGTGGTACTCGCCATGCACAGGACCACAAACAGCAGGGTAACCCCCAAACAACACGATGATCGTTTTCGTCTCTCAAATACCGTGACCGGCGCAACACCTCCTCCTTGACATCCCGACTCTTCATGGCCCCTGGTACGATATTCCATTGTGAGCTTCCCCCCCAGAATCGAAAAACTATTCATACGCCTTTGAACATGAATTCAGCGTGAAGTGTCAGTTGATTATATAGACTTAAAAAAATGCCATTATTAAACATTTAATAAAAAATGCTGTCAATACCAAGCCAATCTATCGAAAAATTTTATCAATACAATAACATTACATATAATAGCAAACAACAATAAAACAATAGCAAATCTTGGCCGACGGATTTGAATAAATCTAATCAAGGAGAGAACAACAATCCAACACACTATATTGGCTACAGTAATAGTCAGTCTCTTATCCAATCCGACCGGGCGACGCTGACCCAGGAATGGGTCCTGATATTTGTTGGCTTGGAGGGGAACCGTCTCTACGTTCGCCTGTCCGGCCTGCGCCGAGGAATCCACAGGATCGGAAGTGATTTCAATATGAGATTCGGCTAGGGAGATCTCACGATGTTGGCTGCGCCCCTTGTAGGCGATCTTCTTGTCCGGCGTAAGACGGATGCTGTTTGAGGCGTCCTGAGGTCCTATGGCTGCGAGGAAAACGAGATCGGCGCCAAGGAGGCTTTCGGCCGTCACCGGAGCGGGCGAGAGGTCTCCAAAGCTATCCGCCACCCAGCCCTGAATCGGGTTTTCCTGCCCTGCGATCAGGCGCAGCTCGCTCTGCGTCGGCCAGAGGGCCAGAATGTACCGCTTGTCCCTTGAGGTCTGTACTTGGATGCGGTGGTCGGCTTCCATGAGCAACGTCGTTTGCGGGTCGAAATGGAAGAATCTGTACCATCGCTCCGAAACCATCGATTTACATAAGTCCATGATGATCAGGGATTCGTTTTCAATATCATAGATCAGGGTACGAGTATGTACTTGGCCGGTCGTCCTGATGGAACTGCCCCGAAGAACCACAAAACGATCGGTCCTCCCATAGGCATCGATGCCGCAGCGACGAGAGATCGCCAAAGGCGGCTCGGAAGCCACCGTGACCGTATTGTGCGCCGGCCAGGAAAGCGTATAATTCCTCCGAGCGTCATTCAGCTGATAGTTCAGGAATCCTGGATCCACGAGAATGCCGCCCTCCCGGTCGTAGAGCACGAGGGAGAGGTCGTCACAATGCTTGTGGGTAAGCGAATTGCATGTCGCTGCAAAAAAGGCGTGCATGGATCCAGAAATCACTGCATAACCCTCTGGATGAACGACGAAACGGTCGTCGGCAGGGAGTTGGGACCCAATGCGAGCCCTGTCCCCACGGCCCGTGTCTCCGACGGGTACAATAGTGAAATCCGGCAGAATGAAAGAAGGAAGCGCACCTTTTGCGAGGTCAAGAGTGCGCAGCAGTCGCTCCGGCCTTCCAATTCCTACGGCGCCCAAGTATCGGGCGATTCGATCCAGCAGCTCCGTGATGCTTTGATGATATCCGGGGGAGTTCTCCAGATGGATTCCTCTGGTCGAATAGGTCTGAGCCAGCTGCTTCTCGAGCCTGGACAAGGCGGCCGACACCCACTCCCGGGAGACCGTGCCCTCTTTCAAGTGTGTGGCGACAACGAGCAACGCATAGTCTTGATAAATGCCGTGGTTGTGTGAATAGGCGTAATTCTCGGGACGAATTAGGAAAAGGCCATGCTGGAGAAGCGAGTGTGCGACGGTTGCCTGGAACCTTGCGTCGAGCCCCCCTGCTCGGTCATAGTAATCCAGGAAGGCACAAATGAGAACCGCCCGCAGGGCAGTGGAATGATCACTCCACGAAAAGGTGCAGGGTGGACGATCCCGAGGGTTTTGTCGAATCCAGGATTCAAGGATTTCCTTACCCTTTTCAAGATATCGTGCGTCTCCCGATTCCCTGTGGGCAAACACAAGGCATCTGAGGATGAAGAGGGAGTGGAGGGAAAGTCTCCAGCTTTCATTGTCCACCGCCGTTCCCACCCATAGCTCATCAAGGGTGGAACTCACATCAGGAAAGGAGGGCGGCCCTCCGAAACGCGGAATATCCCAGACATCGTGCAGCGCTTTTTGGGCGATTTCCACGTCAACGGCCAAGCTGTTTCGATAATTCTCCATTTCGGGCTCAAGAGCGGCGAGGGGCCGAGCCCGAAACTCGGCATGCGATTGCGCCCACCATCGATAAGTGAGAAGCGGCCCGAATGCAAAGTAAGAAAAAACGGTCACACTCGCCAAAGCGACCGCGACCCCTATCGTGGAAAGACTCCTTGTGTGTAGGGTGAAACTAATTTTTACTCTCCCTTAAAAGACAAATGGCACGAAGCCAAGCACGAAGCTTTCTCCCTCGCCCCACCCATTCGAGCTTCAGTACCGTTGACAGCCATCGTTCGCCCGTCAATTGGTCGAGGATGAGGCCCCGCAGCCTGCACGAAAAACAAGCGTCGCCAGAAAGAGTCCTTCATGTCGTCCGGCAGTACCCGTCACAAATGCCGGATGGCCATTTGGTCGAGCCATCGTTTTCTCCGCGTTCCGAGGTCGATACGCTCTCAAGCCGTTCGGTGTCCCATTTGAAGAGAGGCGCGACAACTCCGTAGCGGCCAATGTTCATGCGATAGCCTACTTCCGAGACGTCAAAAATGAGGGCACATTCTTCCATGGCGATGACCTTGACACCGTCGATGAAGGAAACCAGCGTGGCATAATACCGGCCGGGCTTGAGCAGGGGAGCGTCGAAGGTCACGCGTGCGACGTAGCTGCCAGCGTCCCATACGATTCCCTTCCATTCCGGCCGGTCGGTATCCATTGTTTCGAGAATGATGTTGCCCTGCGTGTCGATGATGTGGATGGTCAGCGAAAGACCGCGGGTCGCCCGCAGCACGTCGTAGCACACCTCGATCGAAAACGGGCGATCGAAATCGGTGATCGTCACGGGGTTTCCCTCCGGATCACAGATGCGTGCCGCGCGCAGATGGACTTCCGCCTCCTCGCCAGCTGGTTGGTTGTTGACCCACACCGCGTGCCCCGAAGTGCCCTCCGTGAGATAAGCGGACACCACCTCGGCCGACGGACCAACTTGCCGGATCCGCCCCCGATCCAACCAGATCACGTCGCTGCACAGTTGGCTCACGGCCGCCATGTTGTGACTCACGAACAGGATCGTCCGCCCCTCACGCGCCACATTGCCCATCTTCCCCAGGCATTTCTTTTGGAACGCTGCATCTCCCACAGCCAACACTTCGTCGACCAGAAGGATTTCCGGCTCGAGGTGGGCTGCCACCGCAAATGCCAACCTAACGCTCATCCCGCTCGAATAGCGTTTCACGGGCGTATCGATAAACCTCTCGATCCCGGAGAAATCGACGATCTCGTCGAACTTGGAATCGATTTCCCGCTTGGTCATGCCCATGATGGTCCCATTCAGGTAGACGTTCTCACGCCCGGTCAGCTCCGGATGAAAGCCGGTTCCGACTTCCAGCAGGCTCGAGACACGCCCCCGGATCTCGGCCGTTCCACGAGTAGGGGTTGTAATGCGCGAGAGGATCTTCAGGAGGGTGGACTTGCCCGCCCCATTTCCCCCGATGATCCCGAGCACCTGCCCCTCAGAAACCTCAAACGACACATCCAGCAGCGCCGCCATGACATCGGAGGATCTCGTGCCGGGGTGCCCGTTGTTTTCAGGATCGAAGTCTTCGAAATGGTAGAGGGAGCGGTATTTTCGATAGTTGGTCCAGGGGCTCTTCAAGAACTCAAAAAACGCACGGACCACGCTGTCATGCATCTGTTCCTTGACACCAATGCGATAGAACTTGCTGAGGCCTTGGGCCCGTATGGCTAATCTTTTCGAACTCATCGGGATTTTGTCTTTTCCGTAAACATTCGGTAATTGGATCAGATGACGTCGGCGAAAATACCTTCCATGCGCCGGAAACACAAAGCACCGCTGATCACGAGAATCACCGCCGAGATCACGCCAGGCCAGATGTACGTCCACGGTATGGGCGTGCCCAGAAGAGAGGCACGAAAGCCCTCGATCACCGCGACGATGGGGTTTAGCGAGTACAGCAGGCGGTAGCCCTCGGGGATCGAGGATGCCGAGTAAACAATCGGTGCCGTGTAGATCAGCATCCGCACGGCAAAAGGCATCGCGTGCCGCACATCCCGGTACCGGATGGCCAGGGAAGAAAACCACATTCCGATCCCGGCGGGAACCGCCACCATCAGGACCGTGAACAGGGGAAGGAACAGGAGGTTCCAGGAAGGCTCAATTCGGTAATAGACCATGACGACGATGAGAAGCAGGAGAGAGATGACAAAGTCGAGCAGCTTGGCCACGACAGACGTCAACGGATAAAACAGGCGAGGGAAATAGATCTTGCCCAGCATGGCCTGCCCCTGGATGAGACTTTCGCTCGATGAGGTCATGGCCTGAGACATGTACGTCCAGGGAATGAGAGCGACCGTCGAAAACAGTACATATGGAATACCGTCGGTGGGAACCTCGGCGACCTTGCCGAACACGATGGTGAAGGTCACCACCTGGATCAGCGGCTGAAAAATGGCCCAACTGAAACCCAAAATTGTCTGGGCATACAAAACTTTAATGTCCCGCCAGACCAGAAAGAAGAAAAGATCGCGGTACTGCCTGAACTCCTTGAAGTCGATGATCTCCCAGCCGGATCTGGGTTTGATGAGCGTGAGCGGGGCGTCTCCCCCCGGGGGACCCGCCCCTAGATCATCGATTGGAAGCGCTGTAGCTTTCATGAAACCCTCTTGCATAAGTCTTTTCGGGATCGAACTTGAAGGGGAGGTCACAAACCCATGAGGGGATCGCCCTCCGATCGGACCACGTGGGCAAGGTCCTCGGGCGATCCAATATCGAGGCATCTGCCTTCAGGGAAGGTCACCGACCCCACGGAAAGGCCCTCGTTCATGGCCGCCACGATCACTTCGCTCATGAACAGTTCCCCCCCCCCGTCCAGGGGAGGTTCTCCGCCACGGGCGCCGTACCGGGTTTTCACACCCGCCAGGTGCTGGTGCATGTAGTGCGTAAAGGTTGGGGTCCACACCGCAACGATCCATGTGAAACTCAAATCCGTCCGGCTCGGTTTGATCTCGATGCCGCGGATCCCTCCGAACGCGTCCACATCGACCATGTCCATTTTCCTGGGGCGGGACGCTGGGAAAAGACCCAGGACCAAGTCCCCGCCCGTCGTGCGCAGCCATTCGATCAGGGCCGCGTAAGCGTTTGCAGGAGTAAACAGGATGTCTGGAAAACCGAGGGCCACATCGGCACTCGCCAGGAAAGGATAAGCCGCATCCACCGTAAACGGCACGCCGAAGGAGTTATCCACTAAAAGATAGGCCAGGTGGATGTCGACCATCCGCCCGTCCCCCAGATACGAGGGAATGTCCCACTTACCGTCACGCAAGACGATAAACGCCTTCGTGATGTTCCCCTTCCGCATGCTCTCGAGCAGGTATTGCGAAACCACCTTACACCGGGGCCCGTCCCCCTCTCCCGACGAGTGGAACCCCACGGGAAGGATCTCTTTGCTGCAAGGCAGGAGACCAAGACGCGACGCCCGCCCCGCGGCGGGAATGACCCCGATCAGCTCCCTAGGCATCGTGAAACCTTAGCAAACCCGCTTGCAACAAGTCTTCGGCAATCTCCGCCATCAACTCCCCCCTCATGTCCGCCCGATCGGCGATGTCGAGCAGGCTGTGGCGGCCGTCGGAAAGATTCAGAAGCCACAGCATGGCCATCTGTCGCTCGACGGCATCGCTGCGGCCACCGATGGCGCTGTAGAGGCCCCTCCGGCCCAGTTGCGGCTCGCACTTGGGGTTCGTGTTCACGTACATCCGGTTCGCTTCGAGTATCTCCACCACCGCTAGGTAAATGGCCAACGACTCGGCCAGGCTGGTTGGACGCACAAAGTCCAGGTTGTCCGCCGAAGTGTGGTACTCCGGGTAGCGGCCGTACGGGGTCCGTTGCAAACAGCCGACGGGCAGATCGAATCCCGGTGAGCAATACTGGCGCTCGTCATATCCATAGGGTGAGAAATCCGTGACGGTATGAGGAGACCCCGAGTGCCGGAGCACATGCTCGACCACCCGGTCGATTTCCGCATTCCCCCGGCGGCTCCTTTTGTACGTAAACGGCCCGGGGTCACCGACCGACGTGACCACCAGTCCGTGACGGATATTCCGGACGCTTTCCTCGTTGAGGGCAAGCCAGGTGATGGAGCCGATGGTCCCTGGAATGAACAAAAACCGGTAGGTGTAGCGAAGCCGGAGCGGCCGAAGAGAATCGGCGAGAAACGCGGCGAGGGCAATGCCAGACAGGTTGTCGTTCGCCAGGGAGGGGTGGCAAATGTGACAGGAGAGGAGAACCTCCTCGCGGCTTTCGCCTTCGAGAACGCATTCGGCAAAGGTCAGGTGTCCATCCTTCAGCTCGGAGTCAATGCACACCTCGTAGACGTCATCGGGGAGTCGCTCAAGATCCCGATGAGCCATGCAAAATCCCCAGTTTTCATTGTAGTAGGACGTACGGTACGGGATCCATTCGGGATGGTCCGGCAGTGAGAACAGGTGCCTTCTGAGCTCCGCAAGCGGCACGGTCTCCCGAACCGGGGTGCTATATCCCACCACGTGGAGGTTACAGTCCCGGAAATCGATGACCCGCTCGCCCGTCGCCCGCCGGATGTAGGCATCCCGGATGTTCCATTCCTTCGGTACCGTCCAGTCGAACACCCGGGTCCCCGTAGGCACTTCATGGACGGTGATCGGAATCAACTCCCCGAGGATCTGGAGGGTTCGCCGCACCCCGTCCCCCGTGATGCTCCGACAGATGGGATACAACCGTGCGACCAGTTCGTGCATCCGGACCCCAATCTGCCCGGTGTCCAGGTCTCTTCGCAACGCACCGATTTTACTCAACCCTTTCCCCCCAAAGCTGGAAATCCGGGTAGGTTGCGTCCCGCTCGGAGATCACTCGCGGGACCATGGGCCAGCAGACCTGGAAGGTGGGATCATTCCACCGGACTCCCCTGGCACACTCGGGCGAGTAGTATTCGGACATGTGATATTCGACTTCCGTGTCGTCTTCGAGGGTCAAGAAACCGTGGGCGAAACCCTTGGGGATATAGATCATCAACCGGTTTTGGGCCGTCAGTTCCACCGCCTCCCAACGGCCGAAGGTCGGCGATCCTGTCCGGAGATCGATGATCACGTCGTAGACGCCCCCCGAGGTACACCGGACCAGCTTGACCTCCTCATGGGGTGCCGCCTGGTAGTGCATCCCCCTGAGGGTGCCCTGAACCCGGTTGTAGGAAATGCTCGCCTGGGCCAATTCCGAACTCAATCCCACCGCCTGAAACTCTCGGTTGCACCAGATGCGTGCAAAGAAGCCGCGATCGTCCGTCAACCGCTCGGGCTCGATGAGGTACGCCCCGGCAAGGCTTAGTTCCCGAAAGCGCATCAGTGAACCCTCGCCTCGGGGATGAGGGTGACGAACCTTCCTCCCCACTCGCCGATGTGTGCCATCTGCTCCATGATTTCATCCTTCAGGTTCCAGGGCAGAATCACCACATAGTCCGGCTTCGTCTCCCGGATGACCTCGGGAGCGTGAATGGGAATCCGGGTCCCGGGGAGGAACAGTCCCTGCTTATGAGGGCTCCGATCGACGGTGTAGTCCAAAAAGTCGGTGCGGATGCCCGTGTAGTTGAGCAACGTGTTGCCTTTGGCCGGCGCGCCGTAGCCCACGAGTCGTTTGCCCTCACGCTTGGCACGGCACATGAACTCCAGGATTCCCCGCTTGGTCTCCTTAACCCGCTCCCCAAACGAAAGGTAATGGGACAACTCTTGGAACCCCTTGGCGTTCTCGAGTTCGAGCAACTCGGCCACCCTGGGGTGCACGGGATGCGAAGGATCCTCGACGTGACGAGCGTAGATCCGAAGCGAGCCCCCGTGGGTGGGGATCTGGTCGACGTCGAACAGTTCGAGCCCGTGCCTGGCAAACACGCGCCGCACGGTTAGAAACGAAAAGTAGGAAAAATGCTCATGGTAAATGGTGTCGAACTGGTTTTCTTCCATCAAGCGCATCAGGTGCGGAAATTCCATGGTGATGATGCCCCTGGGCTTGAGCACGATCTTCATGCCGGCGACGAAATCGTTGAGGTCCGGAACGTGGGCGAGCACATTGTTGCCGATGAGCAGGTCAGCCGTCTTCCCGTCTTCTACCAGTTTTCGAGCTGTCGCCGTTCCGAAGAACTGGACGACCGTGGGGATGCCTCTTTCGACGGCCGCTTGGGCTACATTTCTGGCCGGTTCGATCCCCAAAACGGGCACGTTCGCCCGCAAAAAGTACTGGAGAAGATACCCGTCGTTGCTCGCGATTTCCATGACGTGGGAGCGCTCGTCGATGCCGAAGCGCTCGATCATCATCCGGGTGTAGTCTTCCGCATGTTTGAGCCACGAATCGGAAAAGGAGGAAAAGTAGGCGTAGTCGCCGAAAATGTTTTCCGATGTCTCCATGGCAGGCAGCTGCACCAGGAAACAATCCGCGCACACGTAGGCGTGTAACGCGTAAAAAGGTTCCATCGCCCCGAGTTGCTCGGGCCGAAGATAGGAATTGGCGAGGGGTGAGGCGCCGAGGTCCACGAACGTGTGGGTGAGACCGCGGTTGCAAAACCGGCACGTATAAAAGGCTGATTCCATGATCTTCCCGTCCCGTCAGAGCGGCCGTTGCCACTGGGTCCATTCGAGCTTGTCGGAGAGCACCCCGGCGTCGACGAGCTCGTTCAAAACTTTAAGCCGGATGAGCCTCGAGTTGCGAAATTGCGGATCCTGGAAGCCCATGCCCGTCAGCCCGTCTCGGAGCCGCCGGATGGAGGTCTTGAGGTCGAATTGGGGCTGGTGGTCGGGTGCGAGCCGTGCGAACCGTTCGAAGCTCACTCGGTATGAGCGTTTGTCCGGCTGGGCGTTGGGATTGACGCTCACCGTCACCCCGGGGATCTCCGCCGCCACCGCCTCGGCCAAGTCCTTCACCTGATAGTTGAACTCATCGCGGCCCACGTTCACCGCCAGGAAGCCTCCATCGCCGGAAAGTCCCCGTTGCACGGCCCATTCGATGGCCGACGCCATGTCCTCGACGTCGATCAAAGGCCGCCACGGCGTGCCGTCGCTTAGGATGTTGATGGTGCCGGAGGCGACGGCCCCCGCCACGAAGTCGTTGAGCACCAGATCGAGCCTGAGCCGGTCGCTCATGCCGCAAGCCGTGCAGAAGCGAAGCGATGTGGCGCTGAAATGGCGGTCCGCAATGGCTTGGAGGTCCTGTTCGGTCGCCACTTTGGACCGCGCGTATGCCGTCAGGGGATTCAAGGGGGAATCCTCGTTCCGTGGTCTGTCATCGGCGGAACCGTACATGCTGCAGCTCGACGCAAAGACAAACGTCTTGACGCCGGCCCGTTTGGCCAAGGTCGCCAGCCCCACACTGGCGCGGTGATTGATGTCGTGGGTAACGGATTCGAAGCGGTTTCCCATGGGGTCGTTGGACACCGCCGCGAGGTGCACCACCGCATCCACCCCGTCGAAAATCCCATCGGGAACGCAACGGACATCTCCGAACACCTGACGATCGATGCAGCATTCCGGAAGAACTTGTGCGTTGGTCAGGCAGCTGGCGAAGTACCCCATGTCCAGCCCCGTGAGGTTGGCCTGCGGCCACAAAGCGCGGAACCTGCGAACGACGGAGGGGCCCACATATCCCATGTTTCCTGTGATCAAAATGTTCATGACCTTCCTTGTCCTGTCGAAATCCGGCGATTCATCCGTCCGGGTGAAGCGGACCGACGCACCGGCACCTCTTGCAGCGTCCAGAAAAAAGGTTGGGGGGACAGCCCCCCAACCTCTTCAGGGTTCGTCATTGATATCGGCTTCGAGCCGTAAGCTTATGGATTGACGGTCAGCGTGACAACGTCGCTGTAAATGGGGCCTGCGCCGTTGGAGGCACGAATCTCACACCTGTACTGCGTCCCGTTCAAACTGAGCGGGACCCGAGTGAGGGTAAAAATGTTTCGCGTCGCCCCAGCCACCGGAACCCAATCCGAACCGTCCCATTGGAGCCACTGGTACTGGAGGCTGGCCCCCTTGGGACCCAGGGCTCTCACGCTGAATCGAGCCGTCGCGTTCTGCCTGACGGTCGCATTCCGAGGCTGCAAGCTGATGATGATGGGCTCAACCGTCACTCGGGCGGCGTCGGTGACCACCCACCCGCCAGTGGTGGCGTTCGTGACCTTGCAGCGGTACTCGGCGTTGTTGTCCTCGGCCTGTTTGAGCGGCGGGGTACTGTACGTCACTCGGGTGGCACCCGGGATATCAACCCCGTTTCGTTGCCACTGGTAGGTCAGCCTAGCCCCCCTCGGCCCCCTGACTCTGATGAGAAACCTGGCGCTGTTGCCTTCCAAAACCGTGGCACTCTTGGGATGAGTGATGATCTCGATCCCTGACGGCATTACGGTAACCACTGCAGCGTTGCTCGTGGCGTCGATTCCCGACACGTTGCTCACGGTGCACGTGTAGCTCCCGCTGTGGGCGGTCTTCGTGATGGGAACGAAGTAGCTGCTCCCGTTGGCTCCCTGGATAGCCTGCCCGTCCTTCTTCCATTGATAATGCAATGGCGCCGTGCCCGTGGCAGCCACGGTCAGCACGAGAGGATCCCCTTCCTTAAGGGTCTGGCTCTGCGGGTGCGTGGTGATGGTGGGAGGAATGCCGCCCACCGTCAGCGTCGCCGGGTCGCTCGTGGCCTCACCGGCCATGTTGTAAACCCTGCAGGAATAGGATCCCCCATCTCCGAGCACCACCGAATTGATCATGTAAACAGCCGCGTCGGGTGCCCCAGGGATGGCGCTCCCATCCTTCTTCCATTCATAATGCAGAGGAGCCGTGCCCTTGGCGACCACGGTAAAGGATACCGAATCACCCGGATTGGCCGTAACGGACGCCGGATGGGCCGTGATGCTCGGCGGGACGTTGACCGTCAACTCGGCTGCGCTGCTCGTGGCCTCACCGGCCATGTTGTAAACTCGACAGGAGTAGGATCCTGCGTCGGTTCCCGCCACCGACCCGATGGAGTAGGTGGCCGCATCGGCTGCCCCAGGGATGGCGCTCCCATCCTTCTTCCATTCATAATGCAGCGGAGCCGTGCCCGTGGCGGCCACGGTAAAGGATACCGGCTCGCCCTGGTTGACCGTAGTGGACGACGGGTGCGTGGTGATGCTCGGCGGGATGTTCACGGTCAGCACCGCCGCGCTGCTCGTGGCCTCACCGGCCATGTTGTAAACTCGACAGGAGTAGGATCCTGCGTCGGTTCCCGCCACCGACCCGATGGAGTAGGTGGCCGCATCGGCTGCCCCAGGGATGGCGCTCCCATCCTTCTTCCATTCATAATGCAGCGGAGCCGTGCCCGTGGCGGCCACGGTAAAGGATACCGGCTCGCCCTGGTTGACCGTAGTGGACGACGGGTGCGTGGTGATGCTCGGCGGGATGTTCACGGTCAGCACCGCCGCATTGCTCGTCGTATTCCCTGCCGTATTGCTCACCGTGCAGGTATAGGATCCCGCATCGGCGGCCGACACCGAGCCGATCGAGTAGGTGTTCGAATTGGGGGCTCCGATGATCGGGTTCCCACCTTTCTTCCACACGTAAGTCATTGGGAGGCGCGACACCGCGTTCACGGAAAAGGAGGCCGGCTGCCCCGCCGCGGTGGTCACGCTGGCGGGATGCTGGATGATGACGGGCGCCACACCAGCGTGGCAGTAACCGACTCCCGTCAGTCCAACGCCATAGTGCTCCTGGACCTCTGCCGTCCCAAGCGCACGACCGTAGATCGCCACATCATCCAGCAAACCGCCAAATCGATAGCCCGAGCCCAGACTCAACCATCCGATGTTCACCGCGGCTGTGGGTGAATCGAAGCCTGCGGTGTAGGTCACGGACTTGGCCGCCTGAAGCTCCCCGTCCACATAGAGGCGGTTCTGGCCGGTGGCCCCATCCCGGACAACGGCGATATGATGCCACTGACCGTCGGCGACAACGCTGGTCCCGGTCAAATAGTCCTCTTGGTTCATCCCATTTCCGTTGCGGTCAATAAGAACGAACATGGCGTGGCCGTCGGCCGACAACCCGGTCCACCAGTGCAGCTGGTTTCCAGCTTCGGGAGCGTCCCGTCCCACGATGACTTCGTTGCGCGTCAGCACGCCACTGCGATTCATCCAATACTCGATCGTGAAACTGCCACCCGCCGCCCAGTCAAAGGCTTCATCGGCGGGAACGTTGATTCCCGCAGTCACCCCGTTGAATTGCTGCCCGTTGCCGATCTGCCCCAACGTCGAATCGGGGCACTGTCCGATGCACGATCCGTCATGACCGTTATAGAAGTCCTCGAAGGTGGTCCCACTGGACTCTTCCAGTTTCCAGTAGCCAATGATACCCGAGGGGCAATTGGGATCCGCCTCGACGGTGAGGGTGAATTCCTGCCAGTCCTCTCCGGCTTCATTGTGGGCCCGCACCTCGACCTGGTACGATCCCGTCTGGGTCGGGCTCCAGGAGATGCTGCCGGTCGCCTGATTGATCGTCATCCCCGTTGGCGCATCATCGAGAAAAAACTCCGGCGCCGGGTAACCCGATGCCTTCACCGTGTAACGGTACGGCTGATTCTCGAAGACTTTGGTCACGGGTTGTGAGGTGATCGTTGGGGCGATGGGCTGACATGATGGAATGAACGACTGGAGGGCACTCAGCCACACACCCGCCATCTTGGCATAGCCCGTCTTATAGGGGTGCAGATGATCCCACATATCGCCCTCGGGCTGAAGCGTGTAGACCATGGGCGGTTGCGCCCCTGTTTCCTGATCCACCAGGATGATCTTGTCCCCCGCATCGATTCTGGCCTGCGCCATGGTCGCGAGGTTGGCGTTGAACGCGCTCGTCGTAAGATAGTCCGCACAGGGAGGGGTGGAGCACTCCCGATTGATGATGCGGGCCAGAACGACGGTCACATCCTCGCTGTAGGCCTTGATGAGATCGAGAATGGAGGCCACGTCTTGCGCACTCTCCGTGAGATCGTTGGTTCCAATATGCAGGAGCACAACATCCGGATCCTGGTCCGAGAGCCACTGGCTGATACTGTGCTCACCGGGCCGGGAAGGATCCCCGTAGGCCACATCATAGGCGCTGAAACCGCCATGTCCCTCGTGGTCGTAGTCGAATACGCCCGCCCCCGAACCGTGTTGTTGGCTGCCGACAAAATCGACGTTGGCCCCGGCAGCCAGCAGGCTGTCCCAAAGATCCTTGCGGTAAGAAGTCCAATAAAGCGGATCATCGCGCTCGGGATTTTCGGTGTCCGCACCGGAGGCACTTCCCTGCGTGATCGAGTCCCCGACCGGCATGATCTTCACGGGCGTCGTGCAGGTTGCGTTGTAGCTCCGGACAAGGTAGTAATGGCCGGCGATCTCTTGCGGCGAAAGTGCGACCCGATGAATGGCGACCTCGTCCAGGATCCCCGTGTAATGGTATCCCCCGCTCGAGTTCAGCCAACCCAGGTTCAGCCCCACATTCTCTTCACTGAAATCACCCGCGTGCAACGCCGGCGTCTCGGCAACCTTCTTGCCATCCACGTACAGCAGCGGGCGCGGGCCAGCAGGGTTTTCCCGCTGCCCCCATCCCGTACGGCAGCAATGTGGTGCCATTTCCCGTCGGTCAACGGCTGGGTCCCGGCCGCAACGGACACCCCCCCGTTAGCGTCGATCAGCACAAAGATAGGAACTCCGCCCGAGGTACAGTCAAGGCCAACCCACCAGTGTAAGGAGGTGGTTTTCCCGTCCTTACCGACGAGCACTTCATTCGAATCGCTCGTGGTCCCCGAACAAGCGCTGCTCTTTTTCATCCAGAGCTCGATGGAGAAGCTATCGCCCTGCTCCCAATTGAAGGCATCCCCCAAGACGTTGATCCCTCTGGACAAATTCCGGTCGAATACTTGGGAGCCACCGATCTTGCCACCTGCTGAGGGCTCAGGGCAGGCAGTGGCGCACACGCCACTGTTTTCCCCATTGCTGTCCAAAAGATCGTCGTAAGTCCCCCCGGCTTGTTCATCCAGCTTCCAGTAGGCGACCATGCCCCCGGAACCCGACATGGCTGCCACTTCCATCGGCAGGGCCAGAAACACTCCGGCTAAGAAGAGCCAGCAGACAACAGCTCCGCCCAAACGCTTCGTCATCATTTGCCGCATCGAACGTCCTTTCCACGATAAGGTTGCCTCCATCACCCGCATCGAACCCATGCGATGCACTTCCGTTGTCATGTACGCATCTCCATGCTGTCATGAATTAATGATGAATGTACCGCCTCGATGTTGGACAGTGTCCATATCCCTGGGATCCTCGACCGTTGGCCCTACCAGATCTTCCACGGAGGGTTCCCGCTCTCCCAGATCCCTTCCAGGACCGTCTTGTCCCGGAGCGAATCCATGTTCTGCCAGTACCCGTAGTGGCGGTACGCGAAGAGCTTGCCCTCATGGGCGAGCCGCTTCATGGGCTCTTCCTCCCACACGGTCGCATCGCCGTCGATGTAATCCATCACTTGGGGCTCCAGCACGAAATAGCCGCCGTTGATCCAGGCCCCGTCCCCTCGGGGTTTTTCCTTGAAGCTATGAATCCGATTCTGATCTCCTTCGAGGCTGAAGGCCCCGAACCGTCCGGGCGGCTGCACGGCGGTCAGTGTCGCGAGGGCCTTTTCCTCTCTGTGGAAGGCAACCAGCTTCTTAAGGTCGATGTCCGCAACTCCGTCTCCGTAACTCATGCAGAAGGTTTCGTGTCCGATGAAGTCCTTTACCCGCTTCATCCGCCCCCCCGTCATGGTGGTTTCCCCGGTGTCCACCAGCGTCACGCGCCAAGGTTCGCTGTCGTTTTGGTGGATTTCCGTGCGGTGTTCCCGAAAATCGAATGTTACGTTCGATCGTCGCAGAGCATAGTCGGCAAAGTACTGTTTGATGACGTGCCCCTTGTACCCGAGGCAGATGATGAAATCGTTGAAACCCTGGGCGGAATAGATCTTCATGATGTGCCAGAGGATAGGCTGATTGCCGATTTCCACCATGGGCTTGGGCTTGATCCCCGTCTCCTCGGAAAGGCGGGTGCCGTATCCTCCTGCAAGAATGACTACTTTCATGCGAATCTCCCGATCATTGCGGCAAGATCGAACCCGAACCGCTGCAGCCCTCTCGAACTACAGAGCCCCTTCCCGTTTGAAGACTACGGGCACTGTACGAAACAGAATCTTGAGATCCAGCAAGAGGGACCAATGGTCGATGTATTGCCGATCCATTTCCATCCACTTGTCGAAGGGCACCTTGTTTCGGCCGGATATCTGCCAGATGCCGGTCATCCCCGGCTTCATGCTCAAGCGACGCCGATCGGGCAGCGCGTAGACGGCCACCTCCGGCGGCACGGGAGGTCTCGGACCCACCAGGCTCATGTCCCCCTTCAAGACGTTGATGAGCTGCGGAAACTCATCGAAGCTGGTCTTGCGCAGCACCCGACCTACCGCGGTCACGCGGGGGTCGTCCTTCATCTTGAAAACCGGCCCGTCCATCTCGTTTCGATCCATCAGGTCCGGCTTCATCTTTTCAGCATCTTTGACCATCGTGCGGAACTTGTACATGGTGAAGGGGCGTCCGTTGTAACCCACCCGCTGCTGGCGAAACAGCACGGGGCCCGGAGACGTCAATTTGATCAGCAACCCGACCAGGATGAACAGAGGCAGCAGGATGATGGACAGGACCAACGAGACGACGATGTCGATCCAGCGCTTGATGAGCAGCTGCGCATTCATTTTGGGGCTCGTGTAGAGGTCGATCACGGCCATGTCGAGGTAGCGGGATATGGTCGCTTTGGAAGACCTCAATCGGAAAATGTCGGTTGGGATCTTTGCCTCGATACCCACCGTCTCGCACAGCTCGATGAGGTTCTCGATTTCCGAATAAAAGGACTTGATCGGGAGCATGATGAAGACTTCGTCCACGACGTTCTCGCGAACGATACGCTCGCAGTCTTCCAAACCTCCCAGAACATTGTAGGGATAGCCGGTGCTTCCAGACAGGGCTTCGTTGGGAGCA
>CAZGQL010000023.1:36163-41337 GCA_964527905.1 uncultured Syntrophobacteraceae bacterium
CAGACCCATTTCAGGGTATTGCTCGATGCGCCGGGCCAGACGGACCGCCCGATCGTTGCGCCCGACGATGAGAACCTGCCTAAAGTTGTGCCCGCGGCTGCGAATGTAGCGCAGCGAGGTCCTGGGCACCAATCGAAGCACTAGAAGTGCCAACACCTGAACCACATAGAGTCGGGTGAAGAAGACAAGGACCTCCTGCACGGGTTGATGGATCAGTGCCGGGATCGAGGCGATCACCAGGGGGATCCCCAAAGCCTTAAGGACATCCAGTAGTTCATCCCGGAACATGACGATTCGCTTGGAGGCGTACAACTGAAAATACTGGCAGAAATAGATCCAGAATAAGACGTTGATCCAGAAAGATAAGGCGTATTGGTCGGGGAATAGCCAAAACTTTGTCTGCACAAAACCATAAGTCATGTAGCAGACAAGGTAATAGCTCATCATGATTGCCCCTAGGTTGGCAATCCAGAACAATACCGCCAAAGGCTTTCTAAATTCTTTAAGCATATGTTTCTCCCAAGCTTTCACCTGAATCGAAAGCCGCCCGGACGAGCCAGAACATATGGCTTAAAACCGCTTGAAACAAAGCACCCGCATAAAAACAACGTGTTGGAATACGAGCAAGGAAATTCCCCATCCTCGGCATATCCTACTATTCGTCAGTCAACATCCACCCTGGCGGGAAGATTCACATCCATGCCCGTTCTCGCAGAATAGTAATTCCGGTAGTGCTTCTGGTAATAACTGCCGTTGTATCGATTCAGATCCAGCTTATTGACGATGCTCCCAAGCAGATTCGCCCCAGCCTCACGCATTTTTCTGCGGAAGATCCGCACATCCTCCCGGTGTGTCTTCCCAAGGGCCGTCATCAGCACGACCGCATCCACCTGACCAGCCAGGAGCATGACGTCGGCAAAAACCCCAAACGGCGGCGAGTCCAAGATCACCCGGTCGAAGTTTTCCGAGAAGGTGTGCAAGAGGGTCTTCATTTTCGCAGAACCCAGCATTTCGGCGAGGCGCGAAGAGGCCGGTCCCGAAGGGACGAAATACAAATTCGCGATGTCTGTCTCGTGGATGATTTGCTCCACATCACACGCGCCGTTGAGAAAGTGGCTTAGACCGTGAGCCCCATTGGTCCCGCCCATCGAAAAGACCGTCCCGGGACGGGGCCGGCGCAGGTCCGCATCTACGATGAGCGTCTTCATCCCCGCGGAGGCGTAAGCCTGGGCCAGGTTTGCAGCGATCACGGTCTTGCCCTCCCCGGAGGTCGTCCCGGTGATGAGCATGACCTTGTTGGGCATGCCGGAGTTCTGTCTGCGGGAAGCCATTTCCACCGATGCGCGGGCCGCCCGGACCGCTTCCGAAAAGAGCGACGAAGGGCTCGTGCTCACCAGCCTGTCCAGCTTAGATCCATACATCAAGTCACGCTTCTTGGTGTCTTCCTTATCAGCCAAGGGCAAGACTCCAAGGATCGGGATCATGTGCACATCGGAGATTTCATCGATTCGCCGTACCGTCCGATCCGCATACTCACGGAAAAACGCCAGGCCGAATCCACCGATGAGCCCCAGGACACATGCCAGCAAGACATTGCGCAGCATCTTCGGCTTGACCGGTTTGAAAGGAATACTGGCAAGGTCCACGATTCTGATATTGCCAAGATCGGTGCCGACATTGGCATCGATTTCTTTCGATCGTTCCAAGAGACTTTGGAAAATTTGCTTGTTGATCTCGACCTCGCGCTCAAGGACTTTATAACGATTTGCATATTCATTCAGCTGAAGTGCGGCATTTTTCTTTTCTTCCGCTGTTGCCAATAGAGCTTTCTCTCTCTTACTAGCTGCTTCGTAATCGTTCTTAAAAGAAGCTAAAATCCGCTGTTGCTCTACATCAATCCTCTTTCCAACATCAAGCATCTTTGCCTTCAGATTTTTTACACTAGGATAATCATCTTTAAAAAACACTCTCAGTTTTTCATATTCTCCCATCAACTCGATATATTGCTGCCTCAACGTTTGAATTAGCTTATTCTCCATAACCAAGGGAGAAGATGAAATGTCGCTCCCAGCGGTATATTGATAGAACTCCGCCTTCTTGATGCGCTCGGCTTCGGCCTCGGCCAAGGCGGTGTTGATCTTCTCAAGCTGCTGGTAAACAAGGTTCAGCCTCGAATCCAGGGAGACGATGCCTTTTTCCTTGGAGTACTGTGCAATGGCCGTCTCGGATTTCTCCATCTCTTTGCGAGCCAGACTGATCTGCTTTTCGAGCTGCTGCTTGGCGGTCCTCGCCGCTTCGATTCTCCGATCCATCTGCCAATTGATGTATTCCTCGATCAGTCCATTGACGACTGCCGCAGCCAGCGCCGGGTCGGTGGAATCGAAGCTGATTTCGAAAATGCTCGTGTCCGGCTTGCCCTCCACCGTAAGTCGTTCTTTAAAGGTGTCCTCCATGCCTTGTTGCCGCATCAGCTGGCGCTTGGCCTCACCCGTGGCCTCGACGTGCTCGGTCGCGGGCTGAAACGGTCGCATGATCATACCCATGACCGTGGCTTTGAAGTCCATGAGGTTGTTGGCCAGTTTCCAGATAATCCGCTTCTCGTTGGCACGGTCCACACTGTCGTTGAAACCCGGTTGGTGCTCGAGATCCAGCTTTTCGATGACGCGCCGTGCGAGCGCGGAGCTTTTCAGAAGCTCCGCCTGGGTCGCGTAATATTCATCGGTCTTGTTAGGGTTGTTGAGGACGTTTTCGAATTTGGTGACCTTGGGACCATCCGGGTTGAGCTCCACGTAGCCCACCGCCTTGAAGACCGGCTTGGTCATCACATTGATGGCCATGGCCGCGAGCAGGCACAAGACGAAGACACCGATGATCAGCCCCTTACGCCTGAGAACGATCTCCAGGAAGTCAGCAAAGGTCGGCGTCGCATTTTGGTGCAGCAAAGCCTCCCGGATTTCGGTCGACAGCGCTTGACTCTCGGAAACCGGGACGGGTGATTGGGCGTTGTCTGTTCTCTTCAACTGGGGAATCATGTTGCAGCCTCCATCGATTCGGTGAAAGACCCTCGCGTCCCACCAGGCTGTGCCCGAGCCGGAGCAACCCAGCCCCATTCAGCCCTGCGGACACGCGGCCGGCAGCGCTCCTCAGAGCTCTAGTCATTGCTTTGGCGTCTCGTAGCCCACACCGACGATGCCACCAAAGAAATTCAACTTGAGGCCGGAGATGAAGGCCAGGGCCTTGTTCGTCTCCACAAACACGATGTCTTTGTCCTGAAGTTTAAGATCGCTCGCCGCTCCCGCGCGCAGGTCATTGACGGAGACTTGAATGATGTCCCGTTTTCCGTCGCTCCCCCGTCGCACCAGCTTGATATCATCTTTGGAGGCAAAGTTCGCGAATCCTCCGGCGTCCCCAAGCAGCTCGTTGATGGTCATCCCAGGCCGAATGCTGTAGTTTCCAGGTTTGCGGACAGCTCCATCCACATAGACCGTCCCGGCTTCAAACACGTAGATCACGTCGCCCCGTTCGATGGGGATGTTCAACTCAGGGTGATCGCCCTTCACGACGTCGTCAAGGTCGATCAGAAACGTCTCCGGATGTTGTGCATCTTGACCCAACCGACGCACTTGGACCATCCGGCCGGCCTTTTCCGAGAGCCCTTCTCCCATCGCCAGCACATCCACCAGACGTTGCTTCCCGAAATAGTCGACGGTACCCGGCTTCTTGAGGGCCCCCATCAGGGTGATTTTCCCTCCGCGATATTCTTTGACGAAGATGTCCACATGGGGATCCTGAAGGTATTTCTGACGATAGGCTGCCTCGATTTTTCGGGCCGCGTCATTGGTTGTCAGGCCTTTGATCTTGATGGGCCCGATGAGCGGTAGGACCACAGACCCCTGGTCACCGACCCGGACCTCTCGCTTGAGCTCCTGCGCCTCAAAAACCGTCACCTCAAGGAGATCCCCCGGAGAAAGGAGATAATCTTCGGGCCTTGGGGCACCGCTGACTGACGAGAGGAGCTTTTGATTGAACTCCTTGAGGTCTCTCTGGCTTTCCTGGCTTTGGCTCAGAACATCCTCCAGCCTGGCGGTGGCTCTTGGCCCTGAGGAGCATGCAACAACCCCGCACAAGATGCCGGCGATGACCAGCCAACGCAACGCCCCAAAGCCAACCCTGGCATCCCGGTATCGACAAGCCTTCATCCCTGTTTCCTCCCCAATCCAATTCTGATGTTCCAGTCCGTCTAGGCCGCCGATTCCACAAGCCCCTGAAGCACAAAGGCGCACGCGGCTGCCTTCGGAGCAGCTCAGTCTCCCGGGCACGCGCGCACCGCTGGCCGTCATCTGTGAGCTCCGATCGGTCGGCATACTTCTTGATTGCATTGAAACCACTTGCAATTCTGTAAGACACCAGTTAGGAGATAAGAATCTTTTCTTTCTGGCTGCGAGCCCGTCGTATGGCCGATGCTGCGCATCCAGCTAGCCGGCGGACCCGTTGGAACCCTAAACCGTATCATCGGCGTAAAGACGTTGAGGGGCGGCCCGCCGGCCGGGGTCGTATCGAAAGCTTACCCAGGGAAAAGATCCCGTTCCCATAAGGCGGGTCGCTCCCTTGGCGCCTTCGTCCTCAACCTCTGGAGTGCATTGGAACATGCAGCAGCCCCAGTCCGAGCTGGAACCAGCCACGAGCTTGAAAACGGAACACCCTGAAGCTGGCAAACGGGTCATGATCATAGACGACGACAGCATGATCTGCGCGTTTCTTCAGGACCTTCTGAGCGGCTGGGGCATGCAGCCGGAGACCCTCAGGACCCCCGACGACATTTCGGAACGGTTGCCGCACGCCACACCTGACCTGTATCTCCTCGACATCCATATGCCAAGCGTCAATGGGCTGGAATTGCTGCCGCGCATCGTGGACCAAAACCCCGATTCCAAGGTCATCATGATGCCGACAAGGACAAAGCCATCAAGGCACTTCGGCTGGGGGCCTTTGATTTCCAGGAAAAACCGTTTGACATCGAGTTACTCTACCACGCGTGCAACCGTGCCATGGAGGCATTGGAACGTGAGCGCAGCCTGAAGCGCCTTTTGAGAGAGCTGGAATCAAATCATCATGAACTCATTAAGCAAAAGAAACGACTCGAAAATCTGAATTCGCGTCTCGTTGAGACCAGC
>CAZGQL010000023.1:41351-43649 GCA_964527905.1 uncultured Syntrophobacteraceae bacterium
ACAAAGCTTTCTCCGCTCTCGCCCGCAGCATGGACTACGAACGTGAAGAGGTGGTTAAACGGTTGGCGGCCAAAGTACGATCCGTTCTTATGCCCAGCATCAACCGACTCCGTCAAGATCCAACTCTCGCCATGTCAGGGAGCGAACTGGACGTTCTCTTGTCACTCCTCAACGATCTTGCTTCGGATTTGGAAACCAGTGGCGGCAACATCGCCTTGTCCTTGTCGAACACGGAACTCAGAATTGCCTCCCTCATCAAGGCGGGCTTTAGCACGGAAGAGATCGCCGAACATCTTTTCATCTCACCCAGCACGGTCCGCACCCACCGAAAAAACATACGCCGAAAGCTCGCCCTCAAAAGTAGCAGTTACAGTCTGAAGAGTTTCCTGCTTTCAGGAAAAAGCGGACCCTCAGGAAAGTCTTAGGAAGCAACATTCTTTCTACTGTCTTTATTGAACGAGACTTACCTCCAAATTCGGAGGATTATTGCCGCGCCACGCCAAGTTACTCTCCCGAGAATGCCCCTTCGGCTGCGGACGCATGGCAATGGATGAGCTCGCAAAGCTGAAGCGACTGGTCTGGGGAAAGCCCCGTGAGTTCGACCCCGCATCGTCTGGTCCGGATGCAGCTCAGGTCGTTTTCTGCTTCAGTGACCGTGTCATAAACGACTTTGTAACGAATTCCCATTAAGCGGAATCCTAGGGGATTGAGAAACAGATCCAGCCTGCTCTCGGCGTAATCGTCCAGACAAGCGGAGGAGGTGTACTCGAATCCGATGCCATTTTGACTGATGTTTCTCACAATCCCAACCATTTCGAAATCGGGCCGAAACGTCACGTAAATGTTCCCGGCTACCCCATGCCGTGTGAACCGTCTTCGCTCGGTCACGCACCCCCCTCCGTTTACCAATGAGTCTGATCGATAAGGCTCGCCAGCCATAGACCCCGCCAATAGGCCAATCCCCCGGCTAACCCTGCCTGGCTCGGGGCTGGCTCCCCGTCAAGACGACCTGTTTGCAGGATCATCCCTCGGGATGGCTTGCACAAAGATCAAAGATGTCCGGTTCCTCTCGGATTTCAAGTTCTTATGGCAAGGCGGGCTTGCCGCCCCTTCGCATCTTCCGCGAGTTCCCGAGACTTAGTTTTCCCCAGGCGAATTCACAAGAAGCGGGATGCTGATCGAGCACCCTTACGTCAGCTCATCCCATCCAAACCTTCGCGGGCTCCCAAAATCCAGCCGCAGAGCCCGCTGAAGGATCCTCTGATGCGGCGTCTCCTTGAGAATCCCAGCCCCCGTTGACACAGCTCCGCCAACTCGACTCCATAGAGCCTCCGTCGAAAAGGCCCCTGCGTCGCCTTGCTCGGCCCTATCTCTCGGGTGCCGTGGCTCTCAGGGGAACATCCAAAAACACTTCCTTCGTCCGCCGGTGATTTGCCGGTGAGACACCGTCTACCGCAATCGCCTTCGCAACGTAAAGGTGGATTTTAGCGTAAGTGGATAGGGTAAAAGACATACTCTATATATAAATTTACATATATTAAACAGGTACTTAAGGAGGCCAAAGAGGTCGCTTTCCAAAACACTCCGTAAAGCGCGGCGCCGAGAGGGCATCGATGAGGGTGGAACGACCAGCAAAAGCCCTTCCCCCTGTCTTGAAGTCGGCGACTGTCCGCCAATGCCGCCGTGTGCCACATGGATGCGCGTCTTCAACGCGAACCAGAATCTTTTCCAGAATTGGGAACTGGCTTTTGCAAATGAACGATCGGCGGGGCTGCTCAATATCTCGCCCCCAAAACCCGAGTGGGCCCGACCATAGAGGTTTGCACCCTCACGAACACGACGGGCGTAAATGGCGAGCGGAAGGTTCGAGAACCATGAGGATGCAAAGCGTTCAACCAGTCAGCAGCCAGGATTTTCCGGAGTACCCACCAAGTCCTACGTCGGCCACGCAATGCAGATATCAATGCAGATAATAAAATCAAAGGGGGTTACGATTCGTTGTCGTAACCCCCCAAATTCCCTTGGCAGGCCAGGAGGGATTCGAACCCCCATCCCTCGGATTTGGAGTCCGATGCTCTAACCGTTAGAGCTACTGGCCTGTTGGGTAGCCTTCATATACTGATTTCGGCCCCGTCTGTAAAGACGAAAAAGGCAGGTCACGGCGGAGGACGCCGACGGGAAGAACGGCCGATCCGAACCCGACCGTACACGGATCGCGCCGGCTCCCACCCGCCGGAACCGGCTGGACTCCACACGCGCGAGCGCCTCCCCTTTGAAAAACAAAAAAAATGAATAATT
>CAZGQL010000024.1:0-15561 GCA_964527905.1 uncultured Syntrophobacteraceae bacterium
CGAGCTTCCTCCGGCTCTTTAAGGCCGAGGCGGTGGAATCCTTCGATTTCCGGTCCTTCAACGTGGGGGACTACTACGGGGCCGTCCACGAAAAGGTGACGTCCGAAAACCTCACGAAGGTCCTCTACCCCAACGACGAGCCCCTCGCGGGCAAGCAGCTCCGGCTCAAGCAGCAGGCTTTTTTCGTTTCCTGCGCGCTCCAGGACATGATCCGCATCTACCTGCAGCGGGAATCGACCCTGGATCACTTCCACCGCAAGTACGCGGTCCAGTTGAACGACACGCATCCGGCCATCGGTGTCGCCGAGCTCATGCGCCTCCTGGTCGACGACTACGCGTACCCCTGGGAGAAGGCCTGGGACATCACTCGGAACACTTTCTGCTACACCAATCACACGCTGCTGCCCGAAGCGCTCGAGAAATGGCCCGTATCGCTCTTCGAAACCCTCCTGCCACGGCACCTGGAAATCATTTACGAAATCAACGCTCGGTTTCTCTCGGACGTTGGGACCCGATTCCCGGGCGACCCCAAGCTCATCGAGTCCCTGTCGCTCATCGACGAAACCGGAGGCCGTTTCGTGCGGATGGCCAACCTGGCCTGCGTCGGGAGTCGGGCCATCAACGGGGTGGCGGCATTGCACACCGAGCTGCTGAAGACGAGCGTGCTCGCCGATTTCAATCGGATCTGGCCCGAGAAGTTTTCCAACAAGACCAACGGCGTCACCCCGCGGCGTTTCGTGGTGCTGGCAAACCCAGGGCTGGCGAAGCTCCTGTCCGAAATGATCGGCGAGGAGTGGATCCTTGAGCCGTCCGCTCTGCGTTCCCTGGAGCGTTGGGCCGACGACCCCTCCTTCCAGGAAGAATGGCGCTCGGTCAAGCAGGCCAACAAGGAGCGCCTGGCCGCTCGCATCCGGGAACGTACGGGGATCAAGGTCGACCCGACCGCCCTCTTCGATATGCAAGTCAAGCGGATCCATGAGTACAAGCGGCAACACCTGAACGCGCTCCACGTCGTCACGCTCTACAACCGCATCCTGCGAGGTGAGACCGACGGGATGGTCCCCCGGACCGTATTGGTCGGCGGCAAGGCGGCCCCCGGCTACTTCATGGCCAAGCTCATCATCAAGCTCATCAATGCCGTCGCCGAGACGGTCAACGAGGACCCACGGGTGGGGGAGTGGCTCAAAGTGGTGTTCTACCCCGATTTCAACGTCAAGAACGGTCAGTGGATCTACCCGGCCGCGGATCTCTCCGAGCAGATTTCGACGGCCGGCAAGGAAGCTTCCGGCACGGGGAACATGAAATTCCTGATGAACGGCGCCCTGACGATCGGCACCCTGGACGGCGCCAACGTGGAAATTCGTGAGGAGGTCGGCAGCGAGAACTTTTTCCTGTTCGGACACACGGCGGCGGAGGTTTTTTCATTGCAGGCTGGGGGCTATCAACCGAGAAGCTTTTATGAGCAGGACCCCGAGCTGCGCGAAGCCCTCGACCTGATTGCCTCCGGGGCTTTCACGCACGGGGACCGGTTCCTCTTCAGGCCACTGGTGGACAACCTGCTCTACGACGACCCGTTCCTGGTCCTGGCGGACTACCGTTCATACGTGGATTGTCAGGGACGCGTGTGCGACGCTTATAATGATCAGAGAGGCTGGACCCGGATGTCCATCCTGAACGTCGCCCGATCGGGGAAGTTCTCCTCCGATCGCGCCATCCAAGAGTACTGCGAGGACATCTGGAAAATCGACCCGGTGGAAATCGAATGAGTGGAAAAAACCGGCCTGCGCGTTTTCAAACTGCGGTTCGCCTCAACGCCGCGCCGACCGCTCCAGGCTACTGGTTCCTGTTCTCGAACGACCGACTCCTCGTCCGCACAGAGCCATCCCATACCACGATCCCCATTTCCGAGCACGGGCCTCCAGCCGGGATCCAACCGCTTCGCCACCAAGTCCTCGGCACGCTGGACCGCGTCCCCTGCCACGTCGCGGAGCTCCCGCCCGACGCCACTCCCCCCCATGGCTTTTCCTTGTTGGGACTGAGACGCTTGTTCGGAATCCTCGAGGACGATCTCTACAACGTCGCCGTGCGGGCCAAGCAGATCCTGTTCTGGGATCAAACGCACCAGTTCTGCGGCCGCTGCGCCACGGAAACTCACCCGGCCGAACACGAGAGGGCCAAAGTCTGCCCTTCGTGCGGCCTCACGAGCTATCCCCGCATCGCCCCCGCTGTGATCGTCGCGGTGACGCGGGGCAACGAGCTGCTGCTCGCTCGGGCACAGCGGTTTCCCGAAGGGTTTTACAGCGTGTTGGCAGGCTTTGTGGAGGTCGGAGAAACCCTCGAGGAATGCGTCCACCGGGAGATCCGCGAGGAGGTCGGCATCGAGGTGGACCACATCCGTTACTTCGGAAGCCAGCCGTGGCCGTTCCCACACTCCCTGATGATCGCCTTCACTGCCGAATACGCCGGCGGAGCCCTCCAAATCGAGACGAGTGAAATCGCGGACGCAGGATGGTTCAGGGCCGATCGACTCCCGCGGATCCCCGAGAAGATCAGCATCGCCCGGAGCCTGATCGACTGGTTTACAACCCACAACCGCTGAATGCCGGCCTCCCCTCAGCGCTCGAGGAATTCCTCGATCACAGGCACTAGCTCCATAAGGTTTTCTCCGGGCGTGCGGATCCCCTCGCCCGTGGTCTCCCCCGACCCCACACCTCCAAAACGGACGTGGATCTGTACACCCCGGTCCCGACAATAGGCTTCGAGAGAGGGCTTCGTCATACTTCCGATGATCAGGGCTCCCACTTTAGCCCCCCACTCGAAATGCGGTCCGTCCCCCCCGCTGTCTCCCATGACAATGACCTTGGGTTGCGCCAATCCCAACGTCCGCAAAACAGCTTGCGTATTCCGCGGCTTGTCGTGGATTTCGAACAGCTCGAGCATCGTTTCAGGATCCGAAGCAAGCGGATCGTACCGAATCAACGGATGGGCCGACAAGGCATGGATCCTGGGCAACAGCCCCTTGGCGAAAATGCGCTGGAGGGTTCCCATCATTCCCGTGGTGTTGAGCATGAAGAGGATCCCGCGCGACAGGCACCACTCCATCCAGTCCGAAAGCCCGGGATAGGTGGCGAAAGCCGCATCCAGATAGGCGTCCATTTCCTCGGGCGAAAGGAGGCGGGGCAGATCCTGCCGCAGTCTGCCGACGGCTTCGCTCAAGCTGATGGTGTTGCTCGTGTAGCTTCGAAAAATCTCCGTCAGGCGCTCCGTCAAACCCGGATGGATATAGGAGATGCAGTCGAACGGACCGCACGGCGCCAGGCATTCATTCCAATCCGATGAGAGAACGGCTCTGTAGGTATGGGAAGCGGCATTCATGGGGCCCTCCTTGGGCGGTTCGGGGAAAAGGAAATTCCTTTGAATGATTCCCTCATGCCACAAAAGCCGCGGAGTCGCAAGGCTCGACTCCCACTCAACTCATCAGAGAGCCTGCCGCCCCTTGTCCGAATGAGAAGAAAGAGGTGAGGAGAGGAGACTCCGGGTCATTTTCCCAAGTAGGGAGCCTGTTGCAGAACTTGTATGCACTCCCTCCACCGCCCTACCGGCGGAAGCTGGTATCCAGATTTTCGATGCTTACCGGGCCCGCGCCCCCGCGGGGGCAACATCGAGGTCACACACCAGCCTCGAAAATCCTCGGACGCCGTGCCGGCCGAGAGGGATCCCGACACGCTCCGTTAAAGGCTCCGTCCCCAGCGCAGACTTTCGCGAGGGATGCTGCATCCAAGGCTCGGCTGGATGCATTCGACGCCCTTGGTCTGAAAGGGAACCCAGACCAGGCGCTTTCCCTGGAATGCGAAGCGGCCGTTGCGGATCCGGGGCAGCAGATCCCGCTTCGCGGGGGCGATGGAGCCTAGCACCACAGGCACACTCTGGAATCCCGCCACAGCGGGCAGGGTGCACGGATAGAGGGAGCCAATGGCGGGAAGCGCCATGGGCTCGCTTTCGGGCTGTGCCAGGGTGAGCAAGCCGCTCAGACGTAAGAACAGCCGGGGCTGGATCTTGAAGGCGGGAACCCAGAAATGGAAAGGCTTCGACGCCATAGCCGGTGCGAGCACTCTGGGCACATTGGTGAGCCGCACGAAGTCCTTGTAAGTGGCAAGCTCGAAGCCCGTCGTTTCGAAGTCGATGCACCAAAACGGAAGCCAGGTGTCCGCGGATCCGGCTTGCGGGAGAAACTGCGGATCCATCCGGTGAAAGCCCCGCCCGACGGCTTCCCAGATCGACTGGCAACTGCGACAGAACAAGACATGAGAATCCGCCGTCCCCTGGAGATCCCAGCCGCAATCCGGGCAGAGGGTGGGTAAAAAGCGCACCTCGCTCGACCCAGCGGGCTCTTGGAGCGCGGTCCGTGGATCGTCTGCTGGATCGCCATGGAGGGCCCTTCCGCTGTAGGGATCGTGGAGGGTGCCCCCTCTGAGCAGGTAAGGGGCGTGGAGCAGGCTGATCACTTCACCGACGGCCGACTGGTAGGAAATGGGGTTGACGGCTCCATCGGCATCCCCCCCATGCCCTGCCCGCAGCTGTTTCAGGAACTGCTTTCGATCCAGACAGGACGCGAACACTCGGTTGGGGGGATGGGCCGTCGCCATTCTCAGTTTGAGGGTTTGTGGACGTACTCCGAGCGTGTAGGGAAGTGCCGACCAATTCGACGCCCGCATGGTTTGGTCCACAACGCGGTGAACGACCTGCTCTTCGCTCACGGCGTAGACCACCCCCTTGAAGCGCCAATAGGGGGCGAAAACAAGATCTTCCCCGTTCATCGCACCTTCCGGAAGCGGAAGCGTGTAGGAGAGCGGCTGATCGCATTGGATCAGGAGACTTACCCGACAAAACGGGCACCTGAGGATCCGGTCCGTTTCGAGCAGCGTCACGGGAGCGCCGCACTGCGGGCACTGATGTTGGATGCGGAGATTAGAGCCGTTCACCACAGTGGTTGCAATACACCGCTTGAGGAAGGTTTTCGGTTCCGCATTGAGCGCACGGTTTGCCTGCCACCCGTTCACTCACGGCCTTGCCGCACCGAGTGCAATAGGACGCCTTTATGGGTAAGTTCTTGCCGCAGTGCGCACATTGGGTGAAGACCACGAGCTGATGACCACAGGCCGGACAAAACTGCGCGTCCCGCGGGACGGGCCGCCCACAGTCCGGGCAGTCGACCCCGGATGAATGGCCAGCCACCCCCTGCCCCAGGAGCCCCGGCATCATCAAGGCGAGACCCAGCCCCAAGCCTTCGCTGACGGAACCCGGGTTTTCCGCCGCTTTTTCGAGGGCCATGGCGGCCTTGAGCTGGAGCAACTGATTGAGATCCTCGAAAACACCCAATTTGCTGCGGTCGTCGATGGCCTTCTGCACCTCCTGGGGTGGAGTGATCGCATTGATGTACAGGCCTGCCAGGGCGAGTCCGAAGCGGCTGAAGTCTTCCTGGAGACGCTCCCTCAGCCCCTTCGCCCACGCATCATACTGGCCGGGAAGATCGAGCACGGTGTCCAGCCGTTCCCCGAGAACGTCATTAAACCGAGACACGATGACCCGATTGAGATATTCCTCGATCTGATCCGTGCTGTAAGTCCCCAAGGTCCCCACGAGGGAGTTGATGAAAAGCAGGGGCTGGACCACACGCAGGTTGAACACGCCGTGGGCTCGCAGACGGATGAGGCCCAACTGCGAGTCCTTGAATGCCACAGGATCCCGGGTGCCCCACTTCAGATCCGTGAACACTTTGGTGTTGACGAAGTAAATCTCCGCGCGAAGGGGACTCCCGAACGCCCAGGGAAAGCTCAGAAGCTTGGTCAAAATGGGAATGTTCGCCGTCTTGAGGGTATGCCGGCCGGGCCCGAACACGTGAATGGCCTTCCCCTGGTAGAAAAAGACCCCGACCTGGCTTTCCCGGACGGTCAGTTGCGCTCCAAACTTGATGTCCCCTGAGCCTTCCTCTGGAATCCGTTGGAGCATCTCCCGACCGGTCGGATCGAACCATTCGATGAGTTCGAGAAAAACAACGTTGCTGTCGCCCATGCGTCCTCCTGCCAACTGGCTCGCGGTGTTTGCAGCAACCTAACGGCATTCCCCTGCCATCTCTTGAGCAAAGCTTCCGGCCCTGTGATCTTGACCCGCGCCATATCCCGAAAAAACGGAAAGGCCGGAGAATCACTCCCCGACCTTTCGACTCCCTTGCTTCGAGGCGCAGTCCCGCCGCCCTTACAGCTTACGTACTTTCACCGCCTGTGGTCCCTTGGCACCGCGCTCCTCCTCGAAGCTCACCCGCTGGCCTTCTTCGAGGGTCCTGAAGCCCTCCATTTCGATGGAGGAATGATGAACAAAAAGTTCCTTCCCGCTGTCCGCCGCAATGAACCCATAGCCCTTCTTGTCATTGAACCACTTGACCCGACCTTCCGCCATTCTGACCCCTCTCCTCGTCAATCGGTTTTGGTCCCGTGGCATTCCCGGACGGCTTGAGCGCCCCCGCCCATCTCCCGGGCGCCCGCTTCCGGAAATAACTCAAGAATGCCAACCTATTGGCCCCGTCCGTCCACCTTAGACCCAGATTTCCACAAAAACAAGCATAAGTTGATCGCGGACAAGCAGAACCTCGGTCGTCCAGGGAACCGGACGCCAATCGAAGCTCAGTTGGAACTGCGGCTGATGCACGACTCCCCTTCGCAGGCGTTCACTTCCACCAGCACGTGGGTCAGGTTGGGGATGCCCCGAAGCAACTCCTTATAATACTCGGGCGGCTTGGGGTCGTGCGTCACGACGGACAGGGTGGCGGAGAGATCCCGGGGGCTGACATGCCACACATGAAGGTCCGCGATGAGGTTGTCACTGTCCCGTTCGATGGCGGCGACCATGGCGGCCCGTACCTCCCGGTCGACTGCCCCATCCAGGAGCAGGGCGCTGGTATCCCGCACGAGACCGTGGGACCACTTCAGGATGATGCCGGAACCGACAATCCCCATCACGGGATCCATCCACACCCAACCGAACACTTTTCCGAAAACCAGCGCGACAATGGCCAGAACCGACGTCAAGGCATCCGCCAGAACGTGAAGATAAGCCGCCCTGAGGTTGTGATCGTGGTGTGCGTGTCCGGCCTCTCCATGTCCCTTGTGGTGGTGTGCAGGCCCCTGCAGGAGGTAGCCGCAGGCGATGTTGACGAGCAGGCCGGCGATGGCGACGGTGATGGCTTCGTTATAATGGATCGGCCTCGGTTCGATCATCCGCATGACGGACTCCAGCGCCATCACCAGAGCGATCACCACCAAAGCCACGGCGCTCGCGAATCCCCCAAGGGCGCTCACCTTACCGGTGCCGAAGGCAAAACGTGGGCTTTCCGCATGGGTTCGCGCATACCGGTAAGCGAACAACGCGATCCCGAATGCGGCCACATGGGTCCCCATGTGCCAGCCGTCCGCAAGGAGCGCCATGGAGCCAAACCAAATGCCCGTGACGATCTCCACCCCCATCATCGCCGCGGTCAACACGATGACGCGGGTCGTGCTCCTCTCCGCCCGCCCATGGTCCAGATCCAGCGCGTGCGAATGCTGCCATCGATTCAACGAGTACACGTGCATGGTCGATCCCTCGACAGCCGGTGACAGTCGTCCTTACAACGCATCGCTCTTTGCGGTGACCTTCGGGCCGACAACACGGTCCCCGCCCGTGCGGCCCCCAAAGCCGTCAACGAACACTGCATTCGCGTAAAACGAATGGTATCGAAAATGCCCACCCCCGACTACTTTTTCATTTTTGCAATCATTTCTTCCACCTCTTCATACCCCTCCCTGTAGTACTTCTCCTCCTCGGGGTCCAGCTCCCGCAGGAGGCGGAGGAATTCGCCGGCATGCTCCTTTTCCTCGTTGGCGATATCGAGCAGCACTTCCCTCGCCAAAGCATGGTCCGTGCTCTCGGCCGTCTGCTGATAGAGCTGAATGGCCTCGTATTCCGCCGCAATCATGAAGCGGATGGCGCGAACCAACTCCTCGCGGGTCAGATTCCGGTCATTTTTCAGGACACCGAATGGACTGCAGAATTCCGGCATGGCTTTTCTCCTTTCCTCCAAGGGACTCACCTTCATGGCGATCGATCCAACCGCCCCTGGGGCCGGCGGGGGCCGTCGGACTCGGCAGCAGCTACTTTGTCGGAGCGGTCTTTTCCGGGCCGTAGAGCTGGAGGGAATCCTCGGCACGCTCCATCGCCTCCAGGTACAGTCCGGTGACGGTTCCCTCCTTGATGTTCAGCCGTGCAGCCAGAGCCACGAAGTCTCGGATGTCCCCACGCTCGTAGCTCACGACAAGATCAAACAAGCTCTTGAACTTGTTTCGCTTCCCGACCAGGGCGTTCTTGATGTCGTCGGACAAGGGCATGTCTTCGAGGATCTCGGCCAACGGACGCCCCAGCAGGGCATCGAGCATGGAAAAGAGCCCCATCAAGAAAAGCTCCGGTCCGCTCTCCCTCATGCCCACCGAAGCCGCCAGGGATTCACAGAAATTGGCCCGGATGAGCGACGCCACAACCAGCTCGGCGGGCTTGTTCCTCCCTAGGTTCGTGAAAATGACCAACGAAGCCCAGCGCTTAATCTCGCGCTCGCCCAGCAGAGTCAACGCCTGTTTGATGGACGAGACCTTCTGCCTGAAGCCGAAGAAAGCGGAGTTGATGTACTTGAGCAGACGGTAACTCAAAGATACGTCCTGCTTGATGACATTCTCAAGGGACCGGTAATCCAATTCAGGGCGATTGATCTCGTGCAGGATTCTCAACTGCGAAAGCTCATATTGCGGGATTTCTCGCTCCGAAATGATGATGGGCTCACTGAAAAAATACCCTTGAAAATAATCATAACCTGCATTCGAGGCCTGCTGGAAATCGTCCCGCGTGTGAACCCGTTCAGCCAGAAAGCGCATCCCATTGGAAGCAAGCCTCTCCCGGACCGCCCGGAGCACATCGGCCTTGCCGTCCATTCTGGTTCTGACGATATCCACCAGGGAAGCCAGGGGAGCCAGCTCCGGCACGAGCATCAGAGAATAGTCGGCCGCCAGGGTGAAACCCTGTTCCTTGAGATGCCGGCAGGAGCTCAGAAGCGCCGCGGCAGGCTCGGGACCATAGGAAACCTCGACGATGGTCCATTCCTTGGGAAGCGTCACCTCGGCCTCTCCTTCGAAGAGGCTTCGAGTCAGGTCCACGAAGGCGGGCCTCCCCCGCGTGATCTTGTCGAACCCGATCAACAGGAAGGTATTTTCGATCTCCTTGAGGGTGAGATGCGACTGGGCCAGAGAGTCCAGGGATTCAGGGTGATGGGATGAGCAAATGATCTTGTAGCCGAAGACGTCCTGATTCCTGTCAAACACGGGCTGTCGGACCACGAACCGTTCCATGACGTTCCTCCACGCCGGCCCACTCCAGGACGGGCCCCAACTCGGGTCGGATCGGCAGAAAAAAGGGCTGAGCGCATCAGCCGTTCTCAATGGATCCCGCGCAGAATCGGCTTCCAGAAGGCCGTCTCGAAATCCTGAATGACCTCGTCAAGCGGTTTGCTGCCGTCGATCACTGTGATGCGCTCGGGTTCCGCTCGGGCGAGTTCCAGATAGCCCTGACGGACGGCTTGGTGAAAAGCCCGGTGTTCGCTTTCGATCCGGTCTCGAGCTTTCGGACGAAGGCGCTGCCGAGCGGCGGCCACCTCGAGGTCGCAGTCGACCAGTACCGTCCGGCGGGGCCAGAGGCCCTCCGAGGCCCATTCCTGGATCGCCCGCAGCATCGCGATGTCGAGCTTCCGCCCGTATCCTTGGTAGGCGAGCGTCGCATCGATGAACCGGTCGGCCAGCACCCACTGCCCCTCGGCGAGGGCCGGCCGGATGACCTCCTGAACCAGCTGTGCGCGACTCGCCGAGTACAAGAGCAGTTCCGCGCGGGGGCTCATGCCCTGGTGTTCGGGATCCAAAAGCAGGTCGCGGACCCGCTCCCCCAAGCGTGTCCCTCCCGGCTCCCGCGTGACGACGTGAGAGATCTTTTCCCTGCGCAGCCAAGCCGCGAGGGTGCTCAGCAAGGTGGTCTTGCCGGCCCCATCGATCCCCTCGAAACTGATGAACATGGGCGCCTACCCGGACGTCTCCGGGGCAACCTCGAGCGCCTCGTTGTCGTGCTCGGTCTTGGTGTCCTCGTTGTAGTGGCGGTCCTGTCGTTCGAAGTTCACCCGGTTCTTGGCGATATAGATGTCCTTGACGGTCCGGAACTCCATGGATTGCAGGCCACACGCCTCACCGAAGCATCGCCACAGTTCGACGACGGCTTCCCGGGCTTTGTCCTCCTTGTATCCCCCCCCTTTGGCCCACCACTTCCACTTGAGACTGTTCTGCAGAGAATCCAGCGCTAGGAAAGTTCGGACAGTGCAGGTCTGGAGCGAGGATTCCCGTCGCACCTCCGCCAGCCGGGCGGCCTCTTCGGCCTCCACGCCCACGATGTGCGAGAGACTCACCAGGAAATGGAGCATGTCCACCACCTCGATCTTGCCGTTCTTCGTTCCGAAACCGAAGCTTTCTACTTCGCGAACGAGCTCGGCCAGTTCAGCCGAAAGGGCCTTGCGGTAGTTTTCCACCCAAGTCGGAACCTGCTCCGGGTCTTTGATGACCTGCTCGTAGTCGATGCCGATGTTCCTGAGCGTGTATCCGTTCAACCTACGCTGGAGATCGAAGATGTCCTGCATGTGTACCGTCGTCCTGTTGGAAAGGGCACCCTAGGAGGCTCAAGCCTCCAATCCGATGGACTCGAAGTATTCACGCACCGCCCGGGCAATCCGGCGGATCCGCGGATGGGCGGCGCTCGAGTCCCGAAGCCGGATGAAATGCCGCCACCCGCTCCACCGCCCCGTCACGAATAACTCGCTCTTGAGCAGGTTCGGCAAGATATCGCGGGCGATCTGCGGCTTCAATCCCCGCCCGACGTCGGCCTCGTACCAATCGAAAAGCTGCTCGGCACGCTGGATCCAGTCGCGGGAAACCGGGTCCTCGGTCCGCAGCGTCCCCGTGTCACGGTCGAACAGGGGCTCCAACTCCTCCGGGAGAATCAGCGTCAGCCCCTTGCTCCGATAGTTCACATAGCGCGTGCTTTCCTGGGTGAACGAAAAGACCCGGTGGCGCACCACCTCGTGGGTGATCCCGCGATCGCACACGAACTTGAACACGAACATGGGAAGATCCGACGCGGGATCCTCCTTAAGAAGAGCGACCTGCTCATCGGCCCCTATAAGTCGCACGCGGTAAGGCATCAAGGGGGGCTTCACGGCCGGTTCATCGAACAAGCTCGGAAAGAATCGGTTCAGGTGAGCCGCAAAAAAGCGCGCAAAGTCGGCCCGAACCGCGTGAAGCCCATGGAGCGTCTCGAGCCAGGCGCGGATGTTTCCGGAAATGGCGAAACCGGTAATCGGTCGGGTGGTCCCCGCAAAAATGCGGTGGTATCCGTGGCGGTTCTGAAGCGCGATGAGCAAGGCCGTCAGGAAATCGGGAATCGATTCGACCCACGGAACGGAGGTCTCCCGCGCCTCGCCCTCGACCCTCAGAACGATGTTGCTGTGCTCGAGCACCGAGAGATGGTCATGACTTTTGAGCATGAGCACGAAGGCACGAGCCGAGTCATCCGTGATTTTGTCCTCGGACTTGTAGGCCGTTCGTCCGCACAATTCGACCGTCCGGAGCACCGCCTGCTCCTCGGAGGGCGCAACGCCATGGGGGATCACCTGAGTGGGCACGAATTGGATCGTCATGGACACCTCCCTGACACGATCAGCGCTCGAGAGCCAGTTCGATGAGACGATCCAGAAGAGCCGGAAAGGAAATACCGGCCGCCGCCGCCGCCTGCGGGAGGAGGCTCGTCTGGGTCATCCCGGGAATCGTGTTGGTTTCCAGAACATAAATGTCGTCACCGGACACGATCATATCGGTCCGGCTGTAGCCGCGGCAATAGAGCGCCTGGTGGGCACGGACGGCAAGGTCCCGCGCCCTTTGTGCGACCTCTTCCGGAAGGCGTGCCGGACAGATCTCGTGGGAAGCCCCCGGCGTGTACTTGGCCTCATAGTCGAAGAATTCGTACTGATCACCCGGGATGATCTCAACCAGCGGGAGTGCCTCGAGCACGTCATTTCCGAGCACGCCACCCGTGATTTCCGTCCCGGCGACGTATCGCTCCACTAGGCAGCGCCGGTCGTAGCGGTAGCCAATCTCGAGGGCACCGTCCAGGTCCGCCTCACGTTTGACGATGCTCAAGCCGATGCTCGACCCTTCATGTTCGGGCTTGACCACCACGGGCAGTCCGAGGGTTTCCAGAATGGTCTGTCTGCCGCCGTCGGGCTGTCCTCGGTGCACCACGACGTGGGGAGCCGTCGGAATCCCTGCCTGCACGTACAGCTGCTTGCTCAGGATCTTGTTCATCGCGATGGCGCTTCCAAGCACCCCGCTTCCCTGGTAGGGGATCCCCAAAGAGTCCAGAAGCCCCTGGATTGTACCGTCCTCGCCCATCCTCCCGTGGAGGATGATGAGGGCCACGTCGATTTTCGCGCAGTCCTGGGCCAGTCGCACGAGGTCGTCCCGCGGGTCGTAGCGGACGATGTCGTATTTGGTCTTGTCCAGGGCTTTGTAAACCTGGTCGCCGCTCTTGAGTGAAACGTCGCGTTCGGCCGACTTTCCCCCAGCCAGCAAGGCCACGGTCCGTTTGGATGTGGTCATGGGCCTCCATTTCCCCCCGGAACACAAGGGTCATCCACCAGTTCAAGGCGCATCAGGGATTCCGCCGTAGGTCCCACGGTCAGACGCCCGAAAATCCGTTCTTCCAGCCGCCGATAGAGCTCCAGACGGTCGCGCAGAACCGAGGCCTGTTCCCAGGTACGGCTGTAACGGACAATGAGGTCCTCAAAGCGCTCCTCCAGAGTGACGATCGCGTCGTGTTTCACGCGCTTGTCCGCGTAATTGACCAGCAGGGATTCGGTGATCGGACCGTTGGCCAACGACTCATCCATAGCGACATGGTCCCGGACGATGGGAGCCACCTTCGCGTATCCCCACGTCTCGAGCATTTCCGCTCCCAGTTCGTGGTGCCGTTCGCCCGTCACCAGGCTCCGCGGCTTCCCAATATCGTGCAGCAAGGCGCCTGCTTCGAGCAGGTCCAGATCCAGACAGCCCGGAAAAGTATCCAGACGGCGGCCGAGGAACAAAGCGATCTCGGCGACCATGGCACTGTGGATCCGGATGTGACAGGGCATTGCCACATGCTCCATGAGTGCGTAGCACTCGGATCGAGACGGTACCTTCATGGAATAGGATCTTCCCAGCTCGATGAATACCGAATTTCCGCAAGCCCGCGCCCACGGGCCGAGCGTCCCATGTTCCCAAGGCTGTTAGAGAACTCGCATGGCTCCTCCACCGCCATTTCCGCCCAGGCGGGAATCCGGCTTGTTCACGAGCTCCGGGCCCTTGCCTTCGCGGAAGTGACGAAAGCTGCCGGTGGAGGAGAAAGGATTCAAAGGTCTTGAAACGGCCCCCACCACCAGCAAATCCCTCGGCCATCTCCCTGTACTCATTTGTCAGAATTTCCTCCCGGTGACAAGGACTGATTCGAGCGACCGGACGATCCATCAAGACCGGGTAATCCCTTCTGGAAAATGGCGATACAAGACAGCCTCTCCGGCGTCCAGCCTTCGAAGGTTCTCCGCCACCACCCTCACAATGCCTCGCATGGAAACATCCGTCGAACCGGCCACATGGGGGGTGGCCAAAACGTTGTGGTTGAAAATGGGATCCCGGGGATCAGGAGGCTCCTCCCAGAACACGTCCAACCCGGCCCCGGCGATGACACCCGAGGCCAAGGCCCACTCGAGGGCGTCCCGGTCGACGAGGGCCCCACGCGAAAGATTGATCAAGAAGGCCCCGGGCTTCATCCGTCTGAACGTATCTCGGTTCATGAGATGCAGCGTCTGCGGGGACGCAGGGAGACACAGGACGACATAATCGGATTGCGCAAGAAGGCGCTCGAGATCCTCCGGACCACCGATCCATTCCAAGCCGAGGTCCGTTGCATCCCGGGGCCCGTCGCCCCGCCGGATGCCGATCAGTCGAACCTCAAAACTCCTGAGGCGCCGCGCGAGCGCTCGACCGATGCCTCCCAGCCCCACCAGACCCACCGTCTTTCCGGATAAGGCGATCCCACGCGGCGCCCCCATCCGCCCCTCCATCAGATTCCGAGCCATGCCCCGCTGGTCGCGCGAAAGCCCGATCATCAGGTAGATTCCCAGCTCCGCGACCGAATCCGCATTGCCCGAAATGTCCGTTGGGACGTTAGCCACCTGAATGCCACGCGCCCACGCCTCGGCGAGGTCCACCCCTTCCAAGCCCGCCCCGCACTGCTGAATGAGCCGCAGCCGATCCGCTCCCTCGAGAGTCTCCCGCGTCACACGGCACATGGTGGGAATCAACACATCATATCCCTCGAGGCTTTCGATCCAGAACCCACCCGTGGCGATGAATTCATGCTCGGGGAGTTCCTCGCGAATGAATCCCAAAAAACCGCCCCAACTCATTTCGTGGGCCGCATACAGAATCTTCATGCTTGCATCCCTCGGGCAAGAAGTGGAAAAGTGAATGAACGCTTGCCTTGGGCCCATAGACTACGCTAAACGGCCCTGACGGCATAGGAGGAAATTTCAGGGAGTTCTCCTTCAACTGGTTCGAGGGCCACCCATGAACCCACATCACGTCGATCTCCTGGCGAGGGAGCTTCAGGTCGGCCTGCAGCAGGTCGAGGCCGCGGCACGCCTGCTGGAAGACGGCGCCACCGTGCCCTTCATCGCTCGCTACCGGAAGGAAGCCACCGGGGCCCTGGATGAAGTCCAGATCACCGCCGTTCGAGACCGCCTGGAGCAGCTCCAAGCTTTGGACAAGCGACGTGAGTCCATTCTGAAATCCCTCGAGACCCAGGGAAAGCTGACTGCGGAGCTTCGCGGACAAATCCTGGCGGCCGAAACGGCGGCAACTCTCGAAGACCTTTACCTGCCGTACCGGCCCAAACGCCGGACGCGCGCCCAACTCGCCCGGGAAAAGGGCCTCGAGCCCCTGGCGTCACGACTCATGGATCAGGACCCTGCGCTGGACCCAACTGCGGCGGCCCGGTCCTTTGTGAATCCAGAAACCGGCGTGGCCTCGACCGAGGAGGCTCTCGCCGGCGCGCGGGACATCCTCGCGGAATGGATCAGCGAGCATCCTGAGAGCCGTTCGCAACTGCGCGCACTCTTCAGGGACCGTGGCACGCTTCGCTCTGGGGTGCTCGCCGGCAAGGAAGCTGAGGGAGCCAGGTTCAGAGATTATTTTGCTTGGGAAGAAGCTGCGGCGACCGCCCCATCGCACCGAATCCTGGCCGTGCTGAGGGGTGAGAAGGAAGGCGTCCTTTCCGTTCAAGTCATCGTTGCGGACGTGGAAGCGCTGTCGCGCCTGGAGCGGTTGTTCGTCAAGGGAAGCTCGGCCTCGGCCT
>CAZGQL010000024.1:15571-21771 GCA_964527905.1 uncultured Syntrophobacteraceae bacterium
CACGTCCGGCAGGCGGTGGAAGACGGCTACAAGAGACTCCTGCGGCCCTCCATGGAAAACGAAACGCTCCAATGGGCCAAGGCCCGGGCCGACGGGGAAGCCATCCAGGTATTCGCCGACAATCTTCGGCATCTACTCATGGCACCGCCCCTCGGGGAGCGCAGGGTCATGGGGATCGATCCGGGATTCCGCACCGGCTGCAAGGTGGTGTGCCTCGACCCCCAGGGGAAGCTCCTGCACCACGAGACCGTCTACCCCCACACGGGGGCTCAAGCCGCGGCCCATGCGGCCGAACGCATCCGCACGTTGGTGGCCGACTTCGAAACCGAAGCCATTGCCGTCGGCAACGGCACGGCCGGCCGGGAGACGGAGCGATTTCTCCGTGGGTTGGGTCTTCCGAGATCTGTTCAGGTGATCCTGGTGGACGAAAGCGGCGCTTCAGTGTACTCGGCCTCCGAGACCGCGCGGGAGGAGCTCCCCGATCAGGACATCACGGTACGCGGAGCCGTCTCCATCGCGAGGCGGCTGATGGATCCCCTCGCCGAGCTGGTCAAGATCGATCCCAAAGCCATCGGCGTGGGCCAGTACCAACACGATGTCGATCAGGGACAACTGAGGAAGTCCCTGGACGATGTGGTCACAAGCTGCGTGAATCGCGTCGGCGTTGCGGTCAACACGGCGAGCGTCCAGCTGCTGACCTACGTTTCGGGACTGGGCCCCCAGCTGGCTCGAAATATCGTGGCCCATCGCAACGCGCATGGGCCCTTCGGCACCCGCGAGGCCCTTCGGGACGTGCCGCGCCTCGGCCCCAAGGCTTTCCAGCTCGCCGCCGGCTTCCTGCGCATCCACGGCGGAAATAACCCGCTGGATGCGAGCGCTGTGCACCCGGAATCGTACGATGTGGTGGCCGCCATGGCACGGGACGCGGGTTGTTCCGTGTCGGATCTCATGCGCGACGCCGCCCTGCGCCGCTCCATCGATCTCACTCGCTATGTCGGGGACGAAGTGGGATTGCCTACGCTCCACGACATCCTGTCCGAGCTTGCCCGACCCGGTCGGGACCCCAGGGAGCGTTTCGAGAGTTTTTCATTCGCCGATGGGATCGAGAAGATGGATGACCTGATTCCGGGAATGCGACTTGAGGGCATCGTGACCAACGTCACGGCGTTTGGGGCCTTCGTGGACATCGGCGTTCACCGGGACGGTCTGGTCCATGTGAGCGAGCTGTCGGATCAGTTCGTAAGCGATCCCAGGCAGTTGGTCCACGTCCATCAGCGTGTGACCGTGACCGTGCTCGAGGTCGATCGGGACCGCGGCAGGATCGCTCTTTCCATGAAATCCACCCCAGGGAGGGAACAGGGAGTCCGATGCGGCCCGGCGCAACCCTCCGACGGGTTGCCCCCGTCCAAGCCCCAGGACACAAAGCGCCAGAAAGTCGTGTCCCCAGGCAAACGCCGGTTCAACAATCCCTTCGAGCAAGCATTCAAGAACCGTTGAACCGTGTCACGAAATGAGGAAAGGGTGACGCTCAACCAAGGCTATGCGTATGCGGAGACGGTCGCCGGCGCCTGGAGGGGACGCTCGGTGCTGGCCTACCTCAGCAGCCGCCACCGACACTCGTCGGAAGACGTCTGGAAGGCGCGGTTGGGAAATGGCGAAATCTCCCTGAACGGCTTAAGGGTGGGCCCGGAGGCGATCCTGATCGGTGGCGAGCGGCTCGTGTGGCAGCGGCCTCCCTGGGACGAACCACTTGTCCCTCTGGACTACGCGCTGCTGCACGAAGACGAGTGTATGCTGGCCGTAGCCAAACCCAGCGGCCTCCCGACGATACCGGCCGGCGGGTTTTTGGAGCATACTCTGCTGGCCCTCGTGCGGCGACGGGACCCACATGCGACCCCGGTTCATCGACTGGGTCGAGGCACCTCGGGCATTGTGCTGTTCGCACGGAGCCCCACGGCCCGCTCGCGGCTCACGGCGGACTTTCGAGACAATCGGATCACCAAGGTCTATCGCGCCTTGGCCTCGGGCCGTCCCTCCGGTGAACGCTTCGCGATCACGGCTCCCATCGGCCCCCTGCCTCACCCGCGATTGGGCACCATCCACGGCGCTTGCGAACATGGAAAGCCCTCGTGGAGTGAGGTCCGCGTTCTCCAGCGCCACGAAGACGCCTCCATCGTCGAGGTCCGCATTCGCACCGGCCGTCCCCATCAAATCCGCATTCATCTGGCTGCGGCAGGGCATCCGCTCGTCGGTGACCCCCTCTATCCCATCGGCGGGAGACCGCGCCAGGATTGCCACGCGCTTCCCGGAGAGACCGGATACCGACTCCACGCTGAGCGTCTCAAGCTCCACCACCCCCTCACAGACACCCCCCTCGAGATCTGGTGCGCTCCGCCGCCAGACCTGCGCACCTGAACTCAGAGCTTTTTCCCATGCGGAGTCCTCAGCACCCGAGGCTCGATTTCAACCACTGCATCAAGTCCTCGCTCAGTGCGTACACCCCGACACCGGGTTTGCGTCCCGCTTCGTCGATGGCTCGACTCACCAGGTCGGCGGGAACCTCGATCTTGGCGATTTCGACAGCATCCCGAACGTCCCGACGAATGAGCGTCACCTGGGGAGGTACCTCCCATGCGTAGAGAACGAAGTACAAGGATTCCTTTGAGGGATGCTGCACCGCATCTCCTTTCCGGGACCACCCGGTTCCCCATTCGAGATAGGTCTCCACGGCCTTTTCGGGAGTCATTTCCCAGTCGATGAGCTCCACCATCGCACGGTTGTGCCTCAGCTGCTCCAGATCCATCATGGCATGCGTCTCCTGCTCTTTGAACCTTATCAAGCCGCGGGATGACACTGGCGATGCAACAGTTTTGGGCGAAGCGGCCCGGCCATTCAGCCAAGTGACGGCTTGCAGTGCCCCAGAGGATAAGCATCGACAGAACCGAATCAAGGACCCATCGTCCCAGGAAGGGTCGTGAAAAGATTCTTTTTGTGGAAGGGTTTTTGACGCACAAACCATTTCAAGAACTTACGAGCGCCATGGGACTCCCCCCTCCCGGTCGCATCAAACTGAAATGATTTCGTGAGAAAACCGGAGAAACGGCGAGTTCCTCCATCGCCCCTGCAGGGGAACAACTCCCCAATGACGATGCAACTGACTGAATTCGCGTGCTAAAGACCTCAACCGCTTTCTCCATTACCGATCAACAAGTTAGAGGGTTTCCACCCCTAACATCAGACCATCATGGTGAAAATTCATGCTCTGCCCCTTCCCGGGAATATCGCTCAGAAATCGAGAGATCAGCTTTGACCTGCCTCCTCCGATCCGGGTATGAATTGGCCCGTCGCCAATGCCGCCGACTTCTAACAACGTTTCGTTCTCATGGGTCTTTCAGACCTCCTTCAAATGGTCTTCTCGCTCTCAACACGTAGGGAGTGGCTCGGTTTACGGATGCATTACCCCGGAGGACTCGCGGCCCAAGGCGTAGTGGAAGATCGAGGACCGAACCGCATGAGGAGTTGAGTTATCAAGCGAAGCCACCGCAGCCGTGGTGGTCTCACGGACGGGGCAGGGGCTGTCCCCGCCGCGTGATGGGGGAGAGGTTTTGCCGCTCGGGAGCAGGGGCGAAGCCGGCTGGATTCAGGGTCATGGAGGGAAGAGAGCCGCGTATGGTCCAGGAATGGAAACCGATTCAGGCCAAGCTCATGAGAAGCTTGCCGCGTGGCCAGTACGATCTGTGGGTCGCATCGATTCAGGCCCTGTGCTACGAGGACGATCGGCTGGTTTTGAGCTGCGGGAGCCGCTTCCAGATGGAATGGCTCCGCGAGAAGCTGGCGACCAAGATCCTGCACGCCGCTCGTCAGCACCTGCCGAACCTGCGCAGGATCGAATACCGGGTGGGCACCCCCGCGCGGTCGGAGTGCGAGCCGTCCGAGGTGGAAGGGGCCGAATTGGAGGGGCCCCGGCAGATCACGTTTGGGGAGATCATCAAGCGGCCGGATCCGACGTTCAACCCTCGATTCACCTTTGACCAGTTCGTCGTAGGCCACTGCAACCAACTCGCCTACGCGGCGTCCAAGGCCATGGCCGGCAGTCAGCAGTTCATCAACCGCTCCGTCTATCTTCTCTCCGAAACCGGACTGGGAAAGAGCCACTTGACGCACGCCGTCGGTAACCATCTGCTCACCGAGCACCCCGGCCTCCGGGTCCATTACACCACGACCGAGCAGTTCACCAATGAGATGGTGTTTGCCCTCAAGCACGGCAACATGGAGGAGTTCAAGAACAAATTCCGGAGTCAATGTGACGTGTTGTTGATGGAGCGGATCGAGTTCCTGAGCGGCAAGACGAGGATCCAGGACGAACTGGTACACACCCTGGATGAGCTCATGGACCGCGGCAAGAAAGTCCTTTGCACGGGCAATGCCTTCCCCAAGGACATTCCGAAGCTCAGCAGCGAATTGAAATCCCGGTTGGGGGGGATTCTGGTGGCACCGATCGAGCCGCCCGATTTCGCGACCCGAGTCGCCATCATCCAGCGAAAGGCCGAAGCGGACAGCTGCCGGCTGCCCATGGAAGTCGTCGAATTTCTGGCTGATCGACTCACCGGGGACATCCGTCAGCTCGAAAGCTGTCTGATCGGCATCCTGGCCAAGAGCTCCATCCTGCGGATTCCCATCACGCTCGGACTCGCCCAGGAGATCACCCAGGCCATGCTCAATCACCTGCCGCACATCACCGTGGAGCACGTCCAGCAAGTCGTTTGCGCCAGCTTCCAGATTTCCCTCGAGGAGCTCCGATCGCCCTCGCGCCGTCAGGAGATCGCCATGGCGCGAAAGATCGCCATGTACCTGTGCCGCCAATACACCACGGAATCCCTGGAAGCGATCGGGCGGGCATTCCAGAGGAGTCACAGTGCCGTACTGTATGCCGTGAACGGATTGACCAAAGAGCTGAAGGAAAAAAACAGCAAGTGGGCACGCCAGGTAGAGTACGTCAGTCGGCGTCTTGAGACGAGCTGCCTGGTTTCATAGCGCACAGGTCGCGCTGCAGGGTCTGTGAGAGCTGCCGGACCAAGGCGCTCATGGCCGAGGCCATGGTTTCGGGACTTCCCGAGGCCGACGGAGGGCTCTCGAAGTGGTAGTGGCGCCGAAAGAGCACGTCGCGCTTCGGGTCTTCCCGCCAGAGGTTGATCTCTACATCCAGCACCGCCCTTTTGCCTCCCGCGCCACGCTCTTCCCACGCAAAACGGTGCAAGTGACCGCTCAACTCCAAGGCCGAGGAATGGCGATGGACCGACGGCATCGTCTGCGAAAACAGGGAAGACCGACTCAGATCCTCAAGCAGCCGATCAGCCACCATCACCCCCGGAACCGCCACCCAACGAAAGACGGATGAGAATCGGACCTTGTGATCGACGTCGAGAATGATCATTTCTTCCCGATCGTAGGGTGCCGAAGCCGAAAAGGGCCACACCCGAACCCCCTCCGCCCATCCGTTGGTGCATGGAAGGGGCGATGCGGGGTAGTCGATTTCATAGTACAGGGGTGGGGAGCCCGAAGCAAAATACGAGGCGCAACCCGCCAGGATGAGGACACACACGACGGCAGCGAATGTCGTCGTGATTCCCCGGTGGGAACGCAGTCTTCCAGGACCACTGGCGGTGTGAAGGACTCCCCTTCTGCATTCTCGGTCAACCGAGTGATTTTCGCATGGACTTCCCCGATGGGATTGGGTGCATGTCGGACCCATGATCAGACCTCCCGGCTCAAAGCTATTTCTTCTCGAAGGGGTTGGCGGTGTTCGGTGGAAAGACGAGTCGGTTGGGCTGATCCTTCAGGGTTTGGACGAGCTGGGTCATCTGGGTGATCAATTGCCGCATCATCTGGAGGTTTTCCTGAAGCAGCACAGCGGACTGGTTCACCTGCCGGTCGACTCCCTGGATGAGTTTCTCTCCCGAAGCCACGGTCTTGTCGACCCCCTTGGCCACTCCCGCAAGGGTTTGGGGCGGCAAGTCCTTGATCTGCCGGGCCAGGGCCTCCGATGCTTGACGGGCAGCCCGAAAGGTCGCGGAAAGATCCTCAATGCCCTCGGTCAGCCCCGCATGGGCGGAGGCCACCCTGAGATTCTCGAGCAGCGCGGCTAAATCACTGCTGGCCTTGTTCAACGAGGCGACCGTCTCCCGCCAGTCCACGGGATC
>CAZGQL010000024.1:21791-29500 GCA_964527905.1 uncultured Syntrophobacteraceae bacterium
CTTCCCGAGAAGCTCGTTGACCATCTCCGCCGTGCGCGTCCAACTTGCCGTGAGGGACTTGAGGTCGAGCCCCTTGATCTTCTGGTACATGGACTCCAGGGCGGCCTTGAGCTGGAGAATCTCCGACGGGTTGGAGGCGATGAGGGGATAGTTCGGAGTGAAAGAGAGCCTGGGCGTCAGGTTCTGAATGTCCGCCGGCGCCGTGTCGATCTCCAGGTAGCGTAGCCCCGTGAGCCCCTGCTCCCGAAGCTGAATGGCGAGTGAGTCGTCCACGCGAAAATCGGGGCGCACATAGAGCAGCACCTCGATCAACCGCCCGTCCGGGGCCAGTCGAATGTCTCCAACCCGTCCCACGGCAACGCCCCGGTAATTGATGACGGCATCCTTTTGGAGGCCTTTCACCGATTCATCGAAGTAACTGACGTAGGTCTTCTTCTCTTCAAAAACATGCGACATCCCCAGCCAAATGACCGCGATGAGGCCCAGCGATCCGCACACGATTAAGAAAAGACCCAGCTTGAAAGGGCTCACCTGACGCGCCACCCGATCACCTCCCTACGCCCGACGGTTTTCCGGAACGTCGGGTCTGTCGGTGAAAGAACGCCTGAACCCTCGGGTCACGACACTCGGACTTGAGCTGTCCCGGAGGGCCCATGGCAATGATTCCTCGCGCCTCCCCATCCAACACGATGGAACGATGAGAGATCCGCTCGATGCTGGGCAGTTCGTGGGTCACAACGACCACGGTGATCCCCAGGGACTGGTTGAGCTCCATCAAGAGCTCATCGAGCTCCGCCGACGTGATCGGATCGAGGCCCGCCGAAGGCTCATCACAAAACAACAGGTCAGGATCGAGCGCCATGGCCCGAGCCAGGGCCGCCCGCTTACGCATTCCGCCGCTGAGCTCCGCCGGGAGATAACGCTCGAATCCGCCGAGGCCCACCAATTCCAGTTTGAGCTGCACCAACTCCTCGACCATTTCCGGAGGGAGCCGAGTGAACTCTCTGACCGGCAGTGCGACGTTCTCTCCGAGACTGAGGGACCCGATCAAAGCCCCGCTTTGGAAAAGAACCCCGATGCGTCGCCGAGCCCGGCTCAGCGCAGCCTCCCCGACCTCCCCGGTGATCTCGCTCCCCGCAAGGAAAATGCGACCGCCGAGAGGACTCAACAAACCGATCAAGGCCTTGAGCAGTGTGCTCTTGCCACATCCGCTCCCCCCGAGGATCGAAATGATCTCCCTCGGACGGACGGAAAAATTCATGTGCTCCAGCACGACCCGATCCCCATAGCCGAGCGTCAGGTCTTCCACCCGAATCATGTAGTCCGATTCGGAAAGCCGTTTCGACTCCTCGAACATGGAATCTGCCCCTCTTGACCACCCGGCGACTTTCTGCCGCCATAAACAACCCCTTTGGGAGGCGCTCCGCGCGTCACCAGCCAAAGACATGGTAGACGACCGTGAAGACGGCATCCGCCAGAATGATCAAGAACAGGCCGCTCACCACTGCTGAAGTCGTCTGTCTGCCCACACTGTCGGCGCCCTTTTCGGCCTGGAGACCTCGCAGACAGCCGATGAGACCGATCAGCACCGAAAACGCCAGGCTCTTGGCAAGCCCACCGATCACATCTCCCAAAGTCAGAATCTGGTAAGTCTCCTCAATGAAGCTCGCAGCCGTCAGATCGAGCCCCAGCACTCCGACCACAATGCCTCCGAAGAGCCCCGATGCATTGGCGAAAAGGGTCAGCAGCGGCCCGCAGATCGCCAGCGCATACACCTTAGGAAGGACGAGAATATGTTGCAGGTCGAAGCCCATGACCTGAAGCGCATCCACTTCCTCGTTCACCTTCATGGTTCCGATCTCCGCAGCGAACGCGGACCCCGAGCGCCCCGCCAGGATCACCGCCGTAAAAACAGGTCCCAGCTCACGCGTGAGGGCAAGAGCCAGCAAATCGGCCACAAAGATGTTCGCCCCGAATTGCCTCAGTTGGACAGCCGCCTGGAACGCCATGACAAGACCTAGCAGAAAACTCAATAAGAACACAATGGGCATGGCCTCGGCACCGGCCAACTGCGCATAGTAGAGGGTTTCGCGCCATCTGGCCCTGCGGAAGTGGAGGATAGCCGACACCGTCCCCATGACGAACGCCCCGACAAACTGAACCAGATCCCGCCATTCGTCCCGGGTTTTCAACCAGCCTCTCCCGAGGCTCTCGACGATCTCCGCGACCCGGATCCCGCCCGGTCGAGATTCGACGATCCGTTCAGTCCCCAGGAAACGCAGGAAATACTCAGCCGTCTGCGGAACGGCGTGCAGCCGCACCTCAATGGCCTCACGGTTACATTGACGCCAAAGAAGCCGAAGCAGGGCGAGACCGGCACTGTCGATGTGCTTTACGTGCTGAAAATCGAGGAGAACCGACTTGGGAGGGCGCTTCTTGAGCACGCGTGCGAGCTCTTCCCACACATCCCGCGCGTGCTCGAACCTCAGGGAGTCGTGAAAGACGAACACCGTTCCACCGTCGTCCGTTGGTTCCGTCTCCACGAGAGGGCGGTTCATTCGAGAATTAAGATCCCGCTTTCTGATTGATCTTTTCGCGCAGAACTCCAGAACACTTGAAGGTCACGACTTTCCGCGGAGAGAGCATGATTGGTGTCCCCGTCTGGGGATTGCGGCCCCGGCGCTGATTCTTGCTCTTCACGCTGAACTTCCCGAAGCCACTGATCAGGACATCCTCGCCCCCCTCCAAGCTCTGCTTGACGATCTCGAAAAGCGTCTCGATGATGTGGGCCGACTCGGTCTTCGTAAAGATGTTCTTGGCGAAAAGATTTTCGACAATATGGGCCTTCGTCAGGGTCATACGGCTTTCCTTTCGAGTCGTTGCCGCAATGGAGGATCGGTTCCGAGCTCCCCCTCAGGTTTGTTCCGAACTTTGTTCAGTGTTCCTGGGCTATTATACGACAATACATTGTTTTTCAAGAACAAAATCCAGACCTATCTCACTCGATCCTCATGTGCCGGGCGGGCCGACCCGCTCCCCCTCTGGACAGGTCGGGTTCACCCCATAGCGCCGTCCTTCAAGGTTGTTCTCCACAGAGCGTGCCTGCTCCCTGAGGCACGCACAGCCCAAGGCAAGCATTCGCTCCAGGCCCTTGACTTGAGCCACGGAAACGGGCGGAGATGAACCTCGCCCACCCTGCACAGGGACAGCTCGGTGAAGCCGCCTTCAGGAGGCGGCCTGCGTCTCCTGACCGGGGATCTCACAGCGGATTTCCTTCGTGGACCCAGGACCGGCGAGGGGGCGGAAGCACTGTTTTCCCGCGCCGCACACGGGACATTTCCAATCCTCGGGAAGGTCCTTGAAGTCTGTCCCTTTTGGGATCTTGCCTTTGCGATCACCTCGGTCGGGATCGTACACGTACCCACAATTGACGGTTTGGCACTGCCACATGTCCTCCGGCTTCGCCATGAAATCTCCTTGAGCCTGAACGATAACGGCATTATGGGCCCGCATGCCTGCACGAAACCGGGCTCGCCATCAGGGGAAAACCGGACCGTCTGCGGACCGCTTCTCGAATGCTCTTCCTCATTTTCGCTGAAATACCGCAAAACTGGCTCAATTATAGCGGGTTGGATCCAGGACCACAAGCTTGACAAGCAGGGTCCCTGTCGATAAAAGCGTGCCCAGGGGCCCGAATCCCGGGGCGAAAAATGTGAAAACACGCGACAGGAGCGGATCGATGCACGAGTGGGTCTTTCTTTTTCCCGGACAGGGTTCCCAATATGTTGGAATGGGGCGGGAGTTCCATGATGCGTATGCAGAGGTGCGCGAGCTCTTCGAACAGGCCGGCGACATCTTGGGCATGGACATCGCCAAGCTTTGCTTCGAGGGACCCGAGGAGGTCCTGGTTCAGACCGCGGTGGTTCAGCCGGCCATCACCGTGGTCAACCTGGCCTGTCTCACGGTTCTCGAGCTCCACGACTTTCATCCGAGGGCGACCGCGGGACACAGCCTGGGAGAATACAGTGCCCTCTACGCCGCCGGAGTGCTTGATCTCGAAAGCGTTCTCCACCTGGTGCGCTGGCGGGGCCATTTCATGGAGGAGGCGGCCAAGAGCCGGCCCGGCACCATGGCGGCGATCATGGACCTTGAACCCGACCGCCTCGAGCGCATTTGTACCCTGTGCGACGTGGAAATAGCCAACGTCAATTGTCCGGAGCAGATCATCATCACGGGCGGAGAGGAGCCGGTGGCGAAGGCCATGGCCATGAGCGAGGAGGCCGGCGCCAAGAAATGCGTAAAACTCAACGTGAGCGGGCCGTGGCACAGCAAGTGCATGGCTTTCGCCAGAGATCGCTTTGAACCTTATGTCCGGCAGTGCACCTTCCGGGATCCGCACATCCCGGTGGTCAGCAACGTGGATGCGCAGCCGCTGGAGCACGGAGCCGAATGCGCTGAAAAGCTCGTCAGACAGATATGCGGGTCGGTGCTTTGGAGCCAGTCCATGGAGCGGCTGATTCAGGACGGCCACACCCATTTCGTCGAAGTGGGCCCCAAGAAGGTGTTGCGCGGACTCATGCGCCGCATCAACCGGCACGTGAAGGCCCTCAACGTGGAAGATCCCGAAAGCTTGGCGGGGTTTCTCCAGGCCAACCGATAGGAGTTGCGGACCGGGTCGAGAACTCCACGAAAGCGTGGGGCTCAGAATGCGGCTCCGTCGGGCTCTACAGCCGTTTGAGATGGGAAGAGGCCTTGATGCGGTCCGAAAACAGCTTCGAACAGGTCGGACAATACAGGTGGTGCTCTTTGACGTCGGGATGAGGGGCGGTCCGTTCTCTCACGTGATGGAGGAACTTTTCCGTGGCGAAGAGCTTGCCGCAGGCCTCGCACCTTTCGAGGATATGACGCCCGATGATTTCGTCCCGGATGAGGATGGTTCGCACGCCTTCTGATTCTTCCTGACGGATGGCATGCGTCGGGCAAATGTTCGTGCAGGTCCCACAACCGATGCACTGACCCGGAACCGGGACCACAAAACTCTTGTCCCCACGCTTTTCCATCTTGAGTGCTCCGGCCCCCACGATTTCTTTACAGACCCGGATGCACAGCCTGCAACGAATGCACCCGTCGGGCGGCGGCCCCAAATCGACTCCGTGCTCCTCGGCCAATTGCCGAATGACCTTGGCCTCGGGAGCCATCTGAAGAAGATCCATGAAGGCCCGTGCCCGTGCCCTGCGCACGGCCTCTCCCTGGGTCTGGAGGATCATGCCGTCCTTGGCCCTGAGAACACAGGAAAGCAGCACCGATGGACGGCCGACCGCGCTCATCACCTCCACCGCGCACAACCTGCAGGACCCGGAAGGTTTGAGGGCCGGATGATAGCAAAGAGTCGGCACCCGGATCCCGTTTCGACGGAGGGCTCCAAGCACCGTGGTTCCCTCCTCCACCGCATACTCGACTCCATCGATGGTCAGCCTGATCATCGGGGCACCTCCTCCAAGCATCCCCTTTGTTTCCCTGAGTGCCATTTCCGGATCATCGCACGGCCCTGCGGGACCTCGACGCAATTGCGGATCAGTCCCTGACGGCCTCCTGGAGAGAAGCCAGATATTCGTGAAGCATGTTCAACTCCACAGTGAGCTCCTCGACCCGATGCCGCAGCAGCTCATCCAACGGGACCAACCCGACCGGCTTGCCTGCCTCGAGGACAGAAAGACACCTCAGACCCGACGAAATCACCCTGGACAACACAGAGCCAAGATCTTCCTCGATGTCCGCCGTGATCCATTCGGTCGTCATGGTGTCCGCGACCCGGATCCCCTCCAGGAGGGGCCCGGCCGCCTTCAGGCACGCATGGAGGAGATCTCTTGGACGGAGCAGTCCCAGGGGCTCCCCTCGATCGGTGACCATCAGCGCGGGGGCGTCCTGGTCAATCATGAGACGGATGGCCTCCTGGCCGCTCGCCCGGGCGTGGATCACCGGCAGGTCGGCAGCCTTCGTGCCGAGCACCGCTCTGAGATTCATTCACTCCTCCAGGATCCGGAGGCAGTCTTGCGGCATGCGGTGGGTTCCCTTTTCGTTCAGACTGACCTCGATGAGCGCGGAAGGATCGTTTTTCGCCGTATCCGGATCCGTCACGATCCCATGCAGCCCGATATACTGGTCCATATAGTTTTCCCAGCTCTCATCGTCCGACCGTCTGAACACTTCGACCTTCTGACCGCGGCGAAAAGTCATCAGTGCCCTCCTTGGGTGCCTCCTCATTGGGTCGTCAGGATGTCAGCTTGCCGCTGCGCAGCGGCCTTTCTGGCACACTGCACGCAAAGCGAACGTTCTCCTGCAAGCGGACTCAGCCCTTTCATTCGCTGTGCAATAAAATCATGATACCTCGCCGGGCCCAATACCGCACCACATTTCTCGCAATACTCCAACGTCAGGCGGTTGAGGACGGTTCCACACAGGGCCAGGCAACGTTGTCCGTCCTGATCCCGGATCACCATGGCTTCGTTGGGGCAGTTGGCGGCACACGCACCGCAGGCGATGCACCGTTCCGCGGTCGTCCGAAAATCCGTCGGATCAGGGTGGTCGAAATCGAGATACCCGAGTCTCAGGGCATCGATTCCCATTTTATTCCGGCAGATGTCCACGCACAAGCCACAGCGACGGCAGATGTCACAGCGAAGGCACCGGCGAGCCTCCTCCCGGACCGCATTTTCGGGGAACCCTAACTCCACCTGCTGGAAGGTGATCCGACGCCGGTCGGTGTTGAGCAGCGGCATGTGGGGGCGAGACAGGATCATTTTAGTCGAAGCGGGCACTTCCAAGCACTCGAGCCTGCGACGGCGCACCGGCACCGGGGGCCACTTGGGCTGAGGCAGTTTTCTCAAGAATCGGTCGATCGCCTCCGCGGCCTTCTTGCCGCCACCGATGGCCTCCACAACGGTGGCCGGACCCGATACCACATCCCCCGCCGCGAAAAAGCCCTCGACGGAGGTTTCCATCGTCACGGTATTGACCGTGATGGTACTCCGCTTGGACCAATTGAGGGATTCCAAGGTCGTGAGTCCGGTGCGGTCGATCACCTGCCCAATGGCCGACACGACGGCATCGCAGCGCAACAAATGGTCGCTGTCCTGGACGGGGACGGGACGTCGCCTGCCCTGCTCGTCGGGCTGCCCCAGTTCCGCCCTCAGGCACCGGAGCGCCGCCACCTTCCCGCCCTCCCCCTCGATGGCGACGGGAACCGTAAGAAAAGCGAACCGAACCCCCTCTTCCTCGGCCTGAACCACTTCTTCCTCATGGGCGGGCATTTCCGAACGGGTCCTGCGGTACGCAACGGTCACCTCATGACATCCCAGGCGGATACACGTCCGTGCCGCGTCGATGGCGACATTGCCCCCGCCCACGATGACCACCCGCTGGCCCGGCATGTGCCGGTCCCCAAGGGCCACCCGACGGAGCAAGTCGATGGCGTTGATCACCTGCGGATACTCTTCTTCCCCAGGAATCAGGAGTTTGAAGGCACTGTGGGCCCCGATGGCGATGAGAAACGCTTCGAACCCCTCGTCTCGGAGTTGCTCGAGGCTCACATCCTTGCCCAAACGCGTGTTGTAACGGAATTCAACGCCGAGACGCTCGATCATTTCCGCTTCTCGATCGATGACCTCGCGCGGAAGACGATAGCGGGGAATGCCGACCATCATCATTCC
>CAZGQL010000024.1:29515-42637 GCA_964527905.1 uncultured Syntrophobacteraceae bacterium
GCACGGGAAGAGCCTCTACGATGGTGACCCGATATCCCTTCAAGGCCAGATAGTAAGCCGCCGTCATGCCCGCCGGCCCGGCCCCGATGATGCAAACCTTGCGACCGTTGTCCGAGGCCTTGGGCGGATTTTCATACCGCATCTCCGACATGGCCCGTTCAGCGGCGAAGCCTTTCATGTACTTGATGGCAATGGGCTCGTCCACGCGTCCCCGAACACACATGAACTCACAGGGATTGGTGCATACCAGCCCGCAGACCCAAGGAAAGGGGTTGTCCTCGCGGATGATCTCCACAGCCTCCGCGTCACGCCCCATTCCGATCAGGGTGACGTAGCTGGGGACATCGATCCCGGCTGGACACGCCATCTGGCACGGAGCCGGCGCGAGTTTGACGCACTCCCCCGTGGGACAGTTGTGCGTTTCGATGTGGCTCTCGAAGGCTTCCCGATGATCCGAGAGTGCCGCAAGGACGTGTTGCCCGAGCGTCACGCACACATCGTCGGGACCTTCTTCTTTCAGCGCACGGGCAAGGCTTTCCATGGCCGGAAGGTGATCCGGCCCCCCTCTACCCCACGATACGTCCCCGAGGAGCCTCACGAGCTCTTCGGCCCGTTGCCGGCACCGGGGGTGAACGAGGCTCCCCGATTCGACGGCTTTCAAAAGGAATCGCAGGGTATTGGTGACCTCACAGATCGGATGTGTCATGGGCGACTCTCTCTTGGATTCACAGGTTGCGGGCACCTCGGAGCAATTCATTCAAGGGAGGTCATGGCTTTCGCATAGCGCTCACGCCGAACGGGAGGAAGCTCCTCCGGGAGCCCGAAGTGGAGACAGTGCGTCGTGCAGATGGTGACACAAGCCGGTTTGAGGCCCTCGTCCACACGGTCCTTGCAGTAGTCGCACTTGACCACCTTTCCCGTTTCCGGGTTCCACTGGGGAGCGCCCCACGGACAAGCCGACATGCAGGTCTTGCAGCCGACGCAGAGGGACTGATCGACAAAAACGATCCCATCCTGAACCCGCTTCTGCATCGCGCCCGTGGGACACGCCGCCACGCACCAGGGATTCTCGCAGTGAAAACAGGGCATGAAGGTGTACGCACTCCTCGGAAGGTCTCCAATGAACTTGGGGCCGACGGTGATGATCTGGCAGAGTCTGGGGCCCGGCGCGAGCCCCTTGTTGCTCTTGCACACGACTTCACAGCTGTGACAACCGATGCAGGTCTTGGTATCCTGAAACAAGTAGTATTTGCTCATCGCCATGCTCTCCTTGAACACCGCCGCCGCGGACCCTCTTCGTCCCGGCAGGGATGATTTTTTCAGCACACACTGTCGGGGTCGCGCCGGGAGTTCTCACTCAGCGCACACCGAGACGGCCTTCGTCTCACCGTTGCCCCCCCGGGGTCTGTGGTTCGCTCTGAGTTCACCCCGTCGGGGGCTCACCGATCTTGACATTGGACTCTTGAGCGAATCAGGCCATCCTCACCGTGACGAAGGTATCGTGAAGCGCCGGACTGCCCCCGATCCGATCCGAAATGTTCTCCTGCAGGGCACTGTCGGAGACCCCCTTGTTGAAGCACCGGGTGGCCCATGGGGCCTCATGCCCGAACCCATGCAACATGAAGACGGTTTCGGGGTGAATGAGGTCCGTCACAAAGGCCTTGATCCGCCCCGACCCCCGTTTCGAAGTCACCTCGACATAGGATCCGTCCTTGATTCCGAGCTCCTGGGCCCTCTTGCTGTTGATCCACAGGACATTCTCGGACACCAGCTCGCTCAGGTACGGATTATTTTGCGTGGACACGTGCGTATGCAGCGCGCATCGACCGACAGTCAATCGGAACCGTCCTTCGGGGTCCCTTGCGACGGGTTGATAGGCCGGAAAAGACTCAAATCCCGCGTTCTCCAGCAGCGATGAGACCAGTTCGATCTTTCCGGAAGGCGTCTTGAACTTGAGACCTTCGCGCCGATCCCACAAGATCTGTTGATCCGTGTAAGCCACAAAGCCCTTCTTCTCGAAATCCTCCAGGGTGAACCCCGTCCCCTCAAGCTGCCACCGGACAAGATCTTCCATCGAATTGTAGGGAAAATACTGCCCGATTCCAATCCGTTCGGCGATCTGCTTCAGAATGAGGGCGGATGGCCGCGTGTCGTACCTCGGTGAGACAGCCTCTCGACGCAAGAACATCTGAGGCTTGAGTCCGTTGGCCTGTTGGATACAGTCGGTCCGCTCGAGGTAAATGGATTCCGGCAGGATGACATCGGAATACCAAGCGATGTTGCTGAAATTGATGTCGATGCTCACGATCAATTCCAGTTTGTCCAGCGCTTGCTTCGTCAGGTTGGCGTCGGGGATCGACATGAGCGGATCGAAGCGGTTCACAATGAAGGCCTTGAGGGGATAGGGGTCTTCATTCAGGATGGCGAAGGGCAGCATCTGGGGCACCCCGTGAGTCCCATCCGGGAGGGGCAGATCCGTCGTGCCGACCTTGTCGAACCGGGGCGCTTCGACCTTGGGCAGATCCTGCTCGTTGAGCTTACGCGCCGCCTTGCCTCCCACCTCGCCGGGACCCTTCTTCACGAAATATCCCCCTTTGGCCTCAATGCTCCCCATTAGGATATTGAGCATCAGAATGGACCGGCGCAGGTAGATCTCATTCGTGTGGTGGGCGCCCCGGTATCCCATGTGGAAGATCACATGGGGTTTGTCTCGACTGACCTCCCGGGCGAGGTTCACGATCTCCGCGGCCCGGATCCCGGTCTCCTCTTCCGCCCATTCGGGCGTGTATGGGCGGACGAAATCCCGCAGCTCCCGAAGCCCGAGCACCCACCGCTCCACGAAGGCCGCGTCGTGAAGGTTCTCTTTCAGGATGACATGCATGAGGGCGTAATTGAGGGCCAAGTCGGTGCCGGGCCGGATCATCCAATAGCGATGGGCCTTGGTGGCGGTGACCGTCACCCGGGGATCGATCACGGTCAGGGTCGCCCCGTTGCCCATGGCCTCCAGGACCCCATTGACGGCCTTGACCTCAATGGATTCGAAGAGATTCCGGCCATACGTGATGATCTGTTTGGCGTTGCGATAATCCATGCCGAGCTGGGCGTCAGTAAGGCCGAAGAGGGATCGACACGCCGTGTTGACGGAGCCTTTGCAAAGAGCGTCGTGGGTAAAATGGTTTGGGGATCCGATCGCTCTCATGAACGTCTTGCTCACGTGGGTCCCCAGATTGGTACGCTCCCCGAACACCACACTGCGGCCCCCATGGGTGTCCACGATGCCCTTGAGCTTGTTGGCCACAAAATCCAACGCCTCGTCCCAACTTGCCCGTCGCCAACCTCCGGATCCGCGGGGGCCGGTCTGGATCATGGGGGATTGCAGGCGTTCGGAATCGTTGAGCAGGGCCAACCCGGCGGAGCCGCGCGGACAGAGACTCCCGTCGATCCCCTGAACATGGGGATTGCCCTGGATCCACTTCACTTGCCCGTTTTCGACCGTCACCTGGATCGGACAGCGTACGGAGCACATGAAGCAAAGACTGTAGATATCCTTTTTCATAAGCATTCCTTTTCCGAGGCAATGTTGCCGGTCAGCTCATCAATTCCCTTGGCGGCGTCAGAGGACCTCCCCATCGGCCGCCAGTGCCCGGTGCACCAAACGTTCAAATTCATCAATCTCTACGGGCTTCACCAGGATCCCTTCCACTCCGAGATCGAGAGCCCGAAGCGTGCTGGGAGCCGCCGGATAGCCCGTCGTCAACAGAACACGGGTCGACCGATTCCGCTCGCGAACATGCCGCAGGACACGGATACCGTCCCCACCCGCAAGCTTAATGTCGAGCAAGGCCAGATCGGGGGTCGCCCCCTTCAACCACTCGATGGCTTTCTCCCCCGTGGTGAACGCGTGGACTTCGTGGCCCTGCGCTTTGAGGATCCGCGAAGACAGACGGCACGCATCCTCCTCATCATCCACTACCATGATCACTGCCATCATCACTCCAAAATGCCGTGGGATCCATCCTGCCCCGGTTTGAGCAATTAGCATACCAGCTGACGTCACAAGGGCGGCCCGACCCAGTCCAGCCGCCGCCTGAAGGGCGCACGCGCGATCCAAAGACCCACTCTCGGGGAACCCCATCCAGGGAGTGCCTTCCTCTCGCCACCAAACGTGGACTGCCCCAAACAGAACTGCATCGAGACGTTCCTTGAGCGACGTCCCACGCTCACCTTCCGATTTTGGGCGCCCAGCGCACGGTCCTGACCAGACTCAAAGCCGACTGAACTCCCGAGTCTTCGTGGCGGAACGGATCTCCCTCTCCTTGCGTGCAAATATTTTATTGCACTGCATGCCTTTCATTGCAGCCAGTTCAGCCCTCTCCCCCCTCCCCTGCGGTCGTCTCCGGGCCTTCCACCCAACGCGGATGCCACGTTGCGGCGAACCAGTGGGGACCCTCGGATTTCGTTTGGAATGGCATGCTTGGTGCACAGAGGCGCGATGGCTTGTTGCGGAGCACTCGTGACTCGATGGCCGCCAGGAGGACCGGCGGTTTTTGAAGATCGACATGGCGAGTGCGGCCTATTTTAGGACTTCATCAATCCATAAGAACGGGAGAAGATCCATGAAGCGAACTGCGTATGGTGTGCTGGTGGCCCTGCTAGTGGGCCTCCTCTTTTTCCAAACGGGTATCTCGAACGGTCAGCAGGCCCCCTCGGCCGCCCCTGCGGCATCCCCCGAGGCTAAACCCGCGGAGCAGCCGGCTGAAAAGAAGCCCGAACCACCCGTGCCCTTGACCATCAAGCTCGACAAGACGACGCTGGACAACGGCGGCACCATCCAGGTGAGTGGCACCGGCGCACCCGGAAAACCCGTGTATCTCGAGGTCTGGGCTGAGGAACAGGTACGAGCGTCCCGCTTCGATGCGGACGTCGACAAGGACACGGGCAAGCGGCCCTACATCCTGTACATGACGGAAGAAATGCCCGCCTATTATCGGATCTACATCCCGACCACATTGAAGGAAGGTCTGGACAAGGTGAAGAAGGAGGGGAGCAAGTGGAGCTATTCGCAGGCCCTCAAAGATCTGGGGGCTGAAGCGGTCTACGCGGCGCCTTCCAGGATCAAGATCGACCGCTATCAGGCGACCCTGATGGGCAGCGTCATCGGGTCCCGGGGAGACCTGTTGCCCCCTGCCGATGAGAAGGAGACCAAGCGTCGCTCCATGCAGCTCGTCAAGGCACGTTTCCGGAGCCCGGGAAAGGTGTTCGCCCCGACGGTCGAGGTCAAGCCGGACGGCACCTACACCGCGAAGGTGACCATCGATCCAGGGTCGGCCCCCGGCAAGTACTCCATTCGGGCCGTATCGGATAAGGATTCCAAGAGCCAAGTGGCCACGGTTGAAAACAAGATCAGTTTCCCGAACCTGTACATGAGCAACGCGGGTACGACCCTGAACCTCTTCTGGCCCTTTTTGCTGTGCCTCGGCATTTCGATATTTGGCGTTCTGATGGGCGCCGGCGGCGGCTTCATGCTCAATCCTCTCCTCGTCTCGCTGTGGCCCCTGCCCCATACCGTCGTGGCCGGTACGGTCATGCCCACGGTTCTCTTCTCCCAGGGGAGCGGAATCTATAACTACTCGAAGATCAAGTTCATCAACTGGAAACTCGGCATCAGCATCGGTCTCGCCATGGTCCTCGGCGGGTTCATCGGGCCCAAGCTGACGGAGCTGGTGACGTTGGAACAGTACAAGTTCGTGTTCGGCTGGATCCTCATCGTTCTGGCCCTCTTGATGATTTGGCAGACAACGCCGGGCTACCTTGCGAAGAACCAGAAGGAGCAGGCCATTCTGAAGGAATTCAAGCGGCGCGCTGAAGAGGCCGCAGCAGCAAAATAACGGACCGGATTCTCATTCATAACAGGAAGGAGTTCAATCCATGATCGTGAATTTCTGGGGTCAAGAATTTAAGGTGAATATTTTCTTGGGCTGCATCGGCGGTTTCCTCATCGCGATCGTTTCGTCCATGTTCGGCTTCGGTGGTGGACCGTTCATGACACCGTTGATGACCGTGGGGCTCGGACTTCCCATGTATGTGGTCGTGGGAAGCTCGCTGCTCGCGATCTTCTTCAATACCCTGATGGGCACGGCTCGACACTATCAGTTCGGGAACTTCGACTTGACGTTCTTTTTGGTCATGTTTCCGGCGGCGATCCTCGGGGGCTACATCGCCCCCCAGATCGCCAAGCGGGTGAGCCCCTTGGTCGTCAAGCGCATCGCCAGCGCAGGGCTCTTGATCCTGGCCGCCAACTTGCTCGGCTTGTTCTAGCCTCGCGGTAGAAGCATGCCGGGGCACTTCCGGTGCCCCGGCAACCCAGCCCTTCCTTCCTACAACACGAAATCGGCTCTGACATGGAGCGTGAACATGGGGATGGCTGGATCGTTGGTCGTAACCAAGGTCATCTTCTCGGCCCCTCCCATGCAAGTCTTCGCATCCACCGCAATCCGGATGGTCCCCTCCCCGCCCGGGGGAATCGCCCGATCATACCGGGGCACCGTACTGCCTCAACTCGGGATCACCTTCTTGATCCGCAGGACCGACTTGCCGACGTTTCGCACCTTGAAATCGTGAAAGAGGAGCTTGTCCTCCGAGACTTTTCCAAAATCGAAGTCCGTTTCCGAAACGTCGAGAACAGGCCCATCCGCCCGGGCCTCGGCCGCCCCGGCTCCAAATGCCCCCGCAACCGCAGGCACGCGATACGTATTGAGATCGCAGGATTTTTTCTCACCTATCCACGGAATCCAGTGAATCCGGGGGATGGAACCGCACCCCGTACCACCCAGCACGAAGGCCGCGCACATTGCCCAGACGCCGATCCGTCTCATTCCGAGTCAACCTCCCCACATCGTGATACGCCTTGCATCAGTCCTCCTGTTTGATTCGTGCAACCAAGCGGCGGTGTAGCAACTCCCGCCGATCCGGCAAGAAACGGCGGGCACGTCGAACCGCCTCTCTCGCTTCACAGAGAAAATACCGGGAGATGTCGGCCAATTCCGCCTTCCCCTGTTCCGTCAGACCAGCCTGTCCTCCGCCAGCCACGAGGCTGAGAAGCCCGTAAGTATAGAGGCTCAAGGTTGTGATGCGACGCAGGAGGAACTGTTTTTCGACCAGTTTCCGCCCATGAATCCACAACCCCATGGCCAAAAGGCGCTTCACGGCTCGGACCCCGGATCGCGCCAAATTGCGTGCTTCACGCAGGGCCGGGTCTTGGCCGCGAAGATCGGGACCGCGCCAGGGGAGGCATTCTCCCAGGAGAAACACAGCCCGCTTCCAATAACCGGGCCCCGCCGCCTCCAGGTCCTTTCCCCGCTTTCGGAACAGAAAAAGCGCGGGATAGAGGGAATGAATTTCCGTCGTTCCTTCGAAAAGCGTCGTGACGCGAAAATCCCGCATTCGTTTCTCGTAGGGCTGCGTGGACAAGTATCCAGAGCCGCCCGCGACCTGCAGCGCGTCGTAGAGGGTCTCCCAGGCTCGCGTGGTTGCAAAGAGCTTGCAATGCGAGGTTTCCAAGGCCACGTTGGCGTTCGGGTCCCGTTCCAGTTGCGCGGCGGCGAGATCGATCATCGCTTGGCTTACCCGTGCATTGACAAGGGCCCGAACCAGTTTTTCCTGGACCAGCGGGAATTCTCCGATCTTTCTCCCGAACTGCATTCGACTCGATGCTCGGCGTCGCATGTCTGCCAGGGACTGTTCCATGATTCCCACAGACGCCTGAGCGAGAGCGAGCCTTCCGTAGTTGAGAACGGTCATGGCGATCTTGAAGCCGTCGCCCGGACGTCCCAGCAGGTTTTCCACCGGAACCCGAACGTCGCGAAACTGGATGGCCGCCGTCGAGCTCGCCTTGAGCCCCATCTTCGGCATGTCCTTGCCAATCGTGACGCCCTCCCAGGAAGGCTCGACGATAAAGGCACCCAGAGTTCCCGGTCGCTTCCGGTCCAGTTGCGCGAAGACGGTCAGTCCCCCGGCGATGTTCGCGTTGGTGATGTAGGTCTTCTGACCGTTGAGAACATAGTGGGATCCATCAGCGGTCAGCACCGCCTCGGTGCGGATATGCTGCGCGTCCGAGCCGATCAGGGGCTCCGTCAGGGCGAAGGCAAAAATTCTGTCCCCATGAGCGGCCGTAGGCAGGTATCGCTCCTTTTGCTCCCCATTCCCAAAAAGAACGATCGCCTTGGTCCCGATGGACAGATGGGCGAGGCACGCCATGGACATTGCCAGATCGTGCTTGACCATCTCGCCGACCAACAAAAGATACTCGCGCAAACTGAATCCGAGCCCCCCGTAGGATTCCGGGATGCTGATGCCGAAAAGCCCCATGTCGGCCATCCGCTTGAGCACGGGCCCAGGCAGGTGTCCCGTCCGTTCCATTTCCTCCGGTGGATACTCCCTCAACAGCTCCCGATAGGATTCCATGAGGGTCCTCACCCGAGTCCCATCCACCTTACCATTCAGGACTTCCAGGAGGTTCCAGTCCGAAACCCCACGGTAAAGGTGATCCAGAAAACCCGTCGACTCCATGCCCCCTCCACGATCAAGGAACTCTCCCCCTGACGGTCGAAACCCGATCCGGCTCCGCCGCGCTCCCACGGGACGCTGGGGCGTCGGGGCCCAATGGATCACACGGATCAAGGTCTCTCCGAGCGTCTCTCGGGCGGAACGAAGCGCAAGACGCCCCCTGTATCGACAACGTTTTGCACCCTCCCATGGCGAAACAGCACGCTGGAAAAATCATACCCCCATAGGTTTCCTCGCACGGACGTAGGGGTGCCCTGAACAGCCAGCACTTCGTCCATGGAGCTCCCCAATGTGAAGGTGGTGCGCATCGCCTCCACGGGCTGGACGGCGGGCTGCATCCGGACCTTCAACGATCCGAAATAATTGTCGAAACCATCCACACGACCGTTCCTGAACGAAACCTCGCTGAAGCCATAATACCATTTAGACCCCTCGACGCGTGTGGGGGTTCCCTGCACGCGGAGGACTTCGTCTTGGGTCGACCCGAGGCTGAACCACTGGTCCGCGGCAACCGGCGGACCCTCGGGTGGCCCCATGCGTACCCGTAGCTCTCCTCCGAAGTTGTTGTAGCGCACCAGCCGGCCATCCCTGAATGTCAGGTCGGACAGGCCATACACCCAGGTCTGGCCGCGTGTCCTATCCGGCGGGCCCTGGATGGCGCGCACCTCCTCGGGCGTGGCCCCGAGGGTGAAAGACGATCGAGGCGGCTCAAAGGCGATCGGAGGCTCGACAGGCTTCCCCGGTGAGCCTTCCGGGGTCGATGGGAGCTTTGGAGCTCCAGCGCTTTCGGGCGCGGCGGGCTCCTGGCTGTCCCCTCCACCGCGATCCCCGGACGGCCATGGACTGTGCGTGGAGGTCAAATCCCCCCTGGGTCGGCTTTCCGTGGGGGAGACGCGAACGGACCGCTCCCAAGGAACCAGATTCACGGCCAACAGGAGAATCCCCATCGCCCAGAGGGCCCTTAACGGGAGGGGGCCCCACGAGGAAATGATTCGCTGCATCGAGCGCAGCACGGCCCCTATGGAGGCCAGACGACTTTCCCGTGAATCGTTAATCCTGCTGGAGGACTCACACGAAGCGCGACCAGGCGGCGCAGCGGTCCCCTGGTGCCCGGGCGAGGGGGAGGAGGATCCGTCTCGAGCTTGCCGGACCCCCCGGCTCTTTTCACGGGTCTCCAGGTCCCATCCGCCCACAATGCGACGATACGCGAGGGAAATCGCCTTGAAACGCTCTTCGGCCCGATGCTGCTCCAAAGCCGAACGCTGCTGATGCCGATCCGGATGCCACTGTTTGACCAAGTTCCGGAAGGCATGCTTCACCGCCTCCGGTTCCGCACCCGGGTTCAGACCGAGCAATCGATAATCCTCCGCCGTAGGTCGATCCAACGGTCTGCCCATGATCTAGGCTGCATCCGTTCCATGAAGAAGCGATCCGAGCAACTTTCCCTCCTCCCCGTTCCAGATTTCGGTTATATGACCTGCAGAGCCCTGACGGTCAACCCATCAATTCCTGTTGGAGACTCCGGGACCTGAGGGTTCAGGCGCCAGATGACTCGTTGCCAGCGCTTCCTCACAGCCGTGCGAAAGCGATGCCGCAGTCGAGTCGTGGACCGCTGTTGCCCCAGGAGCCAAGCGGGCGATTTTTTTTAAGTTGCCTTGGGGAGCAATCGATAGTTGCGGTAAGCCGAACGTTCCGGCGATTCAAACCACCACAAGGAGCCCATGAATGTCTGAAGTCGCCCAAACCGTGGCGCTCGCCGAAATTCTGGCGGCAGCCGATAAGCTGCCCCCTTTTCCGGACATCATCTGGCGCGTGACCCCGCTCATCCGGCGTATGGCCCCCGTTTCGCAAATCGAGGACGTGATCAAGTACGATCAGGCCATCACGGCGCGGATACTCGCCCTCAGCCAAAGCTCGCAGTACTCCCGCAGAGGCGGCGGCACCACGCTCCGTGACGCCATCACCACCCTGGGAGACGATCAACTGCTCGAGGTCATCATCACGGCTTGCGCGTCCAGGTACTTCACCGGCAACGCGTCCGGCTACGATCTCAAAGAAGGCGAACTCTGGGAGCATTCGGTCTCTTCGGGTCTCCTCGCCGAAATCGTCGCACGGCGCCTCGGCTGGAAAAACGTCCTCACGGCCTATACCGCCGGCCTGCTGCATGACATCGGCAAGACGGTCCTGAACTTTCACGTCAAGACGTACTTCTCCCAGATCCTGGCCCTCGTGCGGGACGGTGGAAAGAGCTTCCTCGAGAGCGAACGGGAAGTGCTCGGCATCGACCATGAACAACTGGGCGGGATCATCGCGAAGAACTGGCGGTTCCCAAAGGACATCACAACGGCCATCGAATTCCATCACCGTCCCAGTGAGGCCCCCGAACATCAGCCGATCGCATCGCTCATCTATGTGGTCAACCGGATGGTATCGGCCATCGGCATCGGTTGCGGCGTGGACGGATTTCTGCAACCCAACCAGGACCAGGCCTTCGTACGCTTGGGCATCAACAGCCGCATGGTGGAAGAGTTCCTGATCGAGCTGGTGGAGGCCCAGGAGCGGACGAAGCAATTCCTCTTGGTCGGCTGAGGCGGCAAACCTGAGGCATGCGGCATCGGGATTGAACGAGTACGGGCTTTGGCGCTCTCGCACCGGAGGTTGTGCCGGGTCGATCCCTTCGGCAACGCCCCGTGACTTGCCAACTCCTCTCCCCCGCACTCGCATTTGTGCTTTCAACCCTCGCCCTGATCTGGTAATTATCTGAACAGGATACATTAGGGGTCGAGTCTTGAGGCGCAAACACTCCCATGGCGTGAGGATCCATGCTTGTACTCACAAGGAAGGTGGGCGAGTCCATTCGGATCGGGGATGAGATAGAGATCATCGTCACGGCGGTGGATCAGAACAAGGTGAGGATCGGCGTGAGAAGCCCCCGGAGCATCCCAGTCTACCGGGAGGAGCTCTACCGCAGGATCCAGATGGAGAATCAACAGGCCGCTGAGGTGGCCATGAAAGACCTCGACGAGATGCTCAAGATGGTCCGATCAACCGAGCCATCCGAGGCTGCGTCGGCCGGTCAGGCTGGGACCCAGACGCGAACCACTCCCAGTTAGGTTGGAATCATGCAGATTGAAACAAGCCGCTTCGGCATCCTCGATTTGGACGAGAACACCGTCATCCATTTTCCATGGGGCATTCCCGGGTTTGAGGAACTGAAACGATTCGTGCTGCTCGATCATCGGGAAGGTCCCCTCAGGTGGCTCCAGGCCGTGGACGACGCCGACATTGCCTTTGTCGTGTGCCCACCGGAAAACCTCGGGTTGCGCTACCATGTCCCCGAGGAGAAGGTGAGCCCGATCGAATTGAAAAGAGCGGAGGACTTGGTTCTGCTGGTCATGGTTTCTTTCGACCGCGAGGACCGGAGCCTGCGCGTGCACAAGCGTGGCCCCCTGCTTTTCAACGCGGACAACCGTCGGGCTTACCAGTGGACGATCGATTCGGGCGAGCTCTCGCAATTCGTAGAAGACCTCTCATCCCAAGACTCCTGATGCTCCAGTCCCAACCTCCCCCGCTCGTTTCCGATGCCTCAAGCGTCTCCGCTCCACCGGAACGCCTTTACATTTACGAGTGCCGTGGATCGAATCTGCCGGACCGAGAACCGGTTCACCCACATTTCCTTGGCATTTGGTCGGAACCGCCCCACCACTACTATCTCTTCTTCTCAGCGCCCGCCCCCGGTTATGTGGCAGACTGGATCCGCCTGCAGAGGAACTGGGCGCTCGAAGGCTCTTACGACCTGGATTATGGCCAATGGCAACAGCTGCCTTGCGGAGAACAGCGGGTCGGCCCCTTCCGCATCCTGACCAATAGCAACCCAAGAACCGCACACGCGATGCAGAACGCCGATCAAATGGGGATCCCCCTGTGGATCGATCCCGGGGTCGTCTTTGGGTCGGGGCTCCACCCGACCACCCGCGGAGCGCTTCTGGCCATCGTCCATTGTCGGGAAAGCCATAGCATCCGAACTGCCATCGACTTCGGCACGGGAACAGGCATCCTGGCCCTGGCATGCGCCGCCTGCGGGGCCGAGCGGGTGCTGGCGGTCGATTGCAATCCAATGGCCGTTCGGGCCGCCTTGCGGAACGCGTCCCGGAACGCCTTTGAGGGCACCATCGTCGGGGTAGTCGCTGACAGTCTCCGGACATTTTGGATGCCCGCGGACCTCGTCGTCATGAACATCGAATGGCCGTCTTTGTCGAAGGTGCTTCAGGGGGACGACTGGACCGTTCATCGGACGATCGTGGTCAGCGGGTTTCTTCGGGCGTTCGAGCCCGAAGTCGTGTCCCGATTTTCGCAGGGAATGGCCCACCGTCTCGTCTGGCGCCACGAAGAGGACGGCTGGCCCACCCTGCTCTTCACCGGGGAGGGGTCCAATGGGTGACACGTCGGCAGGGGAGGCGCCAGCCTCTCCCCACCGACACCGTGGATCTCATTTGCTCCAGAGGGGGTCTTCGGGTCCGTACTTTTCAGGCAGCACGGCCGTTGGGGTCCAGTCCT
>CAZGQL010000025.1:0-41603 GCA_964527905.1 uncultured Syntrophobacteraceae bacterium
ACATCTGGTGCCCGGGTTGCGGCATCGGGACCGCGTTTTCGTCTTGTCTCTGGGCCGTGAAAAGCTCAGGCCTGGATCCGCAAAAGACGGTGGTGGTCTCAGGGATCGGCTGTTCGGGGCGGGCCGCCGGCTACATCAAGCTTGACTCTTATCACACCACCCACGGGCGGGCCATTCCCTTCGCCACGGGTCTGAAGCTCGGAAACCCCGAGCTCAACGTCATCGTGTTCAGCGGTGATGGGGATCTGTTCGCCATCGGCGGCAACCATTTCATTCATGCCGCCCGACGCAACATCGACCTTACGGTCCTCTGCGTGAATAACCTCAACTACGGCATGACGGGCGGGCAGGCGGCTGCCACCACCCCCCGCTACGCCAAGACGACCACCTCGCCCCGTGGCAACCCGGAAACACCGTTCAATCTCCCCTTGCTGGCCTTCGCCGCCGGGGCTTCCTATGTCGCACGGTGGACGATCCTCCACACCCGGGATCTCACCAAGGCCATCGAGGAGGCGATGCAGCGCCGGGGGCTTTCGTTCATCGAGGTGCTCGCCCCATGTCCGACCGGCTATGGGCGGCGCAATCGGGAAAAACCGCTCGACACTCTCAAGATCTACCAGGAGCGCTCCATCATCAAAAACGGCGCCTCCCCGCTGGACGCCGTCCTGGACATCCAGTCGGGCATCGTCCTGGGCACCTTCGTGGACCATGAGCGGCCCACGTTCGAGGAATGTTACGACGGTATCTGTCGGCCGGCCAAACTCTGAACCAAGCACCAAGGACCTCAACGGCATGAGCAAGCAAAAGACGGCACCCATGCGCAAGGAAATCCTCATCACGGGCTTTGGCGGTCAGGGGATCGTCCTGGCCGGCCAGATTCTGGGCAAAGCGGCGAGCCTTGGGGACAAGCGGGAGAGCACCCTCACCCAATCCTACGGCCCGGAAGCCCGCGGCGGGGCCTGCAGCGCCCAGGTGATCATCTCCGACGCGTCCATCCACTTCCCGTACGTGCGGACCCCCGACGTGTTGGTCTGCATGTCCCAGGGCGGCTACGACAAGTACGCCGGCCTGATGCGGGAACACAGCATCCTCATAACGGACCAGGACCTGGTGCCGATCAACATCCCCGAGAGCCCGCGTTTTTTCACGATCCCGGCCACACGCATGGCCGAGGAAATCGGTCGCAAAATGATGGCCAACATCGTCATGTTGGGATTTCTCACGGCGGTTTCAAACGCCGTCAGCGTGGAGGCCGCGCGTGATTCCGTGGTCGATTCGGTTCCCAAAGGCACGGAGCAGCTCAACACTGCGGCGTTCAACAAAGGCTACGACTATGGGCTCGCGGTGCTGAAAGGGCGTCAAAAAAAGGCCGAAGGCAGGCAGGGTGCCCGCTGAATAAGGAAAGGAAACCGACCGGATGAGGACAGAAAAAGAGCGGCTGCATCGCGTGCTGGTGGTGGGGGCGACCCCGGCCGGGATCGCGGCGACCAACAAGTTGGGCGAGCTCGGCATTCCCGTGACCCTGGTGGACCCCAGCCCGGACCTCGACCGAAAGCTGGCTGCGGAAGCCTGGCGACTCGGCTCCGGAGTCACGTTCAACTATGCCCATCGGCCGGGATTGCTCCGGATCCTGCGCAACCCTCGGATCCGCCTGTGTGTCCCCGGCGAGGTCACGAGCATCAAACACACGCCCCAAGGTTTTTCTGCGCGAATCCATGTTTGCCAGACCTACGTCGATGCCGACCACTGCACCTTATGCGGCAACTGTGCCGAAGTCTGTCCGGTGACTTGCGCCGACGGTTCCAAACCGCTCCACTATCATGGCCGGCGGAGTCTGCCCGGACGTCCCTTCATCGACAAACGGCGGACGCCCCTGTGCCAAACCCATTGTCCGCTGGGGGTGAATGCCCAGGGGTATATGGCCCTGGTCCGTGCGGGCCGCTTTGAAGAAGCTCTGGAGCTGATTCGGCGCGACAACGTCCTGCCCGGGATCTGCGGCCGTGTATGCACCCACCCCTGTGAAGCCGCGTGCCGACGGTCGGAACTCGACGAACCGGTCGCCATCCGGGACGTGAAGCGATTCGTGGCCGACTTCGAATCCAAACAGAGGCAGCCCAGCGGGACTTCGCTTCCACCCTCCCCGATGCCCCCTCCCAGCCGCCCCCAGCGGATCGCCGTGATCGGCTCCGGCCCGGCCGGTCTGGCGGCGGCGGCGGACCTGGCCCGGCTCGGATACGGCGTTGTTGTTTTCGAGCGCGAGCAACAGCCGGGAGGCCTTCTGCGTTACGGCATCGGGCCTCATCGGCTGCCCCGGCACATCCTGGACACCGAACTGGCTTACATCCAGGACCTGGGCGTGGAGTTCCGTCCGGGGGTCGGAGTCGACCTCACCCATGACCTCGAGCGCCTGGAGCAGGAGTACGCAGCCGTCATCCTCGCGACCGGCACCTGGAGAGACCGCAGACTTGGCGTTCCCGGCGAAGACCTGGAGGGGGTCTCGGGTTGTCTGGAATTCCTCAGCTCCCTGTACCGTGGCACTCCCCCCACCCTGACGGGCAGGATCGCCGTGATCGGAGACGGCAACGCGGCCTTTGACCTGGCCCGCGTTCTGGCCCGGCTGGGTGCGGACGTCACGATCCTCTCCTGGTTTCCCGCCGACAGGATCCCCGCCGATCCCGATGAGATCGAAGCGGCGCGGGAGGAATCCATTCCCATCATCGACCGGACTCAAACCGTTGCGTTTCTCGGTGAAAACGGTCGGTTGACCGCTCTGCGCTGTGTCCCGACAGAGCCGGGTCCTCCCGATGCCAACGGCATCGCGTGGCCGGTGCCGGTCCCGGGCGGCCAACCGTTCGAGCTCGCCTTTGATCGGGCCTTCGTCGCTATTGGCCAGGCTGCCCTCGCGGAATCCGGAAACGGATTCCAGAAGAACGCCAGGGGATTTATCCAGATTGACGATCGAGGCAGAACCAGCCGCAGATCCGTGTATGCCGCGGGTGACGTCGCCCAGGGGCCGTCCTCGGTGGTGCACGCCATGGCTTCGGGACGCGCGGTGGCGCACAGTGTTCATGAGGACCTGAGCGGAGAACGATCTCCTTTCAAGAGGTTCAGGACATCTGATCTGGATTTTGTGCCCATTGCCCCGGACATCCCCAGGATGGACCGGGCGGACATGCCCGAGACCCAGGCTCGCGGGCGTCGCAGCGGTTTCGACGAAGTGGCTCTCGGCCTGACCGAGGCCCAGGTGCTTGCGGAAGCGTCCCGTTGCCTCCAGTGCGGGAGCTGCTCCGAGTGTCTCCAGTGCTCCACCATCTGCGGTTCGATCGGATCGCTCCGACATGACGAGGAGGCCGTCGATTCCATCGAGCACGTCGGTGTGGTCATTCTGGCGGATCCCAACCTGACTCCACCGATCAAGGGCGAGGACGTGATCCGGGCCTACAGCACCAAGACGGCGCGAAACGATGTGTACGCCCTGATGACGCGGGGCTTTGCTGCAGCGGCCGAAGCCATGGTGCTGTTAGGCGGAACCGGTCTTAAAATGCGGGGTCATGGAATCTCGTTTTCGCCGGCCGATCCGCAACTCGACCCCGAAATCCGCATGGGGGTTTTCGCCTGCCGTTGCAACCGCTCCCTGGGTTGGACGGAGGAGCTTGACCACGCGATGGAGCGTCTGCAAGGCCGTTCCGGGGTGATCCACGTGGAAGGGATCGATTCCGCCTGCGCCCCCGAAGGTTCCGCCTCTATTCTCCGCACCATTCGGGAAAAGGGTCTCACCCGCGTGGTCCTGGCCTCCTGCGTCTGCTGCCCCCTCGATTTCATCTGCAGCGCATGCACAGACCAGCGGAGTCGTCTCAAGGACGCCCTGTTCAACGGGACCGGAGTGACGCGTGCGATGGTGGAAACCTGCAACCTGCGCGGCGAGGTGCTCCGGTTGCTTGCGGGAAACCCAGAGCTTGCCGCCGCACGGTTTTCCGGACTGCTGGAGCGCTCCATCGGCCGAGCCCGGAACTTGAAAACCATGCCTTCCCCCGCCCGTCCGTACAACTTCACGACGGCCGTCCTCGGCGATTCCGAGGCCGCCCTCAAGAGCGCCCTGACCTTAGCGGAGGCCGGGATGGAGGTCTTCCATTTCGGTGCTCAAGATCGCCCCCTGACCCGTTCCATTAGCCATCCCAACATCCACCCTTTCGACGGTTCGTCCGTCAAGGGGTTGGCCGGCACGGTCGGCAACTTCAGCGTCATCATCGAGATGGGCGGCCGGGAACAGGTGCTCCACGTCGGAGCGGTGATCATCGGCGAACAGTCCCGCAAGCGGATTCATTACGTCCCCTCGCCGGACCTTCCCTCCCACTTGGTGGCCTCGTCCATGCAACAACGGGGGGTACTCGGGATTCCGTATTTCGTTCCCGGGGCCACCTCCATCCCTGGTCTCTTTCTTGCCAGTCCCTCCTCGATTCATGTGACCGACCGCGTGAAGGGGGCGGCGGCCGCCTTGCTGGCCGCAACCGTGATGCCCCGCAAGCCGCGGCAGAACAAGGGCTACACCGTGGTGGTGGACCAAGACCGGTGCCGCGGCTGTGGACGCTGCGGCGCCACGTGCCCCTACCAGGCCGTGAGCTTCCGCCTCAACGCTGCGGGAGGCTGGTCGGCTTGCGTGGACGAGGCCTTGTGCAAGGGCTGCGGCAACTGCATTTCCGTGTGCCCCTCCAATGCGGCGGACAGTCCGTATCGCGACCGAGCCACTTTGGAGCAGATGATCGACGAGATCCTGCTGTGATCGCCCGGTCTGGAAATGAGTGAATCCTCTATGAGTCTCAACATCATTCTGTTCCTGTGCAACTGGGGACCCCATGCCGCGTTTCAGACACTGCAGGACACTGGGTCCCAAATCGCACCCGAGGTACGCATGATCCGCATCCCGTGCACGGGCCGCATCAGCAAGTCCCTCCTCTTTCGAGCCTTCGAGATGGGAGCCGACGGGGTGGCCTTGATCGGATGCGAGCCCGGCAGTTGCCGCTATGGAGCCGGAACGGACGTCGCCACCCAAAATATCGACGACACACGCGGCATTCTCGACCTGCTTGGGCTCGGCAAGGATCGCCTTCGGTGGGCCACGTTCCTGCCGGAGCAGTCGGACGAGCTTCTTGCTTTCCTCGAGGGCTTCCGTTCCGAGCTCAGCGCACTGGGGAAGAGCCCGGTCCTGCCGACGCCTCGGGAAGCCCACACGCACATCGACTGGGAAAAGATCCGACAACTGCTCGCCGCCCACGATGTCCGCGCCTGCCAGGACTGCGGCAAGTGCTCCTCCGCATGTCCCCTGGCCCTGACAGGCAAGCCCTTTTCGCCCCGCGGCCTTGCCGGCGCCATCCTTTCGGGTGTGGTGGATTCGTCGGCGGTCGAACGCGATGTCTGGTCGTGCCTCACGTGCGGCCTGTGTTACGACCGCTGTCCGTCGGCCGTCGATTTCCCGGAATTCATTCGTGAGATGCGCGAGGTTCAGCGGCAAGCCGGCAAGAAGGGCCACCAGGCGCACGACGGGTTTTTTCAATCGCTCATGCGCACCATGACCTCACCGGATCTCCGGCCCCGGCATTGGGACTGGCTGCCGACGGACGTCAAGACGGATCCAGCCGGCAAGGTCCTCTTTTTCGGTGGCTGTTCCCCATACTTTGACACGTTCTTCGGCCGGCACCTCGGCATTCAAACGCGGGACATCCTCGCCGACGCGATCCGCCTGCTCAATTTCTTCGACATCCACCCCGCCGTCTTGCCCGATGAACGATGTTGCGGGCACGACCTCCTTTGGTCCGGTGACGTCGCAAGTTACCGGAAGCTCGCCCGCCTCAACATCGACGCCATGCAGCGGGCGGGGGTCGAGGAAATCGTGACGGCGTGCCCCGAGTGCTACCGGACCTTCACTCACGACTATCGCCGGCAGGGGATCGAGGTGCCCTTCACGGTCACGCATCTGTTCGACCTCCTGGAGCGGCAAATCGACAAGGGCGCGGTCGGTTTCGAAAAACTCGATCGCATCCTGACGTTCCAGGACCCGTGCCGCTTGAGTCGCCTCGAGAACCGGGCCGACCTGCCGAGGAAGCTCCTGAGCCGCATGCGCCCGCGTGCGTTCGAGGAGATGGCCGAGCGGGGCGCATCGGCCCTGTGCTGCGGCAACTGCGCCTGGACGGGATGTGACAGCTACAGCAAGGCTCTCCAGGTCAAGCGTCTGAGGCAGGCGAGAGAAACCGGGAGCGACCTGCTGATCACCGCCTGCCCCAAGTGTCAGATCCATCTGCGATGCGCCATGGAAGACCCTTTTGTGGGCGGTGAGCTGGCAATGGAGATGATGGACCTCACAACCCTGATGGCCAAGACCATCCGCTGGGAATGAAAGAGTGCACAGCATGGAAGAATTGCAGAAACCCGCGCCCGGCCCGCGCATCGGTGTGTACGTGTGTCACTGCGGACTCAATATCGCCCGAACCGTCGACTGCGGCAGGGTGGCGGCCGAGGCGGCGGCCCTCGACGGCGTCGCCGTCGCCCGCGAAGTTCCGTACGCCTGTTCCGAGCCTGGCCAGAGCAGCATCAAGGAAGACATCCTCGAACATGGACTGGACCGCATCGTGGTCGCTTCTTGCTCGCCGCGTCTTCACGAGCCCACGTTTCGGCGGATGGTGAAGGATGCTGGACTGAACCCTTTCCTCATGGAAATGGCCAATTTGCGCGAGCATTGCAGCTGGGTCCATATGAACGAGCCCGAAGAGGCGACGCGCAAGGCCGTGGACCTGACCCGCATGGCCGTTTCACGGGTTCGGGACCTGAGGCCGCTGGAACCCGAGCGGCTGCCCCTGATCAAACGGACACTCGTCATCGGCGGGGGCGTCGCGGGCATCCAGGCCGCCCTGGATCTCGCGGACAACGGCTACGAGGTGGTCCTGGTCGAAAAGAAGCCCTCTATCGGCGGGATCATGGCCCAGTTGGACAAGACCTTTCCAACCATGGACTGCTCCATTTGAATCCTGGGGCCGAAAATGACGGATGTCGGTCGACATCCCCGCATCAAGCTCCACACCATGAGCGAAGTGGTGGACGTAAAGGGGTACGTGGGCAACTTCGAAGCGAAGATCCTCAAAAAAGCCCGCTACGTGGATGAGAAGGAATGCACGGCCTGCGGCGACTGCGCCAAGGTATGCCCGGTGGTGCGGCCGGATGAGTTCAACTTGGGGCTCTCCTCGAGAAAAGCCATCTATTCCCCCTTCCCGCAGGCAGTTCCTTCGGCTTATGTGCTCAACCCCAATGAGTGCCTCGGGCACAATCCGGCGGTTTGCGCCAAGTGCGTGGAGACCTGTCAGAAGGGATGCATCAACTTCCACATGTCCGACGAGGAAATCGTCGAGAAGGTGGGGAGTATCATCGTGGCCACGGGCGTGGAACCCTACGACCCGACCGAACTCGATGAATACGGCTACACTCGCTTCGAAAACGTGCTGACGAGTCTGGAATTCGAACGCCTGGTGAACGCAGGGGGTCCGACCAAGGGGAACTTGGTACGGCCGAGCGATCGGAGACGGCCGCGCTCCATCGGGTTCATCCAGTGTGTCGGCTCCCGCTCGGCCCGAAAGGGCAGACCCTATTGCTCCAACGTCTGCTGCATGAACACGGTGAAGAGTACCCTGGTGATTAAGGAGCATGACCCAGATATCGAGCTGAAGGTATTCTATATCGACATCCGGGCGTTCGGGAAAGGCTTTGAGGACCTCTACACGCGAAGCCGTCGATTGGGTGTGCAATATGTCCGTGGGCTTCCCGGAACCGTCGAGGAAACCGCGGAGGGCCGCCTGCGCGTGGCCGTCGAAAACGGCTCGGGAGGGACCATCGAATTCCATGAACTCGACATGCTGGTACTGGCCATAGGCATCGAGCCTTCCAAACGGACCCAGAAACTTCAGGAGATGCTCGGCCTTCAACTGACTTCCGACGGCTTCTTCCTGGAAGCCCATCCGAAGCTGCAACCCGTGGACGCAGCCACCCGGGGCGTTTATTTCGCCGGCTGCGCCGAGGGCCCCAAGGACATCAAGGAGACCGTGACCCAGGCGTCGGCCGCCGCCGCCCGGGCCATCCGCCTCATGCACCAGGGGGAGATCTGGACGGAGCCCATCACGTCCGAGGTGATCGCCGCCCACTGCAAGTCTTGTGGCAAGTGTGCCGAGGTGTGCCCCTATCACGCCATCACGGTTGACGTTAAGAAGAAAACCCCCGCCGTCGTCAACACGGCGGCCTGCGCTGGATGCGGGACGTGCGCCGCGGAATGTCGCTTCGGGGCCATCAGCATGCACCACTTCACCGATCGTCAGATCATCAACCAGATCGATTCCATGCTGGCGGACCACCCCGAGGAGAAGGTCCTCACTTTCGCGTGCAACTGGTGCTCTTATGCGGGGGCGGATTACGCGGGCGTCTCACGCATCCAGTACCCGCCCAACGCACGGCTCATCCGCACCATGTGCTCCGGCCGCGTGGACGAGGATTTCATCTGGCACGGTTTCCAGAAGGGGGCCCCGGTGATCCTGGTGAGCGGCTGTCACATCGGCGACTGCCATTACATCAATGCCAACCACTGGACTGAGAAGCGCGTGGCGAGGGTCCGCAAGAAGATGGAAAAACTCGGCATTCGGCCCGAACGGTTGCAGCTCGAATGGGTGAGCGCGGCGGAGGGCGTTCGCTGGGGCCGGGTGATGGAGCACGTCGAGGCGCTGCGGCGCTCCGTGACCGCCGAGGAGATCGCCGCAACCGTCGAAATCCTCTCCAAACCGGTTGAGCCGGAGGCAACCTAAGGATTGATGCGGATTGAGTTCGGGAACCTAGGGCGGCAACCCGAAAGGGGGCGCGCCTGGGGTAGTCCCCGACGTGTTTTCAGCTTCCTTCGCCCGGCGGTACTGCGCGTGATGTGTCCAGCACCCGCCGGACGGTCCCGAGCAGCTGGTTGTATTTGAAGGGTTTTCGAAGCAGCTCGAGCCCCCTCTCGACAATGAAGGCCTTGTGGACTTCGCCCTCGGCGTAGCCACTGCAAAACACGGCGGCGATCTCCGGGCGGATCGACCGTGCCCATTCGTAAACCTCACGACCGCCCACACGCGGCATCACCACATCCAGCATGAGCAAGTCGATCCGCTGTGCGTGTTCCAAAAACAGCGCCTGCGCTTCCTCACCATCCCGCGCGCACAGGACCGTGTAGCCGGCCCCCTTGAGCAGCTCGGCCGTCAGATACCGAACCATCTCATCGTCCTCGGCCAGGAGGATGGTTTCGCTGCCCCCTGGACCCGCGGTCTCCTCTTCGGCTCCGACCGCCACCGCCCCACCCGGCTGACTCGGCAAGAGGATCTCAAAACGGGTTCCCTTCCCCAACTCGCTCTCGCACGTGATCACGCCGCAGTGAAGCTTCACGATGCCGAACACCGCCGCGAGCCCCAAGCCGGTGCCCTTGCCCTTTTCCTTGGTGGTGAAAAACGGCTCGAAGATCCGCTGGCGTATCTCCTGACTCATTCCGACCCCCGTGTCCGTGACGCAAATCCGCACATGGGGACCCGGCTCCACCTCGGGGTGACGCTCCCACTTGGACGGTTCGATCATTGCCCGGTAAGTCTCAATGGTCAAATCGCCGCCTTCGGGCATGGCATCCCGAGCGTTGACGCACAGGTTCATCAACACCTGCTCCATCATGCCCCGGTCGGCCTGAACGGTACCCAGATCCTCGCCGGGGATGAACCGGAGCCGGATGTGCTCCCCGATGATGCGCTGGACCATCCGGAGCAATTCCGCCACGACGGAGTTCAGATCGAGGCTCTCGGGCCTCATGACCTGCCGACGGCTGAACACGAGCAGTTGTCCCACCAGGGTGGCTGCACGCTCCCCGGCGCTTATGACGTGACGGATTGCATCGGCTTCGCGGGAACTCGGCTCCAGCTGGCTCAATGCCAGCTCGGCGTAGCCGCTCATGACCTGGAGGAGGTTGTTGAAATCGTGGGCGACGCCCCCCGCGAGGGTCCCGACCGCCTCCATTTTCTGGGCCTGCAGGAGTTGCTCTTCCAATTCCCGGCGGGTCGTGATGTCGATCCCAAAACCGACCAGATAGTCCCGATCCCGAAGCCGTTGTCGGTTGCCCACCAGGTAGAAGGGAATCACTTGACCGCTCTTGGTCCGATACCGAGCCTCGACCTCCGCTTTGCCGTCCCGAAAGACATCCGCCATCGCCCTTCGGACCGTGGGCTGGTCCTCCTCCACGAAATACTGTTCGGGATGCATCCGTTCGATCTCATCGGGCGAATAGCCCCCGATCCGCTCGGATTCACGGTTCCAGCGGACAAGTTTCCCCCGATCGTCGACCATGAAAAACATGCCCGGCAAACTCTCGATCACCGCCTGCAGATTGGCCTCGCTCTCGCGCAACTGCTCGGTGGCACGCACGGCCCGGATTGCCTCAGAACTGTACGAAGCCAGCATGCCGACGATTTCTAGATCTTGGTCGGTGAAAGGCGGGGAGCTCTTGTTGTGAAGGGTCAAAGCGCCCAGAAGTTGCGCCCGGCCATCGAGAAGCGGTATCGCCATGAGCGAACCGTTTCGGTAACCGGCCCAACCGCTGGGCACCATCGACGTCGCGGCCTGGATATCGTCTGTCACGATGAGGGTCTTCCGCTCCACGGCTCTGCCGAGGACCGAATCGGGAGGGGGCGGCATGGGGATGGTTTCTTTTGCGTGACCCGGATCCAGGGTGTGGATCAGAGACAGCTTTCCGTCCTCGTTCAGGTAGAGACTCCCTCCCTCAGCCCCCAGGACCGAGGCGAACTCCTCGAGCAGTCGACGCCCCAGCGTGTCCAGGGAAGTGCAGGACGCGATGGTCCGAGCCGACCGGACCATCTTCTTGAGCCGTTCGTTGAGGTCACGCAGCTCCTGAGTCCTTCGGGCGACTTCCTCCTCGAGACGGTCCCGATACCGCCGACGCTCCTCCCTGAGCCGGGCCCGCTCCAATGCCATGTCCACGACATGCTCGAGTTGGGCCAGGTCGACGATGGGCTTCGTGACATAGTCCCAGGCCCCTCTTCGGATCGCATCGATGGCATCCCCGATGACGCCGGTTCCTGACAGGACTACAACCGGAGTCCCAGGGGAGTCCTTCACCAGGGCATCGATGACCTCGAGTCCGCTCATCCCAGGCATGCGAAGATCCACGAGGACCAAGTCGGGGTGCCGCTCTCGAACCATGGCGAGTCCCGCCGAACCGTTGCCGGCCTCGAGAACTTCGTAGCCAAGATCCTCGAAGTACACCCGGATGCTCCTGCGGATGGGTTCCTCGTCATCGATCGTCAGGAGTCTCACGGCCGGTTTCATGGCTCGGACCTCGCTTCCACCAGGTTCCGGATGGCCTCAACGAGCACCGACATGTCCTGGAGCGGCTTGAGAAAGACACGTTCCGGGCCGATGCCCATCCGCTGTAGGCTCAAAGGAGGTTGATAGCCCACTGAGCCCGTGAAGATGAACACCTTGGCGTTCGGATGAAACGCTCCCACGCGCTCGATGAACGCGTTGCCGTCCATTCCGGGTAGGCGCATGTCCACAATCACGGCATCGGCCGGCGTCCGGCTCATTTCCTCCAGGCCGGCCTCCGCCGAGTCTATCGCGGCGACCTCAAAGCCTTCGTCTTCAAAATACGCGTGCAAACTTCGCCGGATACTCTCCTCATCGTCCACGATCAGGATGCGCCTCTTCCTAGTGTTCATGCCGATGCTCCTCCCCTGCCGGCAGCTCGATGATGAACCGGCTCCCTGCCCCCGGATGCGAGACCACAGAGAGGGTCCCGCCATGGTTTACCGTCACAATGAAGTATGAGACCGACAGACCAAGCCCCGTTCCCGCCCCGGGGGGCTTGGTGGTGAAGAAGGGCTCGAACACACGTTTGCGAACCTCCTCGTCCATCCCTGGTCCATTGTCTTCGATTTCCACGCGAACCATGGACCCGTGAGCCAACACACGCAGGATGAATCGAGGTGGAGGCCCGCCCTCACGGGACTCCCTCATGGCCTCGGCACCGTTTCGCAAGATGTTGAGAAAGACTTGCTGCATCTGGCTCGACTGGCACACCACCAAAGGCACATTCGGCTCATACTCCCGAACAATCTCGATCCGCCGGAAATCCAGCCGCTTTTTCAGGTCGTAGTCACTTTCCGCAAGGAGCAAGGTCCGCTCGAGAAGATCAGCGAGATCGGTCGAGCTACCACCCGAATCGGGCTTTCGGCTGAAGGTGAGCATATTTTCCACGATCCGCGCCGCACGAATGCCGCTGTTGCGCATGTCTTCGAGGAACAAAAGGATCTCGCGCTGCTCCAAGTAACAGCGTATCTGGGCCAGCGTCGTGCCGCATCTTTCGGCAGCCACCTCGTTGCTCGCAAGATCGGGGGACAGTCGGCGCAGCACGTTCTGAGAAGCCTGCAGGATGACTCCAAGAGGGTTATTGATCTCATGAGCCATCCCGGCGGCCAACCCGCCCACCGAAAGCATTTTCTCCGACTGCGCCATCATCTCGAAGAGGCGAACCCGCTCCGTCGCATCGTCCACCCGGATGACCACGCCCTCCACGCCATGATTAGTCAAAGGATAGACGGTCACATCCTCGTAGCGGGTTTCCCCGTTCACGACGCGGGCCACGGCGGTTTCCCTGCGCACCGCACGATCGCGAATCGCTTCCCGAACCTTTTCCATCGCAGGCCCAAGCGAAGGCAGGAGTTCCTCCAACCCACGCCCCAGCGCCGCTTCGGCCCTGACACCCGACCCCCTTTCCGCCGCTTGGTTCCAAAGGGTCACCTTCCCTTCCCGGTCGATTCCAACCAGCAGCGAGGGCATGGAATCGATGATGTTGGCCAGGTAGCTCCTGAGGCGGCTCAACTCCCGCTCCGCCTGCGTGCGGTCCGTGATGTCCCTGCAGGTCACCACCACGCCGGAAACCGTTCCGGACCCGTTCACATACGGGCTGTAGATCACCTCCATGAATCGGCGGCCGACGCCGGCGTAGTCAAACCAGTCCTGGTAGGTCACCCGCTCGCCCTTCAGACATCGATCCATGGCAAGCTTCATACCCCCATGGAAGACCTCAGGGCCATGAAGATCCTCAACCGTGCGACCTACGATTTCGTCCTCTCGTCTGGAATGGACATCTAAATAAGCACGGTTCACTGCACGGTGAACATAATCTTCATCTACAAACGCCATCAGATCGCTCGTCGAGGACACAATGTGCTCGTATTTCCGAAGCTCCTCCTCGGCAAGCCGCCGTTCGGACGCCTCCAGCTGAATCGCTTGCACCATGTCCCCGAGCTGCCGACTCATCCGGTTGAAGGCGCCGATCAAGTCTCCGATCTCGTCCCCGGGAGCGTCGGGCAAACGCTCCCCCGGCCCCTCGGCCTCGATGCGCCTCATGGCCCCCTGCAGAGCGGCAATGGGTTGGCTGACGGTCACGGAGAGCGTGCGATTCAGCACCACCAGCATGAGAAAGCACGTCACCGTCATCAGGAGCCCGATGGCGACATAGAAGATCCGCCGTTCCCGTTCCATGGCCGCCAGGGAATACCCCATCCGAAGGAATCCGACCGGATCCCCCATGGCCAGGACGGGTCCCTGATAGAACAAAGCCGGGAGTCGATCCCAAGTTCCCCTGGTGCTCGTGATCTTTCGGGAGGTCTCAACGACCCGCCAGTTCTCCTCGGGTATGTCGCGCCCGGATCGATCCAGGTGGACGAGATACCCTCCGTCGGCACCGTAGATGGTCACCGACAGCAACCCTTCGAGGGCAAGGATTGCGCGCACACGCAGGGCGACTGCCCGCAGACGCTTCTCGAACAGCTCGTTGGCCAAAGGCTCGGCCTCCCTTTGGGCCAGCATCTCGAGGACCTGCTCCGCTTGGCGCAAGGCGTTGTGCGTGTGCAAGCGCTGCAGGAACCCGAGCACCAGGACGGATGCCGCGGCCATGACGACGAACGTCGCCAAAATCGCCAGGCCGATCTTTCTCTGCAGGGGCATGGATTGCAGCCGGTCGATCATGGCCGTCCCTCTCCGTTCCCCGGGTTCCGAGGGACGCTGGGATGCATCAGCTTGTGAAACACCGCCGCCTGCTTGCCGAAACGCAGAATGACCAAAGGCTTCGAAAGAGGATCCCGGTTTCCGTCAAAGACGATCCTTCCTGTGATTCCTTCAAAATCCGCCGTTTCGGCGAGGGCGAGCCGGATGCGTTCCGGGTCGGTGGAGCGGGCCCGGCGGATGGCATCGGCGACCAGGTTGACCGCGTCATAGGTGAGAGCGGCGAGCCCTCCACGAAAGGCATGCTTCGTCTCTGCAAGGCCATCCACGAATTTCCGAACCCTTTCCTCCGCAAGGTCGGGATGCCAGTGTTGCGAGAAATAGCATCCCTCCAATTGCCCGTTGTCGTATTCGTACATGGCATCCGTCCAACTGTCGGACCCGAGGATTTCCGCCCGAATTCCCATCCGACGCGCCTGTCGGACGATGTAAACGGAATCCCGGGGATGGCCGGGAACGAACAGCACGTCCGGATCGGCGGACCTGATTCGACTCAGCGCCCCGATGAAGTCCGTCGTGCTCTGCAGATAATCCTCATTGGCCACCACTTCCCCGCCCAACCCGAATCGTTCCCGAAAGAACTGCCCCAAACCGAGGGAATATTCGCTGTTGACATTGGTCAAGATGGCGGCGGTCTTCGCCCTCAGATCGTTCAGAGCGAACTCCGCCAGCAGTCCGGCCTGCATCACATCCGTATAGCAAACCCGGAAGATGAAATCCCCGACCCGCGTCACGGCGGGGTTGGTCGAGACGGGGCTGACCATGGGAATGCGAGCCTCCTGGAGGATCGGGGCGACGGCCAGAGAATGGGAACTCCACGTTGCACCGATCACGACGGCGACTCCTTCCTGCACCGCCCGCAGGGCAGCCTTTCGACACCCAAGAACGGTGCTCTCGTTGTCGTATTCAACCGCTTCGATGCGATGACCGAGCACGCCCCCCAGTCGGTTGAGGTTCTCGACGGCGTGTCGGGACGCCACCAAGCCGTCGATATCCCAGTGAGCCGCCTCCCCCGTCTTGGCGAATATCAGGCCCATTTTGACACATTTCGGTTGCGCTGCCCGGACCAAAACGGGGTTCGGGCGGGTCAGCCGGAGGATGGTCAGGGGCTTGTCCGGGTCGCCATGCGAGTCGAACGCATACCTGCCCACAATGCCCGGAAACCCGTCAGTCCGCGCCAAGGTATGGCGAATATCCTCCGGGGAGAGGGTTTCAGCCCGTTCCATGGCCGAGAGCAGCAGGTGGCAGGCATCGAGGGCCAGCACGGTACTGTCGCGCTTGATGGGTCCATGCGTGTCGATCCAACCGGCAAGAATGTCCTGAAGGCCGACGGTCAGGCCGGCATCGGGATGGTAGGCCTTCGTGTAGTAGCCCCCTTCGACCACATTCCCGACCAGGTCGAACATGGCGAGTCCCCAGCCGTCTCCTCCCAGGAACGTGGAGTCGACTCCGGCGGCACGGGCTTCCCGGATGATAGCGGCACTGTCATCCTCATAACCGGGAACGAAAACCACATGGGCCTGCTGGCCGGTCCAGTCGACGAGCGGAGCGTCCTGAACGCCGGGCTTGAAGACGTAATCCTTCTGCCACACGATTTCGCCGCCCAGTTGTCGGAACTGTTCGGCGAACACTTCGGCCAGATACGGGCTGTAGCGGTTCCCGACGTTGACCAGAATCGCCGCGGTACGGGCGCCGAGGTCGGTACGGGCGAAAGTCGCCATGACCGCCCCCTGAATGGTATCGATGAAGTTGACGCGGAAAATGCAGTCCCCGACACGCGTTACGTCCGGATTCGTGGCGCCGGTGGCGAGAAAGGGGATTCGAGCGCCTTGGAGCACCTGCGCCGAGGCCAAGGCTCCCGAGCTCGTGTAGCCTCCGATCACCGCGACCGCCCCCGAATCCAACGCCTCCCGCGCCGCCCGGGCGGAATCGAGGGCTGAATTCTCGCTTTCGATCACCAAAAGATCGATCAGCCGCGACTTGACGCCCCCCTGGGCGTTGGCTCGGTCCACACAGTAACGAACCGGGGCCGCCAAGCTGGGGCTTTCCCCGGGGCCCGCCCTCCTCTGCGGGGTGATCACCGCGATGCGAACCGTATGGTCCAGACGAGTCTCCGGCTGTCGCGTTCCCGCCGCCCGCCCGACTTCCCCTTGAAATTCTCCGCCGGGTTCCGGAGTTCGGTCGACCCAATCCCATCCGAGATAGAAGAGCGTTCCGATGCACACAAGAATCACGACGGCCGAAACACGCTTCATGGGTTTCTCCGGCCTGCAGTTGTCCATCCAGAAGGATTTCACCGGCTTTGGACCGGAAACTCGATCTCGAAGACGGTCCCGCTTCCGCTCCGGATCGACAGACTCCCGTCCAGCTGCTGGGTGAGGTTGCGCACCAGGAGCAGCCCAAGGGTTTCACCGGCTTGGGCGATGCCTCCGGACGGGATTCCGATCCCGTTGTCCTCCACACGAAGCGTCAGCTTGTGCGAGGGAGACTCGCGCAAGGCCACGAGAATTTCTCCATTCGTGCGGTCGGCGAACGCGTGTTTGAACGCGTTGGAAACCAGCTCACTGATGATCAGCCCCGTCGGGATGGCCACATCCAAATCCAAAGTGACGTCATCGACATCGTAGACCATCCGGACCTGCTGCGAACCGACCGAATAGGAGTTGGCGACATAGCCGCAGACTTGCTTGACATATTGGGGAAAGCTCACCCGAGCGAGATTTCCGGACCGGTAGAGGGTTTCATGAAGCAGGGCCATGGAGCGCACCCGGTTTTGGGTGTCGCGCAGGATTCCGACAAGCGCAGGATTCTGGATCTTGCGCGACTGCAGCTTGAGCAGACTGCTGATGACCTGCAGGTTGTTCTTCACGCGGTGGTGCACTTCCTTGAGGAGCGACTCCTTTTCCAACAGCGACGCACGCAACGCCTCCTCGGCCTGCTTCTGGTCCGTGATGTCCCGCGCGGCGGCGTAAATGAGATTCCCGGCCGGATACGAACGCCACTCGATCCAGCGATAAGAGCCGTCCCGACACTGGTACCGGTTGGTGAACCCCAGCAGGGATTTCTGGTCGGCGAGGCGGCTCATCGAGGAAAGCGTGGCTTCACGGTCCTCGGGGTGCACGAAATCCAGAAACCGCTTGCCTTCGAGCTCCGAGAGCGGGTAACCGAGCACGGTCTCCCACTGCGGGTTGAGCCTCCTGAAATGGCCATCGGTGTCGGCGATGCAGAGCAGATCGAGAGCCACCGAGAAAAAGCGATCCAGTTCCTCGGTCTTGGCGCGCAGAGCCTCCTCCGCCCGCTTCCGCTCACTGAAGTCATAGATGACCGACAGCATGACCTCCTTGCCTCCGAGGACGATCTTCTCCGCCGACCATAAGGCGTCCTTGATGGTTCCCGACTTGGTGATGAACCGGATCGGCTCGTCCTGAAACGAGCCTTCTTCCATCAACTTTCCACCCAAGCGACCCCGGATGTCCGGGTCTTCCCAGATGCCCAGCTCGTAGGAGGTGTGGCCGATCGTCTCCTCCCGCGAATGCTCGAGCATCCGGAGCCATTGCTCGTTGGCGTCGATGAAGCGACCGCTTTCGATTTCGGAAAGCACCATGGGAGCGGGAGATAGCGCAAAAGCCTTGGAGAAGCGTTCCTCGCTTTCGCGGAGCGCCGCTTCCGCCTGCTTGCGCTCGGTGATATCGAGATAAACGACCATGAGGAGCCGCATGCCGGTCCGGTCGATGAAGCGGCCAAACAGCGAGCAATGGCGCACGGCCCCGTCGTAACGCCGCAAGAGGGTCTCGAAAGCCGCGACGTCACTCTCGCGCTCGGCCGTTTCGATGAAGCGCGCCCGATCCTCCGGATGCACCCACAACCCGATGTCGGCGCCACTACGGCCCTCCGCCATTTCCCGCGGATAGCCGAAAGTCCGATACCAAGCCTCATTCCAGGTGGTGCTCCGGTAGCCGTCGAAGTCCGTCGCAAAGGCCATGGGGACCGGCGCCGACTGGAACAACTGGGTAAAACTGGTTTCACTCTCCCTGAGGGCTTCCTCCGCCCGCCTGCGCTCCAGAACCTCCTCGGCGAGCGCCGCATTGCGGGACGCCAATTCCGCGGTCCGCTCCGCGACACGGAGCTCCAGATCCTCCTTCGCCTGACGCAGGTCCGCCTCCACCCGGCGACGTCCCGAAACCTCGCGAGCCAGGCGTCGGTTCCAGTAGACAAAGAGGATCAGCAGGGCCGAAGCCCCGGCGAAAACTCTCCAAAGGTTCGAATAATCGGTTCGGTAGGCTATCGGTACAGTGGCCCATCGTTGAAAGAACCGTTCCCGGTCCTCATCGGGTATCGCCCGGATCGCCTTCTGCAAAATGGACACCAGGAGGGGCTGGTGTTTGGATGCGGCCATCGCCATCTCGTAGCGAAACGGCGTCTCTCCGGCCACGTGAATGTCTTCGAAACCGTGCAGACCGATTCCGTAGGTTCCTGGAGCCAGGGCGTCGACGTAGGCGAACACTTCGCCCCGTGAGAGCAGGGTGAGTCCCTCTTCGATATGCGGCACAGGAATAAGCTGGATGTCCGGATAAGCCTCAGCAATGAGGTCTTGTAGCGCATAACCCTCGACGACGGCCACACGTTTGCCCCTGAGCCCGTTCAGGTCCGCGTAGGCGATGTCGGTTTGCGTGAAGATCGCCGTGGGCATCGAAAAGTAGGGCTCCGTGAAGTCCAGGAAGGTTCGCCGCTGTGGCGTGTCACGGACACAGGAGGCCATGTCGAGGCGGCCCTCCTTGAGGGCTTCCATCATTTGGGCCCAGCTCATCTCCCCGGGGGTTTCAAAGCGCACTTGGAGCATCTCCTCCATCCGAGAGAGGTATTCGGAGGTGAAGCCTCTCAGTCGACCCCGCTCGTCCATATACTCGACGGGCGCCCACCGGGGGTCGGCGGCGTTTCGAATGACCGGGTGACGGGCGAGCCATTCGCGTTCCTCGGGAGTCAAGTCGAGGGCGTGGCGGTCCCTGGAAGGCACCGTGACCCAGCGCCGCCGGATTTCCTGATGCTCCTCGGGGGTGATGGAGTCGAGCACCTTGTCCAGGATGGAGACGAGAATCGGCCAGTCGTTGCGGACCCCGATTCGCAGCCCCTCGGTTTGGAAGGGCGCGATGCCGGCAACCTTGAGATTGAGGAAATGGTATTCGCTGATCTTATAGCTCAGGGACGGGAGATCGCTGACGATGGCCTCGGCTTCCCCGTTGGAAACCGTGTTGAGTCCGCCGAGCACCGTACCCACGGCAACGGGCACGATGCCGGGCTGGCTCGCCAAGGTGATCTCGGTGAAGGCGTACCCCTTGACAAGGGCGACCCTCTTACCGGCCAGGGCGGTGAGCCCCTCCACCCCGGCGTGTTCCAAACGGGTCACGATGGCAACGGAATACTTGATGTGCGGCTGGGTGAACAGTAAGTAACGGCTCCGCTCAGGAGTCCGCGTGATGGCCGGAGAGAGGTCGATTTCCCTGGCCTCGAGCTTGGTGAGAACCTCCTCCCAGGTGAGACCGGGCTCAACGTCCATGGCAACGCCGAGGCGGTCCCGAATCAGTTCGACGTAATCGGCCCCGATGCCGGAGTAACGTCCCGAGGCGTCGACCATTTCGTATGGGGGCCAGGCGGGATCGACTCCGATGCGCAGGGAAGGATGATCCGCCAGCCAGGCCCGCTCCTCGGGTGTGAGCGGAATCGATTCCCAGCCGGCCGGACGCAGGGTGCGACCCCAAGAAGAGGTTGCCGACGGATCCTCTCGATGCGCGTCGACCTTAGCAAGATCAACGAACAAGACCACAATGAGCATGGCAAGAGCGCCGATGCCTCTTCGGAACATGAATCGTTCCCTCCCATGGTCCCTCCGCAAGCGCACCGCCTTGAGAACGGAACGCATTCCACGCGGTTACGCGGGCGCGGCTGGGAATTCGATCTCGAACGTGGTCCCTCGTCCGCTGGTGACGGAATAGCGCCCTTCCAGCTGACTCGAGAGGTTACGTACCAAAAGCAAACCCAGGCTCTCGCTGTGCTCTGGATCCACCTCAGAGCCCAATCCGACGCCATTGTCCGACACGCGCAGCAGCAGACGTCCCCCGGGAGCGATCTTCAGCTCCACACGGATCTCTCCCTCAGAGCCAGACGGAAACGCGTGCTTGTAGGCGTTGGAAACCAGCTCATTGATGATCAGGCCCGCCGGAATGGCCGAGTCGAGGTCCAGCGTGACCTCGTCGATTTCACAGTGTAACCGGATGTTGCCCGTGCCGGGAGCATAGGAACGGGCCACATGAGCACAGACGTTTTTCACATATTGAGGAAAGCTGATCCGCGCCAGATTGCCGGACCGATACAAAGCCTCATGGAGTAAACCCATTGAGCGCACTCGGTTCTGGGTGTCTCTCACGAACCCGAGGACATCCGGGTGCTGCAGCTTGCGCGTCTGAAGCTGCAGGAGGCTGCTGATGACCTGCAGGTTGTTCTTGACTCGGTGATGCACTTCCCTGAGGAGGGATTCTTTCTCGAGCAATGAGCTGCGCAGGGCGTCCTCGGCCCGCTTGCGATCCGTGATGTCTCGATAGATGGCGTAAGCCCCGATCTGACGCCCATCGACCACGATGGGGTACCCGATCAGGGACACGTCCACCGGCCGGCCGTCCTTGGTGCATCGGACCGCTTCCTTCTCGACGATCCATCCGTCTCGAATGACCGCATCGGAAACCTGGCGGGCATCCTCCCGATATGGTCCAGGGGCGACCAGGTCGTTGATCTCTCGGCCACGGGCTTCCAGCTCGGAATAACCGAAGACCTTCTCAAAAGACCGGTTGACCTCCAACACGCGGTCCTGATCGTCCAGGATCGCGATGGCCTCGGGAGAACCCTCGAACAAGTTTCGAAACAGGACGGTCTGCCTCCGGAGTTCATCCTCGGCTTTCTTGCGCTCCGTGATGTCGACAGCAAACCCTTCCAGATAGAGGAGCCTTCCATCCCGAGCACGGACCGGCCGTGCGGAAACGGAGACCCAGCCGATGCTGCCGTCCTTTCGGCGCACCTGCTGCTCGAACTCGGACACCACTTCGGACTCCCTCAACCGCTCGATCAGCCTCTCCCTGGCCTGCGGCTCCGTGTAGAGTTCCGTCCCGATGTCCTGGACCGATCGGATGAGCTCCTCGGGAGACTCGTAGCCGTACATCCGGGCAAACGACGGACTGACACTGACGAAACGCCCCTCGGCCGTGCTCCGGAAGATCCCTTCGATGGCGTTTTCGAAAATCGAACGATACTTGGCTTCGCTCTCGTGAAGCGCCGCCTCCGCACTCCTTCTTCTGAAGATACTCAGCACGAGACCCGAAATGATCACCAGTTGCACCGCAAACAGCACGCCTCCCCAGAGGAAGAACGTGGAGTGCTCACGATAGAGGGAGGCGGGCCGATGTAGGACCACGCTCCCCGCAGGCAGCTGGTCCTCCGTCAGGCCGAATCGGACCATCGCGGGATAATCGAACATGGGCACCGTCGTCCGCTCCCTCAAGACCGGAATGTCGTCGGCGGACTCGCCACCGAGGATGCGGAGAATCAGTTCCGCTGCCAGCCTGCCTTGATGCGTTCCGCTGGACACCTGGCCGCCCACGACTCCCCAATTGACCTTCCAGTCCCACAGGGTGTACACGGGAGCAGCCGAATTGGCGGTAATCAGCTCCACGCTCTCGCGGAGGCTGTATTGACGTCCTTCCCTACCGCGAAAGAATGAAAAATGCAGCACGACGGCGTCCGCAGGGAGCCTCCGAATGGCGTCCAGAAGCTCCTCGGTGCTCAGCCCCTCGAGGGCCACGAATTCGGGGCGCCCCTGATATCGGGCCGCCACGTCCTTGAACTGGGCCATGTGAAGCTGCGCCGACGTCAGGCCGTCACTGACGCCGACCACCATGCGTGCCCCCGGGTGAAACCCGAGCGCAAGCTCCACCGTTCGACCCATTTCCGTTTCCTCCGCAACTCCGGTGACCCGCCGATGCCCCGTGAGCATCTCCGGGCGGTAGCGGTTGATCCCTGAAAAGACGATCGGCACATCGGGGCAAAGCCGCTCCCGACGGGAAAGGACGAACTCGAGGGCGTCGTTGTCCGAAACGAAGACCACGTCGAATCGCACCCCGTGGAACTTTCTGGAGCAAACTCGCTCCATTTCCGGATAGACCACAGCCGGGTCATAACGCTTGGTGTCCAGGTATTCCGTGAAATACTCGATAGGGAGACCCGATGCGTCCAGCGTTTCCCTCATGGCGTGGTCCGTCAGGCGGGTCCACGGAAATTCTTGGTGGTAGCTGTGGATCACAAGCACCCTGCGCGGCGCTTCGGCCGACGTCCTGGTGGGCCATCGGAAGGACTGGAGCAACATCAGGAAAAGGAAAACGCTGATCCCGACCGCGGCAGGGCGAAAACCCCTTCGAATCGCTTGCAAGATTGCCTCCCGATCCCTGTCAAACAACCGGCGTTTCGATGGGCGCGTGTCAAATCCAAGGACCCGGCCGTCCGTCAAATCCGTTGCCCCGGAGACGAATCCGGTGCATGCCCCGCGGCTACGGATCGCTCCCGATGCGTTTCACAAAGCGCCCGGGTTCGGTCGCCCACGCATCGTTGGGCAGAAGCCGTCCAGCAAGAACGTCGGCAAGGCTGCAACCGTCGCGCAACGGCAAGGGACAAAACGCCATCCATCCAAGACCCGTGCCGGGCTCGAGGCTCTTTGCGCAAAATCACCTTGGTCCAATCAGGCCCGAGGAGCGAAAAGGACTTCCCTGACTGCTGACGGTTCTCACCGAGATCCCTGGGAATCCCATCATAGCCCCTTTCTCTAATTTTCTCAACATCTTCCAAGACTTCGCTTCTCTCGGCTGGACTCGTCCACCCTCCACGGACCCCCTCCTGCCACGAGACACCCTTTTCGGTGAGATTCTCCTTTCATTCCGGACCCATCTCGTTATAGTGGAATCTCTGGGGGAGCCCGATACCGGGAATCGCACCCGGACTAGGCCGCTGGATAGGGGAGAGCACGATGATGAGAAAGTTCATTGCGGTTTATATCGATTTGGAGAACGTGGCCGGTGTGTTGAATTTGGATAAGATGCTCCAGGACATCATCCTGGAGGAAGACAGGGAGGACCCCGAAGAATATGTCTTCGCGGTCAAGTTCGCCTGTGGGAACACCAATTCCATCTCGAAGATGCGGGAGCAGTTAATCAATCACAACTTCGACATCCGCGAGGCGCCGCATGTTTCCGGCAAGAAGAACCGGGCCGACCTCATCATCAGTTTGAGCGCTTTCGAGAAGCTTTACCTGGACAAGCCATCGATCGATCGGTTTGTCTTCGTGACACGGGATTCGGATTTTTCTGTGATCATGGACCTCCTCAGGAAATATGGCAAGGAAGTCTGGCTTATCACTCAGGCCGATGACGCCCAGCGCCCCATTTTCACGAGCTGCACCGACAACATCATGGTTTTGCCGCAATCCGGAAAAGCCGCTCAAAAGAAAGCCAAAAAGGCGTCGAAGCCTCAAAAGGACGCAGCGGACCTGGAGGCAGCCAAGCCACCACCGGCGGACGATGAGTGCGAAAGTCCCAAGAATCGAATTGCCGATGACCTGTTTAAGCGCGTTCTGATCAGCCTGGATCCGAGCGAGCAGCATCCGCTCAATTTCATCGCCAACAAGATGAGGCAGTTGGATAAGTCCTTCAAAATCAAGAACACAAACTATAAGAAGATGTCCAACCTCGCCAAGCAGTTCGAGAAGAAGGGCTGGTTCAAAACCATCAAGAACCAGGAAGGTCACCTGATGATCATGGATTTGGATGTTCCCCGTTGATTCCTCTGTTCTAGGACTCCAGCGTCAGCGTCGCGTGCGTTTTCAGTCCGCACAGGGACTCTGCCTTTTCCACGGCCGCGATCACGGCTCGTTCCATGGCCCGTGCCGCCAGCAGCCCCACGACGCTGCAGTCGGCCTCAACATTCCCGACGGACAGGGCGAAAATGGTATCGCCGTCCACCAGGGTGTGCGCCGGTCTCATGGTCCGCGCGTATCCATCCTGAGCCATGGAGGCTACTTTCGTGGCCTGAGCCTTGGTGAGCAGGGCGTTGGTCGCCACGACACCGATGGTCGTGTGGCCTGTGCCGCCGCTGAACAGGCTCTTGGCGTCGGAGAGCGACGCCACCATCACGGCCTCCGTATCCGCCAGGGTACGCCCGTCTTCTGCGAGCAGACCTGCGATCCGCTTGCCGGTTTGGGGATCGACGACGTCACCCAGGCAATTGACGGCAACCAACGCCCCGACCTTCAGAGCCTCCACTTGAATCGCGGCACACCCGAGTCCCCCCTTCATGGCCCGAGCCATCCCCAGGATCTTGCCCACCGTTGCCCCCGTGCCGGCCCCCACGGTCCCTTGAGAGGGCTCTTCCGCACGGGCGTTCAAGCAGGCCTGGTATCCCATGGCTTTGTCCGGCCTCACCCGATGGTCACCGATGGTCAGGTCGAACAGGGCAGCCCCGCAGACAATGGGGACCCGGGTCACCCCGACGTCGAATCCGATGCCATGCTCCTCGAGGTACTGCATGACGCCGGCGGCCGCATCAAGACCGAATGCGCTCCCACCCGTCAGGAGGATGGCGTGGGCCTGCTCCACGAGGTTGACTGGATTGAGGAGATCCGTCTCACGAGTTGCGGGAGCCCCTCCTCGCACATCGACTCCGACCGTCGCCCCCGCTTCACACAGGATGACCGTGCAACCGGTGGCCGCCGCGAGATCCTGGGCGTGTCCGACCTTGAGACCTCCAATTTCAGAAAATCCGACTCTTTTCATGATGCCGGGCTCCAATCCGATCCAGGGCGAGTTCAGCCGGTTTGGACCAAATTCATCAACCAGTACCTCACCTGGCACTACTCGTTAGACAAACCTTTAGAGCACTCCCAGCAGCCTCAGGCCGTCTCGAAAGAGAAATCCCGCCAGCACGCACAGCAGCAGCCCGAGAAAGCGCATGATCCAGACGTATGCCATGCCGTTCAGGAATGCCTTGGTCTTGCCTGTCACGACGGCAAGGACGATCTTCGACCCGATGAGACAAATGTAAAAACCTCCGAGGAAGCCGAAAACTCCGAGGGGGGTCTTCTCCATCGCACGGTTCATGATGGGCGCTCCGACACTGAACCAGAAAAGATAGGGGTGAGGACTCAAGGCGTTCACCAGGATCCCTTTCCTGAACGAATCCGAGCGACCATCGGGCAGGTTCAGCTGAACCCCCCTCACACGAAAATTCCGGGTCCCCATATGGAGAACCAGAAGGCTTCCGATCAACGCGACAACTCCCAACAGGGCATGAAAACCCGAGAGGCGGGACAAGACCCATACGGCCGCGACGACAATGGGCAGATCGGTGATCATAGGGGCGAGGGCGACCTTCACCCCCGAGCGGACGTCATGGCGCATCGTTTCGGAGATGACGAGCACGAGGAGTGGGCCTGGAGAGAATCCGGCGGCCAGGCCCAGCACGATTCCGAGGATCAGGAATTCCATCACGACGAGGTCCTCTCCAGACGCCCGCTTCCCGCAAGAACCGCAAGCCGATAGATCATCTGAGATCGAGGGGCGACAGGGGGCTCGGGCAGGTTATCGCGCCGGCTCCACCGACGCCCTGCACGCGCTCCCTGCCGGATCGAACTTCCGCACGATTCTCTTCGAACCGGCTCTCGCCAACCTCCGCAGCGCCCCCTCCCGTTCAAAGCGAAGGTGGACGAGCCCAGTACCCTATTCATCTCATCTTACGAATGCGGACCTCCATCCCGCTCCCCTCGAGAAGCCGGACCAGGGTGTTTGGGTCGGTTTCTCCATAGTGATACGGGTAGAGAACCCTCGGGTGGAACTCCTTTGCCGCCGCCGCAACCATCTCGGGAGTCATCGTGTACGGGAGATTCATCGGCAGAAAGGCGATGTCGATCTCCCGAAGCTCTTTCATCTCGGGAATATTCTCCGTATCCCCGGCGACATAGACCTTCTTGCCGCCGAAGTCGATGACGTAGCCGTTTCCAACGCCCCTGGGATGGAACGGCACCCCCTCGCTGCGCATGTGGACCACGTTGTAGGCCGGTACCGCGCGGACAGGGAACCCTTCGACGGTCTTTGCTTCCCCGTTGTGCATCACGATTCGGTTTTTCATTCCCTTTCCACAGCCCTCGTTGGTTACGAGGACCGTTCTGTCGGTCACGATGGCCTCCAGGGCCTTGGGGTCGCAATGATCCTTGTGCTCATGGGTGATCAGGACGAGATCCGCCTTGGGGAGCGTCGCATAGTCCGCCAGGCGGCTGTCGGGATCCACGTGAATCGTTTTGCCGGCAAATGAGAACAGGATGGATCCATGTCCAATGAACGTGATGTCAAGAGACCCCGCGGGCGTGTCGAAACGATCGGTCTCGAACGAACTCAGGGCTTGGGCATGGCCGATCAGACCGACCCACACGGACAAGACCATCACCACAAGCCACATAGGTTTGGGTTGCATGGTGATTCCCCCTTTCTGGCAGCCGGCGGGCTGCCGTCGTCGATGGTGTCAGACCGAGGTGGCTGACCTGGAAAGTGAATGTGGACTGATCCCTAACCCGAGCCTTGCCGCTCCAGCCACTCCCCCACGAGCGTGAAGGGGCGCTGCTGATACCGACCGGCCTCCTCCAGGAGGAGCTCCCCGTCGACACAGGTGAGGCCGCGTGCCAGCCACGGGTCCGCCCTGCAAGCCCTCACAAGGCCCTTTTCAGCGATCGCGAGCACCCTCGGCAAGATGGCCTCCCCATACCCTGCCGACGCCGTCACCGGTACCGCACCCGGGATGTTGTCCACGCAGAAATGCCGAATCCCATCCACGACATAGACGGGGTCCATCCAGCTGGTCGGGCGACTGGTCTCGATGGCCCCCGCCGTATCGCAGGAAATGTCGACGATGGCTGCCCCGGGCCGCATGAGCTTGAGCATCTCCCGGGTGACGAGGTGATCTTTCCGCTCCTTGGGCCAGAGCACGCAGTTCAGAAGGACGTCCACCTCCCCCAGATACCTGGGGAGCGCCGTGATGTCATCTACGAGTAAGTCTCGATCATGCCAGTCCAGCCTGGCCGCCTTTCGAGCGCCTTCGAACACATCCAGGCCGACCACCGAGGCGCCCAATCCCAGCAAGACCCGCAGGGCCCCACGCCCCACGTTTCCCAGCCCTAGCACCATGGCCCTCAGCGGCCGTTCCCCGAAATGCGCCATGAAATGCCTGCCCGTGCCGCCGTGGGGGGCGAGACAGAGCCGCACGGCTTCCAATGCGCCAACCTCACCGGCCAGCGGACAGTTGGGGGACCCGAAGGGATGCGTGTTTTCGGCCGATATGGCCGCGAGCCCCACCTCCAGCAGCCGGTCGAGCTGCTCACGGTTCAAGGCCGCATGGATGTTGGTGAAAAGGATGTGGTCACGCCGGAGCAGAGGGTACTCAGGAGGGAGGATCTCCTTGACCTTGACGATCAGGACCGCCTCGTCGAAGACGGCCCGCCCACTGGGAGCCACGATCGCTCCGACACGCTGGTATTCATCGTCGGGGCATTGCGAGAGCGCTCCGGCGCCCTGCTCCACCACCACCTTGTGGCCCGCCTCCGTCAAGACCGCAACCTGCCTCGGCAACAGTGCGACCCTGCCTTCCTGGGGTTTGATCTCCTTCGGGATGCCGATCACCATGCGCTCCCCCCTGTGCGTGTTGACGGGCGGGAGGGCCGGGTGTAGATTACCTGCCCGTTTCCTTGCGCACCGCCTGATGATTTATTGAGGGATTCCATGTACATCGCTGAATTGTCCTCCCTTGCCGCCGCCCTCTGCTGGTCGTTCGGCGGGCTCATCGCAACCGGGCCGGTCCGTGCACTCGGTGCGGTCCATTTCAACCGTCTGCGGATGACCCTGGTCTTTGTCATGCTCTCTTCCGTGGCCCTGGCAACCGGAGGCTGGTGGACCCTGAAACAGAGTCACTGGGCGATCCTCTCCGCGTCCGCCATGGTTGGCATCTTCATGGGCGATACGGCCTTCTATGCCGCCCTTCGGCGTCTGGGCCCCAGAAGAACCGGGATTCTCTTCGCCACGAACGCACCGATGGCGGCGCTTCTGGGCTTCATCTTCCTCGGCGAGCGCCTGCCGATGAGCACCACCGCCGGGTGCGCCCTGATCATGGCCGGCGTGTTCCTGGCCGTTTTTCATGGCACCACGTCGGTTCAACGGCACGCCTTCGAGCAGGTGCGGGGCCCCCTGTCCACCGGTGTGGCGCTGGGTCTCCTCGCGGCGCTCTGTCAGGCGGTGTCCCTCGTGCTCGTGCGGCCCGTGCTCGCCTCGGGGGTGGACCCGGTCGCTGCATCGGCGCTTCGAGTGGGTACCGCTGCCTTGGCCTTGAGTGCGGTGTTGCTGATTCGAAACCCTGTGCTGCACTCCGATTCGCCCCTGACGAAACGCCTCGTGGCTCAGGTGGCCTTGAGCGGCCTGGTCGGCATGGCCCTCGGCATGACCTTTCTGCTGGCGGCCCTCGCCCACGGCCCGGCCGGCCTGGTCTCCACCCTCTCGGCCACTTCCCCCATCCTCATTCTTCCGGTCCTCTGGGTCGCCACGCGGGAGCGGCCCGCCCCCGGCGCCTGGGCCGGGGCCGCGCTGGCGGTGCTCGGGGCAGCCTGCATCTTCAATCCATAAAGTCGCGTCCCTTGCGGTGGCGGACTAGGCACGATCATAGCTCAGTCGCCTCTCGAGTCGCATGCTGGTACGCGAGATGACGAAGCAGATCACCCAGAAGGCGAGCCCCGCGAACACGTAAGCCTCCTTGGCAAACCCGAGCCAATGGGAGTCGGCGAGGGCACTTTTGAGAATGCCGAGGAGGTCCATCAGATTGATGACGGTGACCAGGGTCGTGTCCTTGGCGAGACCCAGCGACGTATTGGTGATGCCAGGAATCACCATACGCAGGGCCTGCGGCAGTACGACGAGGCGCATGCTCTTCCAGTAACCCAACCCCATGGACTGGGCCGCTTCCAACTGACCCCTCGGGACCGCCTGCAGCCCACCGCGCACGACCTCGGCCATGTAGGCTGCGTAGAACAGGGACACCCCGACGAGGGCCCGGAGCAACTTATCGAAATTGACCCCTTCCGGGAGGGTCAGGGGCAGCATCACGGACACCATGAACAGGACGGAGATGAGGGGCACGCCTCGGATGAATTCGATGAAACCGATGCAAAGGGTTCGGATCACCGGCATGTCGCTGCGCCTCCCCAGGGCGAGCAGAACACCGATGGGAAGCGAGGTTGCGATGCCCACCGCGCCAATGACCAGGGTGAGGAACATCCCACCCCACAGGTCCGTTTCGACCGGATCGAGTCCGAATCCTCCGCCGAGAAAGCACCCGTAAGCCAGGCACGGGTAAACAACGACCAGAAGGAGGAAGCGCCAGCTCAGGGCGGAAGCGTCTTTGACCGTCAAGACAAGAAACGTCCCGGCAGCCAAGACGAAACCGGCGGCTCCTTCCAGTCCCGTTCCAACCTTGGCCGCGGCCGCCACCGTGCCTGCGTAGACCGCAGCGGCGGACAGCAGAGCCAAGGGCAACCGAAGCCCGGAGGTTCTCTCGTCCGTTCTCGCCCGTCCCATCCGTGAGAGAGCCCATGGCGCCAGGAGATAGACTGCGGCTACGCAGGCCGGCATCGGACCGAAACATATCCCTGCCAGGGCGATCCCCGCCGGGGGAATCAGCCCGAGGACCCGCTCCTTGTACGGTCCATCTGACGGGAGCACAGTGGCGACGATCAGTGGGCCTGCCGAGGCGATAAACAGGAGCAGGGCAAAATCGATGCGCCACCGCTCAGCTTCTGGGTAGAAGCCGTACATGAGCAGGCCGAACCGGGCCTTGACGAACACCCAGCAGGCGCCGTCCGGATTTCCCAGGGGCGCCACGCACGCCGCCCGATCCACGCCAAGCCAGTTCGCCTTGAAGACCGCCCAGCTCAGAAAAGGGGGGAGCGTCAGGTAGAGGAGCGCCAAGCCACACGCCGTCAGACTCGCATTGAGCCACGATGAAAACAGGTTGTGGCGCAGCCATCCGATCACGCCGGCTTCCGTGGGTGGCGGGGGCATATCGGGGATGGGTCGGGTTTGAACGTACATCGCTCAGCGTTCCCGAATGGCCATTCGTTGGTTGTACCAATTCATGAAACCGGAAATGGTCAAGCTGATCAAGAGATAGACGAGCATCGTGATGGAGATGATCTCGACGGCCTGACCCGTCTGATTCAGGGAGGTTCCGGCAAAAACGGACATCAGATCGGGGTAGCCGATCACAACCGCGAGGGAGGAATTCTTCACCAGGGTCAAGTGCTGACTGGTGAGAGGCGGGATGATCACACGCATGGCTTGAGGGATGACGACCAGACGCAGGGTCAGCCCGGTGCCTAGCCCCAGGGATCGTGCGGCCTCCACCTGAGCCTTCGGCACCGCCTGGATTCCCGCCCGCACATTTTCCGCGATGAACCCCGCGGCGTAGAGAGTCAGCCCAAGGGCAAGGGCCGTGAATTCCGGTAGCAGCGTCAGCCCGCCGACGAAATTGAACCCCTGGAGAGCCGGTATTTCCCACCGCACCGGAAAGCCGGTTGCGACGAGTGCGGCCAAGGGGAGTCCGACGAGCATTCCCAGGGAAACCGTCAAGAGCGGAAATCGCTCGCCCGTGAGATCCTGACGACGCCTGGCCCACCTGGCCAGAATCGGGACGCCTCCAGCCGCCGCCGCGAGGGCGGCCAGAACGACGAAACTGCCCGGCTCGAAAAGGGGCCGAGGCACGATGAGACCCCGATTGCATAGAAATACCGCCCCCATGAAGTCCATGGCCGCTTTCGGCCCAGGGAGCGGACTGAGGATGGCGATGTACCAGAAGAGCAACTGGAGCAGAAGAGGAACGTTGCGCACAATCTCGACGTAGACCAACGCCATGTTCCGCATCAGCCAGTTTGGAGATAGGCGAAGGATCCCGACGAGAAACCCGAGAAGGCTCGACAGAACGATGCTGACAGTCGAGACGAGCAGCGTGTTGAGGAGACCGACGAGGAACGCCCGTCCGTAGGTCGAGCTCCTGGAGTACTCGACCAACGATTGGCTGATGTCGAACCCGGCCACCTGACCGAGGAAACCAAATCCCGAGGCGATCCCGGCTTTCTTAAGGTTCTGAGCCGTGTTCACCACCGCGAAGAACAGCACGGCGGCCATCACGAGGGAGACAATGGCTTGGATGCAAATGCTTCGAAATCTCGGATCGTTGAGCATGCGGACCAAGCGGTGGGTTGGCGATTCCCCGGGAGGTGCGGGTACCCGTTCACTGCTTGAGTCCGGCATCACTGACTCTCCCGAAAACCTTTCTCGACTCTCCAGACCCCGGCCCCATTCGCCGGACCACAACCTCGCGTCCGATCCAAAGCCCCCCACGCCGCGGGACCCCGGTCGGCAACCGCATCTCCTCGGTCCTTGGGGCCCCAAGCTTCAGGACTTGGCGGGTTCCCAGCGCGAGCCTGGGAACCCGCCAGAGCAGCCGAGGCTGAGTTCCTTCCTACCGGATAGGCGGGGCATAGAGCAGTCCGCCCTTCGTCCAGAGGGCGTTCTGGCCCCGCTCCAGCTTGATGGGCGTGTTGGGCCCCACATTCCGATCGAAGATTTCCCCGTAGTTCCCCACGTGCTTGATGATCCGAACCACCCAGTCCTTGGTGAGACCGAGCTGCTCCCCGTAGTTGCCTTCAACCCCCAGCAGGCGCATCACATCCGGATTCTTGGACTGGAGCATCTGATCGAGATTCTTGGAGGAAACCCCAAGCTCTTCGGCGTTGATGAGGGCAAAGAGCGTCCAGCGCACCAGGTCGCTCCACTGGTTGTCGCCTTGCCGGACCGAGGGCCCGAGGGGTTCCTTGGAAATGATTTCGGGGAGGATGATGTGATCCTCCGGCTTGGACAAGGTGACCCGCCTGGATGCCAGACCCGAGGCGTCGGTGGTGTAAACATCACACCGGCCACTGTCGTAGATCATGGTCGATTCATCGGCGCTTTCGAACACCACGGGCTTGAACTTCATGTTGTTCGCCGTAAAATAGTCGGACACATTCTTTTCGGTCGTCGTGCCCATCTGAATGCAGATGCTCGCTCCATCCAGCTGCTTGGCATTACTGACCCCCAGTTTCTTGTTCACCATGAAGCCTTGACCGTCGTAGAACAGGACGCCGGCAAAATCGAGTCCCTGCTGCACATCGCGCTCGAAGGTCCACGTGGTGTTGCGGGAAAGCACGTCGATCTCGCCGGTCTGCAGCATGGTGAACCGGTCCTTGGTCGTCGTCGGCACAAACTTGACCTTTTCCGGGTCGTTGAAAATGGCCGCGGCCAGCGCGCGACAGAAATCCACGTCGAGCCCCCGCCACACTCCCTTATCGTCGGGTGCTGAAAAACCAGGCACCTTGCCGGCCACGCCCGCGACCAAGACCCCACGATTCTTGACGGTGTCGAGCATTCCCGCCTCAGCCCCCGTCGTCCACACCAGCAGCACCGCCAACATCGCGATTCCGACTCTCGCCCTCATCCCCCGTCTCCTTTCTGTTCTGATTAGGTCAAAACCGCAGGTACCGATCTCCCCACGCAAGGATCGGTGTGTCGGTCCCACCTCCACCGCGGCGTCCCTCGCTCTACTAGTCGACTCGAAGCCCGTTGTCAATCGAAGCACGACCCGACAGGTCGAGCAGGAGCTCGGTTTCCAGCCACCCCGGTCTAAAGCACCCGAATGCCCCCCTTACGCCAAAAGCCAAGGGGTCCGCAGTCGCCTCACAGCCCGTGCCCCGCTCACCCGCGTTGTCGCTCAAGGCGATCCGCCGGCAACGGGCCAAAAACATTACGGGTGCAATCACTTTAAAACACTGGAAAACCCCGCTCACTCCGCAGCCGCGCCAAGGAAAATCCGGCAGACCCTGCCTTCCTTGAAGTCAACGATCAACCCATCGTAGATGGACCCCGCGATGAAAACATCCTTATTCTGCGTGTCGTATTCGGGGTCGCGGAACTGACCGTAGGCGTCGATGACTTCCGCTTCGGTGCTCCCGATGTGAATGCCTCGGCTCGTCTTCAGCTGGCTGGGACTCACGATGCTGATGGACCGGACCACCTTGCTGCCGCCCTTGCGGATTGAGCCCATCTTGAGCTCAATCCCGTATTCCGGACATCTCCAGGTCTGAACATACTCACCGGTGGCTTCCTCAAGGATCTCTCTGTCTTTTTGGGGCTGGCAGGCGATGCCGCCCCGGGCGGCCTTCTCCGTCATCCCCAGGTGAAGGCCCCCGATTCGCTCCTGGCCTGTCTCGAACGCGATGCCTTCGGAGGCATGCAGTCCCTGATCACGGAATGGAAGCAACAAGCATAAGGTCGCTGCCAAAAGAGCGACTCCGAACATGGGATACCCTCCGATTCGAGAGAGCTCAAGCTGAGGCATCGTTCAACGTCCTGTCCGTTACGGCGCCCTGGGTCAAACATCAAGGGCTTCAGCTTCGGCCTGGACCCTTATGAAACACCCGGTTTTCCCTCCCTTGGCCGACCTTTCGCTGGTCACCTCCCCGAAGAGCACCGGTTCAGGGAGACGGACTCGACCCGGCTGCCCTCCCCTTGCCCGGGGCATCCCCCTGGGCGCCGACACGATCTTGGCCGTCCCGAGCGGGCGAGCTCCCGTCGAAGGCTCCTCCGGATCAGGCCATATTCAGGCCATATTGTTGAGGAAATCCCGGAACCACTTGGGATTGACGAGGAGAATGTAGATCAGAAACAACTCAGTCAGTGGTAGAAACAAGCCGGCGTAATGCACGGCAATCAGTCCCAAACAGATCAGGATTCGATAGAGCAAACTCATCCTCTGTCTCCAGGCGTCCGTTTCGTCACCGAGCCACGTTTTTGAGGGTGCTCCGGCCCCGCCTTCGGTCTCGGCCCCCACCGGGATCTCGCCTATCCCCTGCGACGGGCCTCGGCTAATCCTCCTCAAAGCCCAGCCGCCACAACGCCACCCCCTTCAATCGGAGTGACTCAGCCAGATTTTCCAGCTGTCTCCGGGTTTCCTTGTCGGCGACGTAGCTCTCCTGGCCTCCATGGGGACCTGAAATACGAAAATGGAGCGTCCCCGACGCGTGACGGGCACCCTGAGATCCCCCCACCAGTCGCGCAGCCTCACGGGCGGAGACGACCCGTGTTTTTCCGTCCGCTGTCCAGGCATAACCGTACGCCGGTATGCCCAGCCAGAGTTTCTCGGCTTGGACGCTCTTAAGAACCTCCAAAAGGTTGCGCCTCGCCCATTGCAGATCGACGACCGGACCCGGAGGAGTCCCCGGCCGATGGTAGTCGTAGCACATCAGAACGATTTCATCCAACAAGGGTCCCACCCGCGGCAGGTCGTGGAAGCCCGACCATTTGGCGGGAAAATCCAGGGGAGGGAAAACCGCCATGGTGAGCTTCACGCCCTTGAGGCCTTCCCGCAGTTCCCATAGGAAAACCGCTAGCTTGGGTGCGTCTTCCGGCGGAAGGTACTCAAAATCGAGGTGAAGCCCCGCATAGGCTCCATCACGCACGAGAGCGGCCAGTTCCCCGAGGGCCGTCGCCCGAGCGACAGGGGAAGCCAGTAGACGCCGCCCCTCCGAACTGGAACGAAACGCCACGACCGGATACATCCCTGCGTGAGTTCGTCTTCCCATGGCAGCCACATGATTCCGGACCTGCCGCGAAGGGCCGTGCAAGCGCCCGTCTTGCGACAGTCCGTAGCCCGTCACCGCCAGGACATCCACTTTTCCGGCCGCCGCCTCGACCGAGGGACGCTCCGATTCCCTTTCAATGGACTGGGCCAGACAATAGAGCCACTTTTGGAGAGACCTCCCACCCGGACCACTCTGCCCCGAAGCCATCCCCGACGCACCGAGCACCAAGGCCGCGACCAGGAGCAAGCCGAACCCGCGGCACATTCGGTGGGGCAGCAGGTCTCCAGGCGATTGGGGTTTCATCATCCTGCCCCTCCAGTCAGCTCGGGGGCTGGTACAAAGAGTTTGCCGCATGTCGTTACGGGCTTGATGGCAGGCGGGCTCGCCGTCCGGCTCCGGGCACCGGAGCTCACCCCCCTCCTTCACCTCGAGGGGTTCTCCATTTCTCGACCATCTTCGGGATGAAAAAAGAGAAGACGAACAGGGCAACGGAGAGAAAGACCTTCCAGGAGAGCAATCCTGCCCATCGGCCGCTCACCCAGATCTCCTTGACCGTTCCCACAAAGAAGGTGAACACGAACGTCCCAACGATGATGCCGAGGCCGGTTCCGGCGAAGTAATCCCAGAACCGGACCCGCGTCAGTCCCATACCGAAGTTCATCGGCGTGAAAGGAAAATACACGAGTCGGAGGTAGAGGACCGTGGCAAAGCCTTTTCGCTCAATGGCCTCGTCGTATTTCCTGAGCCTATCGCCGATGAGTGAGGCCGCGAAATCTCTTCCCAAGTAGCGCCCGATGAAAAAGGCGAGGCAGGCCCCCATCATGGCACCGACCCAGACATAGAGGAAGCCGTAGTACGGGCCAAAGATAGCGGCTCCCAGGGTAGTCAGAAGGGTTCCGGGAACGAACAGGCAGACTCCCACCGTGTAGACCGCCACAAAGGCCAGCGGGGCGAGAAAACCGGCCTGTTCGAGGAATGTGCCGAGCTGTTCCGCCGTCAGGAGCTCCCTGACCGGTGTGTAGCGAACGACGATCACGGCCGTCACAATGAAAACCACCAACACGGCCGCTTTCACCCCCGCCCCCGATCCCTTCCTTTCCGTTTCCATTTCCGGTCCCCTCAAGGTTGGAAGCCGGTCATTTGAACAAACGCCCCAGGATTCCCTTCCTTTGAGACTCCGGTTCCGGCAAGCCCAAACATCGGCAAATGACCGTTTCCACCTTGTCCTGGGACACGTTGGAGCCCTCGACCACGATTTCGTCTCCCACCATGACCGCCGGAGCCACAGGAAGATCCAGCTCGAAGTATTCGTCGGTCTGGTACTCGGCGATAGGTTTGGAGATCACCTCGAGTTCGATGTCCTTGTACTTGTCGCCCAACCTGGGCATCATTTCAATAAAGTTCCTTCACGGCTTCCCATTGGGCTCATTGAGAAAAAACCTGACCTTGAGCATCCCTTCACTCCTTTCCTGGGTCCTTGCCTCGCTTGACTTCCGCCATTCGCACGAGGAACTGATCCGGCGGAAGAAAATCCACCAATCTCAATTCTTCCCGCTCCTTCCCCGCTTCGTCGAGAAACACGACGGTCGGAACCCCTTTCACGTCGTATTGTCGGAGCAGCTGTTCATGCACGGGGTTGCCGCCGCGAGTCACATCGACCTTGATCATGACGAATTCGACCGTCGCCCGTTGCACGACCGCCGGGTCGTGGAAGGTGATTTCCTCGAGCTCCACACATGGCGAGCACCACGTGGCGAAGAAGTCGATGATGACCGGCTTCTTGAGGCTCACGGCCTCCCTCAGGGCTTCTTCGGAGTAGGCCCTCCAACTAACCCCCGGACCTCGGAGGGCCCAGGACACCACCAGGAAGGTCGAAAGGACCAAGCATGCCGTCCCGACCGCGCCCTTCACCCAGGGAAAAGCGCGGAGCCCTGACGGACTTCTGTCCACCCAGCCAAGGTGGAGACCCGCCGCCGCGGCCAACCCCGCCTGCACAAAGATGTAACCCGCCCCCGGCAGGATCGGCTTCAGAAAATGGGCGGCCATCCCCAGCAGGACCCAGCCCATGAGCTTCCTCACCCAGACCATCCACCCCCCGGAACGGGGAAGCCTCTGGATCTGACCCGAAAAAACGGCCAGGACAAGAAGAGGCAGTCCCAAACCCAGGCTCAGTGTGAAAAACACGAGAAACCCCAGCCAGGGGCTCCCCATGCCCGCCACCCAGGTCAGAAGCCCGAGAACGAAGGGGCCGATGCAGGGGGCCGCCACCACTCCCAGGGTGAGCCCCAAGAAAAGGCTTCCAAAATAGCCCGTATAGGATCTGCCCGCTGCCTGCGTAAGGCCGCTCGGAAGCCGCATCTCCCAAAGACCGAAAAGACTCGCGGCGAACACCACCAGGACCATCGCCACCCCGATCAGAACGGCGGGATTTTGGAGCATCGAACCCATGAGCCCACCGCCGAGCGACGCCACGACGCCCAGGACCGAGTTGGTGAGCGCAAGCCCCATCATGTAACACAGCCCATGGGCGACAAGCGTTCCCTGCACCGAGCCGGATCGCGACGCCTGACCGGCAAAAAAGGAGACCGTTATGGGAATCAGCGGATAGACGCAAGGCATCAAGTTCAACGCCAGGCCGCCCGCGAAAATCCCAAGAAGCGTCCAGATCATGGGCCACCCATGGAGCGGCCCCGGAACCTCGGAGGGGAGTCTCCTTTGAGCCATACCCGCCGGGGCCCTTGCAACGGGAAGCCCTCTGGCCTGCCATTCGGGGTAGCCGTAAGGGTCCCGATAAACGTTATGATAGCCAAGCTTCACGGCCACACGGGCCGCCGAGTCGCTGCGGACTCAAGTGAGGCCCGCTCAGTAGAAAACGAGCGTTCGATCCTTGTCGGGGCCGAGAAGCGTCTCGAGAGGTTTCGCCTTGCGCCACCTCGACCACCAGGTGGGCTCCATGGGAAAATTGATCGCGCCGTCGAGGTGCCCCGTCCGGTATTCCCACTCCTGACGGGTATCCACGAGGAGGAGGCTGTGGGCATCCTTTCGGTAGCGCTCGGCGAGTTCATCGGTGGTGATGATCCGGTAACCGCCGGCCTTCGCCTCGGCCAGGACATCCTCCCAAGTGGCCTCCCTGGGAGCGACCGCGCGGTGGGTCAGCCAGAGGGTCCCGATGGTCAGCAGCACCGCCGCCACGGCCATGATCGGGGTCTTGTTGTTCGGCATCGCGAGCACCTTTGCTTCCGAGCTTCGTGGAGCATGAAACACTCTGTCCTGGGCCATACAGTGTGGATAACCATGCTCACCCTACGTCATCCCCCGCATGCTTCCGGCGGCCGTCCATGCTCTGGAACGCCTCTGAATCCGGCGACGATCCACGGGAATGACGATCGATTCGGGCACCCATCTATCTGGCGCTGCACCTCAGAGTTTCCTCTCCCGCTTGAGCTTCGAGAGGAGGAAGGTGGCTCCCCTCAGGGAGAGGCCCAGTTTCTCCGCCAGCTCAGCCGGATTGAGGGGGCCGTGCATGTCGACGAGGGCGATGATCTCCTCCTCCAACTCTTCGAGCCAGTCTTCGAAAAGGACTAGAACGTCCGGATCGGTGATCGCCCGAAGCTGCTTGGACTGCGCTACTTTATCCACCAGACGCTGGCACATGTGCGTTGGGTCGACACCTTCGCCCATGCATTCGGCCAGTCAGAGATGCACCAGGCTGGCAACTTTGTCGGCCCGGGCCTCACCGAACAGCTCCAACAGGAAACGGGTCCGGGCTTCCTCGTCCAACATCTCGAGGAACGTTCTCAACATCCTCGAAAGACGCCCGATCGCCTCTTCCGGATCGAGCGAGGCCAATTCTGCGAGTATTGCCTCCATGGAATCCGACCCTCTCCCCCTCAAAAAGTTGTGCGTGCAGCCAGAAGATCCGCCGCCACCACGCTCAAGGTTTGCAGCACCTCGAGGATTCTTGCGTCCGACAGCTCGTAGTAGATGAACGGTCCGCTTCGCTCCACCGTCACCAGGAGCGAGCGCTTGAGCTCTCTGAGGTGATGCGAAACCAGTGGTTGCGAGAGGTTGAGCTCCTCGACAATGCTCGAGACGGATCGCTTTCCATTGCTCACACACAAGAGAATCCTCAGGCGGTTCTCGTCGGACAGGCTTTTGGCCAGGAAGGCCACCGTCTGCAGCTGCCCGTCCTGAAACATCGTATCCTGTGGCACGTTCGACTCCACTTGACGACCTTTCCGGCGCTCCCCGAATATTCCCGACCTCACGGGGCCTAATATATCAGCGACAATTTATGCGTCAATGTATTATACAGGGCTCGTGGTTTTGGGAGATCGTCCCCTCTGCTCAAGGCTTTTGTCGACCTCCTCGCTCAGTCTTCAGCACCACCGATGCGGAGAGAGGACCTGGATCGCCCATATCCCACATCCGGATTCTCCCTGCCAACCCAACGGAGCGCCCATAAGGACCGAACGATGATTAGGTTCGGAGGTGAAGACAGAACCAGCGAGCCTTTGGAACTCAGATGTCCTGTTGCCTCGGAAACGACACGGTGTCGGACGGAAAGGTGGTGCTCGATGGAAAATGAAACGGGTAAGCCGTTGACATTGCAAGATTTTTTTGATCTCGCAAGTTCAAAGAACATCCGAGTGATCGAGGCCGAAGGTCTCGGTCAAAAGAGCGGTCTCCGCTACCAGAAGCATGGCGTCGAGTGGATCGTTCTCAACTCGTCGATGTCGGAGGGGGAGAAGATCAGAGCGATGGGGTTCTTGCTGGAGGAGAACCCGAAGTACGTCGAGCTGGATACGGCCAAGATCGCGAGACAGCTCGGTTTGATTTCACTGCAGTGCCCAAAGAGTTAGGCGCCGTTTCGAACCAACTGGCGCTGATGACTCGGTGTGCGCGATAATATGCTGCACATGAACCACTTTCGCACCGATCATGGAAATCAGGGCGGGGGTTCTCCCCGCCCGAATTCCGGATCATTTGATTGAAGAGGATTTCCCAGGCATCCAGAGTCCGGAAGCCTTGTCGAATCTCATGGATAGACTCCATGAAAGAAGGCTTCCACAGCCATGGCCTATCTTCGCGATGCGACCATGAATATCCTGTTTTGCAACAAATATTTTTTCCTCAATGGGGGAACCGAACGGTATCTTCGGACCATGATGGAGCATCTCTCGGGACGCGGGCACGGAGCGATTCCTTTCAGTGTCCGTTACGCCGGGAGTTGGCGATCGCCCTTCGAGCGGTTTTTTCTCGATCCTCCCGGAGCGCCTGAAGCGGCCCATTTCAGCAACATCCGTCTCGGCTGCTCGAGCGCCGTCCGTCACCTCGACCGAGCCATTTACTCGGTTGAGGCCCGCTTGCGGCTCGCCCGGTTGCTCGACCACGTGAAGCCCATCCACGTCGCCTACTTGCTCAATGTCTACAATTACCTCTCCCCCAGCATCATTCACACCCTAAAGCGTCGCAATATCCCAGTGGTGCTCCGGCTCGGAGATTACAATCTGCAGTGCGCGTCCTACCTGTTCCTGCGAGACGGCAAACCCTGCCAGCTGTGCATGCACGGAGATTTCATCAACGGATTGCGGTACCGCTGCGTCAAGGGCAGCGCCGCCGTGTCGGCCGTTCGGGTGTTTTCTATGTACCTTCAGCGTTGGCTCAGGGTGTATGATCACGTGGACGCCTTCGTGGTGCCGAGCACCCTGATGAAGACCTGCCTCGTCGCCGGGGGATACCCTCGAGACCGGATCCACGTGATGCGCACGCCGGTCCCCAAGACGGAGCCCCTGCCGCGAAAGCCCGGACGCCACGTGCTGTACTTCGGTCGCATCGCGTTTGAGAAGGGCTTGGACACCCTCCTGGAGGCGTATCAGGAGAGCGCCGTCGAGCCGGACCTGGTCCTGGTCGGAAAAAGCTTCGACGGGGAACGGGAGCGGCTGCAGCGTCTGATCCGGCCCCAATGGCGGCATCGAATCCATTTTGTCGGGTTTCGGGAGGGGGAGGCCCTGGAGCGTCTGATTCGCGAGGCCTGGTTCACGGTGGTCCCCAGCCGCTGGTTCGACAACGCACCCCAGAGCCTGACCGAAAGCCTGGCGCACGGTGTTCCCGTACTTGCAGCCCGAATCGGCGCCATTCCCGAACAGGTCCAGGACGGCGTGACGGGTAGGCTGTTCACGCCGGACCACGTGGAAGAGCTCCGCGAGGCTCTTCGGTGGATGATTTCAGACCCCCATCGGCTGGAACGGATGGGCCGTGAGGGGCGGCGCTTCGTCGAGGTCCACCACGACCTGGATCGTCACACGGAGGGCCTGCTTCGCCTGTTCAGCGCGCTGCAGGATCGTGCAGGACGCACAGCTGCATGAACGCAACCTCAACCGGGGACGGATCGCACCATGTGTGGCATCGCCTGCATCGCCAACGCCGCCGCGCCCATCGAAGAGAGCCAGCTCCAGGCGATGGACCGCGTGCTGGCCGCCATGGCCTACCGCGGCCCGGATGCCTCCGGAATCTGGAATGACGGACGGGTCCTCCTGGGACATCGGAGGCTCAGCATCATCGACCTTTCCGAGGCCGGCACCCAGCCCCTGCACGACCCGCGGCGGGACACCCACATCGTTTTCAATGGCGAGATTTTCAATTACCAGGACCTCCGACGTGAGCTGGAAGGAAGCGGCTATCG
>CAZGQL010000026.1:0-41430 GCA_964527905.1 uncultured Syntrophobacteraceae bacterium
CATCCTCGAGACGGAAGTTCCCCACCCGAGCGTGCAATGATTCGATCTCAAACATGTGCCGTCCTCCTCAACAAGCGGCGTGCCGCATACAGCGCGGAAAGCCCGATCCCTACCAAGACGAGGATCAGCGCCACCGTCCCCTCGATGTCGGCGCTTGCCAGACGCATGAAAATAGCGATGGGCAGGGTCTCGGTGCGCATGGCCATGCTGCCTGCCACCATCAGGGTTGCGCCGAACTCACCCAGCGCCTTGGCCCAGGTGAGAATGAACGCTGCGATGAGACCGTTTCGCGCCAACGGCAGGGTCACCGTGAAGAAAACATGGCGGGGCTTCCCTCCCAGAGTTCGGCCCACGGTTTCCAGCTCCACGGGCACCTCGTCGAAGGTGGCCTTGAGCATGCGCACCGCCAGACCGAGGACGGTGACGAACTGGGCCAGCACAATGCCCGCAAAACTGAACACGAAAACCATCACGTTGGCCTGCAGCCATTCTCCCAGTGGATTGTTGAAGAAAATGAGGATGATCGCGCCGAGCGCCGCCGGCGAGACGATGATGGGAAATTCCAGCACGGTCTCGGCCGCTCCCTTTCCGAAAAAATCGAAACGCGAGAGCGCATAAGCGGCGGGAATCGCCAGCAGCAGCGCAAGGGCCGTGGCCACGGTGGCGGCCACGAGCGACAGGCTTACGGAAAAGACCGTGCGATCCGAAAACAGGGTGGCTCGCAACGTGGGTCCGTCCAGAAACCAGGCGAGCGAGACGATCAACCCCCCATACACGGTCAATACCGCCAGCGCGGCCCCGATGGTGGCTCGCTTCAGCTTGATCATGAACCTACTTCTTCAGCCAATCGGCCGGCACCTCGTACTCGCCGCCCACGGGCTTTTTCTCGCCCAGCCAGGCAAACGCATCCTCCGGCGTGGCGAAATAATGGTACTTGGCAAAGATTGCCCGCCCCTCCGGGCCGGTGAGAAAATCGATGAACTTTTGCGCCTCGGCGCGTTTCTGAGTGTACGTGGAGACGGCGATGGGGATGTAGCCGATTCGAGGGATTTGCTCCTTGGGAAGCGCGACGGTTTCGATGCGTTCCGGGTCCCAGTACTGAAAGACCCGCCAGCCAACGACCGCATCGGCCTGCTTCAGTGAGATGGCCGTGGCGGTCTTTTCGCATGACTCGGTGTAGTTGGCGAGGTTCTTCTTGAAGGCGGCCTTTTCATCAGGGGTGAGCTGCTGCTCCAGGATCTCCACGGCGTAGGCTCCGACGCATACCCCTTCGGGGTTGGCGATGGCCACGCGCAGACCCGGTTTGGTCAGGTCCTTCAAGGTGCGGATGTTGTGCGGGTTGCCCTTTTGCACGTTGATCGCGGGCACCAGGTAGACGATCACCTTTTCGGTTTCAGGGAACACATCGCCATCGTGCTTGGCCTTCTCCATGTAGTCGGAGGAGCCTGGAAAGTAGAGATCGCCCTGCTTGGTGAGCTTCATCTGCGACAGCACATAGCCCGAGCCGCCAAACACCACATCGACCTTGACCCCGGTTTTCTGTTCATACGCTTTGGCAGCTTCCTCGGTGGGCGGTTTCGAGGCCGCCCCGGCGTAAACCAGCAAACCTTCGGCCGCATGGGCTGAAAAGGCGAATGCACTGAATCCCAGGCCGATCATCAGGGTTGAAATCGGTTTGAGCCTTTTCATGTCATGTGCCTTTCTTCTGGTTTCTACAATTTTGTCAACAGACCTCACAAAAATGTGGCCCCCTTTGGTCGTGAATTGGGCACATCGCCGCCATATTCCGGGAACCAGAGCCACTTTGTTCGTGTAACGGGCAAGATGTGTACCAGGAGCTCCGGGCCTTGCCTGGTTTCACCAGCTGACCGCCTGTTGAGCCCTCTTCCCATTCTGCGAATCGAAGAAGCATTCCGCCCTGTAAGAGCTTCTGACCAGGGGCCCGGAAGCCACCCCCTTGAATCCCACGGACTTGGCCACACGGCTCCATTGCTCGAATTCCTCAGGAGTTACGTACCTCGAGACCGGCACATGGGCCTTGGAAGGAGCGAGGTACTGGCCCAGGGTCAAGTGCTCACAGCCGGCCTTGCGAAGGTCCTCCAGAGCCTTCATCACCTCATCCCCGGACTCACCGAGCCCGAGCATCAGTCCGGACTTGGTCGGCAAGCCCTGTCCCGCGGCGCGGCACAGGACATCGAGAGACCGGTCGTACCTGGCTTGCGGCCGCACCAGGGGATACAGGCGCGCCACGGTTTCCAGATTGTGGTTGAACACGTCCGGCCTAGCGGCGCACACTCTTTCGATGGCTTCGGGCACGCCCTGGAAATCAGGCACGAGGATTTCGATCCGGGTATCCGAAGACAATGTCCTGATTGCCCTGATCGTTTGAACGAAATGATCCGCACCGCCGTCTGGCAGATCATCCCGGGTGACGGATGTGACCACGGCATGGCGCAGGCCGAGCTCCCGCACTGCCGCGGCCACGCGCCCCGGCTCCCGTGGGTCCGGAGGAAGAGGGGTCCCCTTCTCCACCGCACAAAACCGGCATCTGCGTGTGCAGCGGCTGCCCAAGATCATAAAAGTGGCCGTGCCTCTGCTGAAACACTCTCCCATGTTGGGGCAATGTGCGCTCTGGCAAACCGTGCCCAGATGCATCTTTTGAATATAGGCCTGCATCCTTTCCATCTGGTCTCGACTGGGCGGCGGCATGGTCAGCCATTTCGGGCGGGGGCTGGTCCGAAACTCCTCATAACCAAAGATGCTTTTGAAATGTCGGATGAATTGATCCTTGACCCTGGTGAAATCCTGCGGAGCCCTCAGCTCCTTTTCCATTGACGTAATCCTTTGCCCGGGCATCCCGCAGGGAACGATGAGCTCGAAGCCGTACAGCTGCGTATTGACATTCAGGGCAATGCCGTGTGACGTCACCCATTTCTTGAGGGAGACTCCTATGCTGGCAATCTTTCCATCTTGTATCCATATGCCCGGGGATCCATCCTTCAACCCGGGCTCCAAGCCATGCTCCTTGAGAACGCTCGCAACAACCTCCAGGAGCTTGTCGACATACCCATGAGCGTCCCTGTCTTCCAACTTCATGATCGGATAGGCTACCAGCTGGCCGGGACCATGGAACGTGGCCTTGCCTCCCCTGTCGCTCGCACAGACCGCGACACCCATTTTCAGGAGCATTTCCTCCTGCAACTTCAGGTCATGCTCATTGCCGCTTCGGCCAATGGTGATCACCGGAGGATGCTCCAGCAGCAACAGGCGGTCCCTTGGACCGCCATGCAGACGCTCCCTGACCAGGTCCTTCTGAAGCGAAAGAGCTTCCGAGTATTCGATCAACCCTAAGTCGATGATATCCAGCTCTGCCAAAACCATACTCCAGTGCGCAGTGTCACTTGTCACTGCTCACTAATAGTGAATTGCCTCGCCGTTCACGGCCTTGGCCATTTCCATTACGATTTCAGACATCGTCGGGTGGGCGTGAATCATGCCGGCGACATCTTCAGGCAGCAGCTCCGATGACTTGGCCAACAGCACTTCATGAATCAATTCAGTCGCGTCATGACCGATGATGTGGCAACCGAGGATCTCCTGGGTCTTCGGGTCATGGAGCAGCTTGGCCATTCCCTCGGCATGCTCGATGGCAACGGCCTTTCCCACGGCGGCGTACGGGAAGAGGGTCTTCTTGTAGGGGATCTTCTTCTCCTGGAGCTCCGATTCCCTGAAGCCGAAGCTTCCCACCTGGGGCTCGCAGTAGATCGCAGAGGGAATCGCATGGACGTCAACCCGCGGGTGCGGCTTTCGTCCGGCGATGTATTCCACGGCGATCTCCCCCTCTTTCGACGCCACGTGAGCGAGCAACGGTGTAGCCACGACATCGCCGATGGCGAAAACCGATTTCACGGATGTCTCGTGATAATCTCCAACGGGGATGTAGCCTTTCTCGGTTTTCAATCCGATGCTCTCGAGGCCGATATCGTCCGTATTCGGCCTCCTGCCGAAAACACACAGAGCCTTTTCGGCCTCCACCTTCCGTTGCTTCCCATCGCTGCCCATGAGGCTGACAACCACCTTGCTTTTCGCCTTTTCCAGCGAAACGGCACGCGTGGAGGTCATCACCTGGATTCCGGATTGCTTGAAAGCACCCTCGAGGCCTTTTGCGACTTCGGCGTCCTCGAAGGGGAGGATTTGATGCTCCATCTCCACGAGCGTCACCTTCACGCCGAACGCATTCATGACATAAGCAAACTCGCAGCCGATGGCCCCGGCTCCGAGGATGATCAGACTCCCGGGAAGCGTGGTCATGGAAAGGATGCCGGTGGATGACAAGACCTGTTTTTCATCGAATTCAAACCCGGGGATCTCAGCCGGACGCGATCCGGTGGCAACGATGATGTTGCGGCCTTCTATCGTCTTGCCGTTGTCCTGAATCACAACCTTCCCGCGGCTCGCGATTCGGGCCGTTCCCTGAATCAAATCGAGCTGGTTCTTTTTGAGCAGGAACTCGACCCCGGCGCTCAAGCGCTGGGTTGCCTCGCGGGACTTCTGTTGCACCCGGCCATAGTCAAAGTGCCGATTATCAATCGCCAGCCCCATCCGCTCCAGCTCGTGCCTCTCATTGTACAGGCGCGCCTGATGGATCAGGCTCTTCGATGGGATGCATCCCCAATTGAGGCAAACCCCTCCGGGTTTGTCCTTTTCGATGATACACGCCTTGAGACCCAGCTGAGCGGCCCTGATGCCCGCTACATAGCCTCCAGGTCCTGCTCCGATGATCACGACATCATATGTCCCCAAAGCTCATCCTCCTTGCCCCGAATCCCGCGCTCCCCGCTGCCCTTGCTCACAAATGGCTGGGGCACCCCCCAAGGGGGGCGCCCCCATGAAAACGCCGCTCACATCAGACTAAAGCTTTGTCAAGTCTTCCGAGATCGCCTCGATTTTGCTCAGGGTGATCTTCCCCTGGGACATGGGCATGATCTGTTTGAGAGTCATTCCCATGGCCATTCTCAAGCGAGGGTCGCTGGTCATGCCGGGAAGGTGCTTGTCGAGGATCGCCTTGGCCTGCTCATCAGCCAAGAGCGCACCAATCGTCGATTCAGCCGTCACTGCCATCCTTTGTTCTCCTTTTCTCCAAGATAGAATCAACGCAAGCGTTCAGGGCAGGCACGAATCCGGACCGCCTTCTCCGACGACCGCTCGGCCTGCGTGAGCCAGGATTCCATGAACGCAAGATGCTTCTTACGGTCCGCCGTATTCGGGCGTAAAACCGTTTTCAGCCAGTAACGTCGTTGCCTTTGTGTACGTGCCAAGCACAATGGAGCCGCACCTGCTGCACGCATTGACATCGTCCCCCAGGATATCGTCGCAACGAATACCGCCGAACAACCGGCCGTATTCCTCGGAAAACCATTCCACCAGTTCCCCAACCATGATACAGAGCCGATGGTCTTCCGGATCATCCGGGGCTCCCCTGCCGGCATAAAGCCCCAGCAGGCAGGCTCCTCCCGTCAGGGCTCCGCAGATCTCGCCGCTGAACAGTCCGGCAGCCAGACCCGATACCGCCCGAACCAGGTCCCCGTCGGTTTTGCCCTGATCCGCCAACCCCACGAGAAGAAGCATCTGGCTGCAGCAAAAGCCTTGTTCTTTCAGCTGGGTCAGGCGATCCGCAACACTTGTCATCCCGCTTCTCCCATGGACGGTTCCGGATTGAGCCCCGGTCCCACAACCAGCCTAGCGCGTTCGGGCAAAGCAGTTCCCGGGCAGAATGTGGATGGCTTTCGTACGACAAACCTCCAGACACTTGAGACAGCCCGCGCAATGCTGGCCGCTCCTGGCTTCCACTTTTCCATCCGGTGTTCGCCGAAGGATTCCATACTTGCAGACGGTCAGGCACTCATCGCAACCCACGCAGAGCAGGGGCTTCACGCGAGCAGAGAATAGCCTGGCCACCCCTGCTCGCTGCCGGTCATGGACGCCGCCGTTGCCGTTATTTCCCTTTGGGTCCGGCATGTGCCCCTCGCATCTAGTGCTCCGTCAAACTGGTTTTCCAGGGTCCGACACCCCCCTTGGTCCCCCCTCGAGGGGGGAATCAGGAGGGGGCTCCCAGCGAAACAAAGCCGACGGAGCGCCTAGGCCTTGAACGCCCTGGGATATCCGGATCTCTCCTCCACGAACAGGTCATGGGGCACCCGGTCGGACAGCCATTCGGGCTCCTCGCAGCGGTAGACCTTGCACAACAGCCCGCGATTGGACCAGTTGCCGCAGATGGGATCCAGGATGTCGGGATTGTCATCCGTGAGCACATTGGCGTTGGAAACGAACGCCCCGCACAGCCACGGCTCCTCCGCCGGAAGCTCGGGGTACCACCAGCTCGGCTGGGCGATGATGGTCCCGGGCCTGAGGGCGAACCCTAACCTCGCCACCTGGCGGATGCGTCCTCTCGGAGTTTCTATCCAGCACCAGTCTCCATCGCGGATTCCGAGCTCCCGGGCGGTTTCCATGTGAATCTCGAAAATGGGCCAGGGATGCATTTCCCGCGTTCCCGTCCCCGGAACCCGGTGCTCCGAGTGAAACATGGGCGCGAATCTGCCGCCTGTGGTGAGGATAATCGGGTACTCCTTGGCCACTTCAGGCGTGCTGATGGGAGACTCGGCGGGCTCCCGGTAGAGCGGGAGGGGGTCGTAATCCAGCTCTTCGATGATACTGGAATAAATCTCACATCGCCGGGAAGGCGTCGCAAACCCGCGAACCTGACCGTCCTTGCGGATCGACTTGTGCTTTTCAAACTGCTCCGCCGCACTCATGTCGGGGAAGAGCCAGCCCGTTTCACAGAATTCCTTGTACGTCACGCCGACCCTCTCGAGTCGGTGGGCGATCACTTCTTCATAGGTTTCCCACGGCCAGTACTCTTCCTGTCCCATGCGCAGGCCGAGACCCCTGAAGAAGTCATAGTCCATGCGTCGATCCGCGACCGGCTCGGACGGACGCGGTCCTCCCATGAACATATCCAAGGAATCCTCGATGTTCGTGAACATGGGCCGCTCCATCCAATCGGCGGCGGGAAGTACGTAGTCGGCCAGCGCCGCGGTGGGCGTCATCCAGTATTCGAGGACCACGAACAGGTCCAGTGATTTCAGCGCCTTGTAGACCATTTTGGTATTCGGCGCCCAAACCATGGGATTGGACGACCAGGAGATGACGGCGCGAACGGGATAAGGATCGTTATTCAGGATGGCCCGCCAGAGAAGCGGGGCGGTGCTGAGCAGCTGATGAAGCTGAGGACGCGCGACCCCCCACATTTCACGGAAAGGTTCGTCGGATTTTTCGAACCCTTGCCAGCCCATGAGGCGGAACCTGTCGTTTCCGAGCAGTTTGGCCCGCGCCTCCGGGGATACCATTTCGGAGAGCTCCAATTCGCCGTCACGGACCGGAAACTGCCCGTTGATGACGGGGCCGGGCTCGGGGAGGTAGTCACCGCCCGGAACGTCGAGGTTGCCGGTGATCGAGCGCAGGATGACCTTGCACACGGCCCCGCTGGTGGCATTCCATCCAGCCTGGTCGATGCACCCGACACCCCACCCCATGCAGCTCGGCTTTTCCGTGGCGTACGTTCTTGCGGCAAGCTCGATTTTGTGGGCCGGAACTCCCGTGATCTGAGCGACCTTCTCGGGTGGGTACTCGTCGCATCGTTCCTTGAGGAGGGTGAAGGCCGTCTTGCAGGCGACTGTCCTGCCATCGGCGAGGGTTACCTGAAATTCCCCCTCGAGCGCGTTTTCAATCCCCTCTTCCCTGTATCGGTTCTGGCTGGAAACCCATACGGCCGGCTTTTCCGTCTTCGTGTCCCAGGCCACGAAATTCTTTTTTTCGCCGTCCTTGAGCAGATCGGTTTCCCGCAGCAGCTTCCCGGTATCCTGGCGCACCAGGAAGGGGCCATTGGACCAGTTCGTCACGAAATCGACGTCGTAGAGCTTCTCGTTGAAGATGATGTACAGCCAGGCCAGCATCATCGCCGTATCGGTCCCGGGGCGAATGGGCAGGTAGGTCTCGGCATCCCGAACCGCATCGACCATGTACGGATCGATGACGATGACGTGCGGCTTCTGCTCTTCATTGGCACAGGCGGCCCTGAGCTGTTTCGTGGCCCAGGATTGGGGGCTGTGCCGCTCGTTGATGCGAACGCCCCACAGGACGATCGTCTTGGACATGCCGATCGTGGCGTTGAGGGCGGTTTCCGAAAGGAATCCGACCATCGCCAGGTTGATGGTATAGAGCCAACACCAGCAGATGCTGCCCGGATCGGCCAGGTTGCCGGGATTGCCCCACAAATTTGTAAAACGGCTGCGGGCCCACAGGTGGTCGGAGCGGTACGTTCCCTCCGTTACGGCGAGGGTCTCGGGGCCATACTTCTCTTTGAGCTCGGTGAGCTTTGCCGCGATTTCATCCAGCGCCTGCTCGTAGGGGATCTGCTCCCACTTGTTTTCCCCGCGCTCGCCCACGCGCTTGAGCGCGTGATTGATGCGCTTGGGATGGTAGTGGTTCTTGATGGCTCGCTCACCGTTTGGCCCGATCCGCTCGCACATTCCCTGCAGCGGATCGAATTCATCGGGCTTCATCCGGACGATCTTGCCATCCTTGGTTCCGATCAGCATGCCGCAGTGGACGTGGCAGAAGAAGCACCTCGCCTTCATCCACTTGATGCCGTCTTCGTCCACGTATCCTTCTATGGTCAAGTCATCTGACATGGTTGTTTCTCCCCGTTATTTTCGATACTTCGTGTGTCTCACCCCGCCACCGTGCGGTTACATCAGGATCATCCAGGGATCCTCGATCATCTGCTGCAACAGTCCCATGAACTGAGCGGGGGGCGCGCCATCCATGACGCGATGGTCAAAGGCAAAGGACACGGGCATGATCGGCCGGATGGCGATCTCGCCGTTCACGACGACGGGCCGCTCGACGATGGAGGAGGTCCCGAGAATGGCTGATTCCGGTTGATTGATGATGGGGGTCTGGATGTGCCAGAGAGAAGTGAACGTGCCGGTGTTGGTGATCGTGAACGTGCCTCCCGACAATTCGTCGAGGGAGATGGTTCCCGCCCGGGCTTTGTCCATCAGGTCCTTCCTGGCCCTGCTGATCTGCCCGAGAGTCATCTGCTCGGCATTTCGGATGACCGGAACCAGAAGGCCGCTTTCGGTCTCACTCTTCATCACCGATACGGCAAAACCAATGTTGATGTCTTCCCACAACTTGATTTCATCACCGACGATGCTCGAGTTGATGATGGGAACGGCCTTCAGGGCCTTGGCAGCCATGTAGATGAAGAGATCCGTGTACGTGATCTTGAAGCCCAGGATCGGGGCTTTGCTGACATAGTGGCCGCGAAGCTTCACCAGCTCAGTCATGTCGAATTCGATCATCGCCGAAACGCGGGCGGTGCTCGAGGTGCTCTGATGGAGGTGATCGGCTATGGTCTTTCTCATGCCGGTAAGGGGAATGACGTCCCGGACCCGCTTGCCGGCGAAAACCTCCGCGGGCGCGGAAACCGCCCTGGCTGCGGGAGCGGGCTCGGGAGCCGCTTTCTTCCGTTCTCGAGCCTCCACGGCCTGCTCGATATCCCGCTTGACAATCCTTCCTTCGGGCCCGGACCCGGTCAGAGCCGAAATCTCGAGCTCATGCATCTGGGCGAGCTTTCTGGCCAGAGGAGAGATTCTGATCCTCTCCCGCGCGCCGATCTCGACCTGGATGGGGATCTCGACAGGCAGATCGATCCGCTCCCGCGCATCTCCTTCGTCCGGTGAAAGACCGGACTCTTCCAGAGCGGCAAACGCGGCCGGATTTTTCTTAACTGCCTGGTATTCCTGTTCGGTTTCAGCCACAACCCCGACCACCGTCCCACACGGGTATTCGTCACCCGCTTTCGCCAGGATGGCCAGGAACCCGGCAATGGGAGCCGCGATTTCATGGGCGACCTTTTCGGTTTCAAGGATCAGGACAACCTGCTCGGCCTGCACCTGGTCGCCGTCGTTGGCCGTCCACTGGGCGATTCGACCTTTCTCCATGGTCATGCCCAGCTTCGGTATGAATAGGTTCTTGATCAATTGGATCCCTCCTTCAGTAAGCCACTGACCTGACGGCGGAAATGACCTGGTCGGCGTTGGGAATGCAGTATTTTTCCATGGCGGCTCCGGCAACCGGCATGTTCCGGGCGCACACACGCTTGACGGGGGCATCGAGATAGTCGAAGGCCTGCTCCATGATCTGCTGCCCGATCTCCGCCGCCACCCCGCATCGTTCCGTGTCCTCATCCACGATGACGACGCGGTTGGTCTTCTTGATCGATTCGATGATGGTGTCCATATCGAGGGGCTCCAGGGACCGCGGATCGATGACCTCGACGCTGATTTCGTCTTTCAGCTTCTTCGCGGCGGCGAGGGCATGATGGACCATGTACAGGGTGGCCACGACCGTCACATCCGTGCCCTTGCGCTTGACGTCGGCCTGCCCCAGGGGAATGACGTACTCTTCTTCGGGGATTTCTCCGGTCAGGCCCATCAGCTTCTTGTGGAAGAAATAGCAGACCGGATTGTTGTCTCGGATGGCCGCTTTCATGAGCCCCTTGGCGTCATAGGGCGTGCTGGGCAAAACGAGCTTCAGGCCGGGATTGTTCAGGATCATGGCGGCAGGGACGTGGGAGTGCTCGGGGCCCGTGCCGAACCCGCCCCCGGCAACACCGACGAAGACACAGGGAGCGTTGACCTGGCCGTTATGGGCGAAATACTGCTGGGCGGCCTTCAACAAGACTTCATCGGCCGCGCAGTAGACAAAGTCGGCAAAGGTCAGGTCGCAGATGGGACGGTACCCCGCGCAGGCCGCCCCGACCGTTGCACCGGCGTTGGCCAGCTCGCTGAGCGGTGCGTCCATGACGCGCTCCGGTCCGAACCGCTGGACCAGCCCCTTGGTGATCATAAACGGGCTTTCCTGAACGTTTTCGCCGATGATGAAAACGGTCTCATCCCGTTCCATTTCCTCGGCGAAAGCCTCAGAGATCGCCTGCCAGTAATTCAGTGTTTTCATGATGCACTCCCTCCGCCTTAAGGTGCATAGACAATTTCGGGCAGCCTGGAAGGATCGGGATAGGGGCTCTCCAGGGCGAAGCGCTCCGCCTCTTCCATTTCAGCCGCGTATTCGCGCTCAATCGCCTCCACGAGCTCAGCCGTCAGAATCCCTTCTGCCTGCAGCCTCTCACGGCACAGCTTGACCGGATCCCTTTCCTTCCACTTCTCGATCTCGTCTTGAGGTCTCGGTTGGCAATGGCAAACGTCCGGCCTGCCTTCGGAATGGCATCTGAACCGGTAGGTCTTGCACTCGATCAGGGAGGGACCTTTGCCCTTTCTGGCCCGCTCGACGGCTTTCTCCACGGCTTCACGCACGGCGAAAACATCCATGCCGTCCACGATGACTCCCGGCATGTCGTAGGCCTTGGCCACCTGGGCGATATCCTTGACGGCGCTGGTATCGCAAAAGGGCGTGAACCAGGCCATCAGGTTGTTTTCAACGACCCAGACCGCCGGAAGCTTCCAGCAGGCCGCCATGTTCATGGCTTCGTGAGCCTGGCCCCTCTGCATGCCGCCGTCACCGGTGAAGCAGACGCAAACCTGCCCGTTTCCCCGCTTCTTGGCCGCCAGGGCATATCCCGCCGACAGCACGAAGCACGAGCCGATGGTTCCGCCCACGCCGAGGACGCCGTTTTCCCTGTCCACCATGTGGACGCCCGTGATGCCGCCTCCCCAGCCGGTCGCCTTGCCGAGGTGCTCGGCGACGCAGGGCTTGGGGTCGATTCCCTTGCCGATGGCATAAGGCACCCCGTGACCGCGGATGTGCATGTACACGTAGTCGTCTTTTCTCAGAACCGAGCAGGCGCCGACCCCGACGGCTTCGTGGCCCTGTGCGCTGTGATAGAAGGTGAGGAGTTTTCCCTCCGAAGCCATGCGCACATTGAGCTCATCATATTTTCGGGCGCGAACGAGCCCCCGGTACAGCTCCACTTTCTGTTCTTTCGTTAGCTCAGGCATAATCCGCCTCCTGGATCGCTGGGGAGATCTTGATCTATCGGGCCGAGCAGACCATCAGCTCATCGCAGGGCCACTGAGTGATGACTTTGTGGCCCGATTCCGTGACGATGATTTGCTGCTCGATCCTGGCTCCGTCACTGCCTTCACCGCAGAAGGTTTCCAGGGCAAAGTGCATCCCGGCTTCGATCGGCATGGGCTCGGCGTTGAAAAGCCGCGAAATGAAAGGCTTCTCGTGTATGCTGACCCCAATCCCGTGCCCCACGCACAGCCCGGCTGCCGCGAGCTCGTCCGAATAGCCCAGCTCCTGGGCGGTAGGCCACTGGTTGGCGACATCGGCCGTGGTGATTCCGGGGCGCACGACTTCAATGGACGCCTGCAGCCAATCGTAGGCCTTCTTGTAGAGGTCCTTTTGCTTCTGGGTGGCCCGGGTGGCTGCAAAGGTGCGGTAGTAGCAGGTCCCGTAGCCGAGGTAGTGGCCCATGATGTCGATGAAGACCAGCTCGCCCGGGCGGATCATGCGATCGGAGAAATCATGCGGATGGGGGTTGCTCCGGGGACCGGAAACGCAGTTGACGCCGGTCACGCGATCGCACCCCTGTTTGAGGAGCCATCCGTAGATCTCCGCGACAACCTCGGACTCCCTCACACCCGGTCGGATTTTGTCCGCGATGAACTCGAAGCATCCGTCCGCCAGCGAGGCCGCGGTTTCGATGATGGCGAGCTCCTGCGGGCACTTGATGACACGCGCGTCCCACATGACGTCCCAGCCGTTCACCATCTTCAGGCCGGCGCTCTTCAAGGCATCCAGCATATAAAGATCGACCGTGTCGACACCGATGGCCATGTCGGCGACCTTGCTGGCTTCGAGAACCGCCTTGATGCGCGCGACGGTCCCCATGACCGCCATGCTGGTCGCGCCCTTCGTATTGGCCCCGCGCAGCCATCCACCGCCTGGGAAGATGTGCTCACAGGGGATCCACGGGCAGATCTCCTTTTTCACCTCCTGAGCGGATCCGAGCTCGAAAAGGTAGGGCTCCCCCTCGCGCGGCACAACGCACCACCGGACGTATTTGTCCCGGCTCCATTCGCCGATGGCGGTGGAGGTGGCGTATCTCACGTTATCGGGATCGAAGCACAGCATGGCTCCAAGGTCTTTTTCGGCCAGCTGGGCCTGAATCCTCTTGAGCTTGTAGCTTCGCATCGCATCAAAATCGATTCGCTGCTCGGCATCCGTGGCCATCATTCCCAAGGTCATTTCCTTCCCCCCTGCTATCCAGCGTGGTTAGCGCGACGAACCGCCACGGACACTATTGGATGCCCACATCCATCGTTTTGATGTTCTCATCGCCGTAGGCCTCCTTGTCGTACGTGCTGACACCGGGCTTCATGGCCTGGAGGACCGGAAGCACATTCCTCCTGGGGATGGCGCTCGATCTCCCGCCGTCGACCACGATCTCCTGGGCGGTGATGTTGCTGGCGTCGTCGGAGGCCAGGAACAGCGCGGCATTGGCGATATCGAGGGGCGTGCACATCCGGTTCATGGGAACCATCGATCCCAGGACCTCCCACATCTGCGGCGGATGATGGCGAAACATGTCCGTCTTGACGAAACCGGGGACCACGCAATTGACGCGGATTTCGGGAGCGAGCCATCCCCCCAGGATGCGGTAAAGGGCGTTCACGGCGTTCTTGGCCGTCATGTAATGCGGGTCGGCCGGCGTGGCGGTCCCCGCCGAGCTGGTCGACGTGAAGATGATGCAGCCGTTTCCGCTCTTCTTGAGGTGGGGTATGGCCAGCTTGGTCAGGAAGAACGGTCCCTTGATGATGCTGTTGTAGGTCATGTCCCAAACTTCTTCCGTCACATCATCCAGGTCCGGGCACACATAGTGGATGGCGGCGTTGTGATAGAGAATATCGAGCTTGCCGAATTTTTCGATGCATCCATCCACAAGCCTGGGCAGATCGGCCATTTTCCCGATGTCGGCCTGTATGGCGATGGCGCTGCCCCCTCCTTCCTCGATTTTCCTCACCACCTGGTCGGCCGCATCCTTATTGCCATGGTAGTTCACGACGACCTTGGCGCCATGTTGAGCAAACAGAATAGCCGCCGCCCTTCCCATTCCGCGGGAAGAGCCCGTGATGATCGCAACCTTGTCCTTGAGTTTTTGATTGGAAGCATTCGAGCATGTCATGACCTTCGACTCCTTTTTCGTTGAGAAGAAATGAACAGCGAGCAGTGAGCTCTCTGCTCACCGCTCACGGTTCACCGTTCACTGTTAGCGTGATCGGTCGCTCTCGAGATTGGTGCCATCCACCGCCTTGTAAACCTTGCAGGGAATGGCCGTGTGCGGCCACGATCCGAAAACGGGATCGCACAGCTCGGGATCGTCTTCCGTCAGCACGTTGGTGTTCGATACCCAGACGCCATGCAGATAGGGCTCCTCACCCGGCATTTCCGGATACCAGAAGTGGTGCGTCGTCTTGACGCAGCTCTCGTCGATTCCGAATGTCAGCCGGGCCCGCTGCTTGATCCGGCCTTTTCGGGTCTCGATCCACACCCAATCCCCGTTGTTGATGGGCGGGCTCGCCAGCCGCGCCGTGTCGAAATGGATGTCCACGAGCGGCTCCGGCATCATTCTTCTGAGGGAGGGGACCTCGTAGAACTGGGAATGGTAGTTCGGCAGATGACGGTCGATGCCGATCAGGGTCAGCGGGTACTCCTCATAAAGCTCGGGAACATTCCGGGGGCTCATGGCCGGCTCGACGAAGTAGGGGATCGGATCGTATCCCAGCTCCTCGAGCATCACCGACCAGATTTCCGCCTTGGCCGTGGGCGTGGCAAAGCCGTTCCTTAGCTTGTATTGCTCGATGATGGGCGGCGGGTAGTCGAAGCCGACCTTCTCGGCGAACTCGGCGATATCCTTGCACCCGTGCTCCTCGAGCAATCCCTTGGCGCGCCAGTTGTAGCATTCCGTGAGGTCTTTCCAGGGCCAGTCCTTCCCGAAGCCAAGCCTGTCGGCAAGACCCTTGAAGACATCATAGTCGGAGCGCCGCTCGAATTCCGGCGGCATCACGGCATCGGAGACATGAATGAAATTGAAGATGTCGCAGGGCGTCGACGGACCGATTTCCGGCCGCTCGAACCAGTCGGACATGGGCAGCACGTAGTCGCTCATGGCGGCGCTGGGGGTCATGGTGAATTCGAGGGTCACGACGAGATCGAGTTTTTTCATCGCCTCGTAGACGCGCTTGGTATTGCCGTACTTGATCATCGGGTTGCTGCCGTTGATGATCATGGCGCGGGTACGATTGGGCTTCTCGTCGATGATGTCCTGCCACATCACATGATGATGGCCCTGGTTGGAGTACATCGCATTGGACGCGAGGCCCCACTGCTTCTTTTCGTACTTGGCTTTCAGGTCATAACCCACCCAGGACAGGGCCCGGAAACGATCCCAGCCCGGTTGATGCTTTTTCTCCTCTTCCGTGAACGCCTCATCAGGCTTGAGCTCCATCTCGTAGATGCTGACCAGTTTGGTGTTGTCATAGCACCCGGTCAGGAGCTCGGTCCGGTCCATGTTGCCCATGATGGACTTGATGATGTTCTGCAGGCGGAAGACGCTCGAGGAGCCGGGGGCGAAGGCGTCGTAGCAGTGTCCCGGCACCAGGAAGAGACTGGGCTGGTTCAGCGCGTACGCTTCACAGGCGTCGACAATCTTGGCCGCCGGTATGCCCGTGACCTCGGAGGCCTTCTCCGGAGTCCACTCTTCGACGCGTTCCGTGAGGAGGGTCCACGCGGTTTTGCATTCGACGGTTTCTCCGCTTTTGAGCTGGATGGAATAGGTCCCGTTCAAAGCTTTCTTGACGCCTTCCTCAAGGTATTTGCGCTCTTCGGCGTCCCAGACGGCCGGAGCCTGTGTCATCACGTTCCACACCACAAAGGAATCTCTTGGAACATTGTCGACGAGCTCTTCGGCCCGGAGGATCTTTCGCGTGTCGGTGCGGACGAGAAAGGGAGCATTCGTCCAATCGTAGACGAATTCCTTGTCGAACCACTCATTTTGGATGATGAGCCGCAGCCAGGACATCCACAGGGCGATGTCGGTTCCGGGTCTGATCTGGAGCCAGTGGGAAGCCAGGTTCGTCATGGCGGTCGCCCGCGGATCGACCGAAATGATCTTGACCCCGGCCTGTGAGGCGAATTTGAATGAATTGAAGATATTCGGAACGGTCTCATGGGTGTTGCCCACGACGATCATGGACCTGGGGGGAGCCTCGGGAGAAGGGAACGGGCTGTTGGGCCAGCCGAAGGTTTGCTCCGACGTGATGAACTGCACCCCATAGCAAATCTGTTCGTTGCCGATCTTGTTCATGGTTCGGAAACCGACCATCCATCGCCAGGGGACCCAGTTGTTGTCGGAATGGTGAGCCGTGCCGGTGGCAAGACAGACGGTGTGAGGCCCGTGCTTGTCTTTCAGGTCTTGCAGCTTGGCTGCGATTTCATCCAGCGCCTGGTCCCAGGAAATGCGCTCCCATTTGTTTTCCCCGCGTTTTCCGGCGCGCTTGAGCGGGTAGTTGATGCGCTTCTCTCCGTAGTGGTACTCGATGCCTGCCCGGCCGTCGTCGGCCAGAAAACCTCTGGTGCAGACGTCCACGCAGATTTTTTCCCGGTCCGGCGTGACCTTCACCAGCTTCCCGTCCTCGAGATGCGCTTTCACGAAGCAGGCGGTGTGGGCACATCCGTAACATGTGGTTGTCTTGATCTCTGTCTCGCCCATTCTTTCTTCCTCCAGTTAACGGTGCATGCTAAAAATCTTCATTGGCCCGGCGGGAGACATCATGCGAATCGGAGGTGTCTGCGTTGAATTGATAGCCGGCTTTCGCATCTTCAGGAGGCATGAACTCTTTGACCTATTGGGTCTCACCAAAGTGTATCACCGATTGGTGCAAATTCTAGATGCGCCTCGTCGGCGTTGTCAAGAGATTTTTTGGCGGGGGAATTGAAAAAAGAAGGGCCGGTTTCTCGTCGGGGGCCTTCCCCTGGACTGGCTGGCTGCCGGCCGCCAACGGTGGGGAGTCGGCACGGGCCGATGGTGACCGGTCTCGAAGTTCGAGATCGCCGCCAAACAGGCCATATATGCCTACGATGCTTACATCCTCCGATGTGCTCAGAAGTACAGATGTCCGCTGATCTCTCTCGATCGGAATCTGGCAGGGTGTGCGAAGGTCATGGGAATACAGGTGAAGGAGATATACTGATGGCAGCCGTGTATAACTTCTCAAAAGCCCGGCAAAATCTTGCGGCAGTGCTGGATCAGGCAGCCACGGAAGGTGAAGTGAGGATCATGCGCAAAGATGGCCGGGTCTTCGTCATCAGACCTGAGGCGCCAAGGGATTCGCCCCTCGATGTCGAGGGAATCGACCTCAAGGTCTCGACGGATGAAGTAGTTCGGTTTATACGGGAAGGTCGTGAATCCAGGAGTTACCAGCGCTGATTCGTTCCTTGGATGGATAGAACCCTGCACCCTCCAGTCCTGATGGAGCTACGTGACCGACCTGCCCGCCGCGCCCCCCGTGTTCGTGAGCGATCGGGTTTCTTCCACACAGTACCCTTCTTGTGGTCCACAAAACCTGGTCAGCATGGGGTTTCGCAATTTCAACACCAGCTTTGTCTTCCATACGGAATTCCCAGCTTCTTCATGCGCTTCCGGAGAGTGCTGGGGTTCACGTCCAGAATCTGCGCCGCTCCGCCCGGTCCGCTGATCTTGCCCTTGGCTCTTTCCAGGGCATTCCGGATATGACGAGCCGTCACATCCTTCAACGGGTCGAGAGACTCATCCCGGCCTGCGCCTTGCCCTGTTCCTCCATGTCCGGATACCGCCAGGGGAAGCAGCGCCTCGAAGGAGAGGGAGCCACCGGGACGGTGTTGTATGAGGGCCCGCTCGACCGTATTTTCGAGCTCCCGCACGTTACCCGGCCAGTCGTAGGCGATGAGCCTGTCGATGGCATCGGAGGCGAGCTTCGGTCTTTCCCTGAGCTTGAGCTCCATGGATTTGCGATGAATGAAATGGTGCACCAGCGAGGGGATATCTCCCTTTCTCTGCCTCAGGGGCGGGATCATGATGGGAAAGACATTGAGTCGGAACCACAGATCTTCTCGGAATTGCCCGGATCCGACCATCTCCTGCAAGTTCCTGTGGGTAGCCGATACGACCCGGATGTCCACGGGTATGGAGCGGGTCCCCCCCACACGCTCGATCTCTTTTCGTTGCAGGACATGCAGCAGCCGAACCTGGGCCTGGGCTGGAAGCTCTCCGATTTCGTCAAGAAAAATGGTCCCTTTGTCGGCCCGCTCGAAGCGCCCCCTCTTCTGGCTGATGGCGCCGGTGAAAGCACCCTTCTCATGACCGAACAGCTCGCTGTCCAGAAGCGTCTCGGGGATGGCGCCGCAGTTCACCTTAATAAACGGCCCGTCTTTTCGCGGGGAGAAGCTGTGGATGGCATTGGCGATGAGCTCCTTCCCCGTGCCCGTCTCTCCCAGCAAGAGCACGGGACTGTCAAGGGGAGCCACCTGCTCGACCATTCTCATGACCATGCTCAAGCCGAAGTCCGCACCAACGATGGCATTTCCGGAAACCGAGCGCAGCTCATCCAGGAGATATCGGTTGTCGTCCGCCAGCATCTTCTTGAAACGGATGACCTCCTGGTGCTTCATGGCATTGGACATGGCAATGGCCATGGGCTCCCGGAGCAGCTTGAGCAATCGGGCGTGTTCGTCGGTGTATTGATCAACACCCTCCGCCACCAATCCAAGGTTCCCGATCCTGCTCCCTTCGAGCTCCAGGAGCATGCTCATATAGGACACGTTTTCCTTGAGTCCAAGCCTCTGGAGTATCTCCGGGTTCACCTTGATTGGATCAGGCTGGTTCACAATCCGGATGACTTCTCCGGTTTTCCAGAAGGCCGCTGCTTCACGGCGCCCTTTCTCGGGCAAATGCAGGACGGCCTCGCTGCCTTCCGGCGAGACGGCCCCGACCCATGCCACGAGTTGGAGAATATTCTGCTCAAAATCCAGTATGTGCAGGATCATCTGCTTCATCGGAATGTAAAGACTGATGTATTCGTAGCAGCGCTTCAGGGCCGCTTCGATATCGAGGCTGCTGCAAAGACGCAGCGTTGCCTCGCGAAAAAAAAGGTTCTCATCGACGCGCATGATCTTCTATCCTCTCCCCCCTCCGCCAGTATCCGAAAGCGTGCGCCAGGATTCTCAGGGACCATAGCACGCAATTGGACCATGGAGCAAAGTGTTTTGTCCCATGGGGCGAACCGCTCATCCCCGACGGTGTCATTCCACATCTGGCCCGGTACTTGCCTGTGAGGCGGGTACAACGGAATGGTCCAACATAGGCGAAGATGGGTGTGGAACCGTCTCGATACAAAGTTCAACCGGCTCACCCGCCGGCCGGGTTACTGATCTGAAACCGAAGCAGGAGGATCTCAACACTTATGAAGCCACATTCAGAGTCTGGCTTTGGAATCTGCGCGCCGGCCGCGCCGGTTCCCTGGAGGCGCGTGCTCACGAACCTTCTCCTGATCAGTGCCGGCAGCATCGTTTACGCGGCCGGCATCAACGGAGTGATCGTCTCCCAGGGATTCTTGAGCGGCGGGGTCATGGGGATCTCCTTGATCGGGCATTATCTCTTCCCCTGGATCAACATCGGTCTCGCCTACCTCGTCCTGAACATCCCCCTGATGCTCCTCGGCTGGTTCCGCGTCAGCCGAAGATTCATGCTCTACACCGTATTCGGCATGGTCATGTTCGCCACAGCGACCGGGCTTGTCTTCCCCAAGCTCCCGCACATCGAGAATCCTATCCTTGCAGCCATTCTGGGCGGGATAATCTGCGGAGCCGGACTCGGAATCACTCTACGCTCCCAGGGCTCGGGAGGCGGGACGGAGATCCTTCTGGTCTACTTGAGAAAGAAGTTCGGACTTCGGATGGGGGCCATGAGCTTTCTCTTCAATGCCCTGGTGCTAGCGGTCGCGGCCTATTTCTTCGGCCTGGAGCGGGCGCTCTACAGCCTTGTCTTCATGTATGTAAGCGGGAAGGTCATGGACTCGATCCTTACCGGCTTTAACCAGCGAAAGGCGATCCTGGTCGTGAGCGACTGCGCCGATGCCATTGCCTCCCAGATCATAAACCAGCTGAATCGCGGGGCCACTCTCCTCGAAGCCACGGGAGCCTATACCGGGAGCAGCAAGAAAGTCATCTTCAGCATCATCACCCTGACGGAGCTCTCAAAGATGAAGGAAACGGTCTTTGACATCGACCCCAACGCGTTCATGGTCGTCAACGACACCCTGGAGGTCATCGGCAAGCGCCACGGATCGCTCGATGATATCTGAGGATGGGGCTCCCTGTCTTCCCGATCTCGATCTGAAAAATATGGAGTACGAGTCCGCCGACAAGCTATGAATCTGTGACGCGCCAAGGGAGTTCAGGGTTCAAACAAATTCATCCCACCTCTGTGGCTTCCAGCTTCGAACAGCCTTTCGGCATTTTCAGACTCTCGAAAAGGATCTTGGGCCTTCCTTGGTGAATCAAAAGCGTTCAGGGGATTCGGCCGGCATCGGTCCCGACGCCGGCCGCCCGCGCAATTTTGGACCATGGCACGCAATTGGACCATAGGGTAACTTCTCTTGCTCCCCCAGGACGAAATCACGGACGCCCATCAAGAGCATTCCACAAAATGCCTTGAATATACGCGAAAAAAAAGCTTGGCACACTTGTTGTTGTATCGAGGGAAACGTTCAGCGCCGGAATGCAAACGCGAGCCGGCATGATGTTGCTGCGTCGTCAGTTCAATGGAGAACGGGATGGTCAGGAAGACGGTAAAGAAACTTAATCTTGGAGCCTCGGGAGCGCCCGGTGCCATGGGCGCTCGCTCAGACATGAGCATCGAGGGCTTGCGACGCACCTTCCGCGAGCATCTCTTTTACACGCAGGGGCGTTTCGTGGAAGGCCTGGAAGGCCCCGGCAGGAACGATCTCTACACGGCTCTCTCCTACACCGTGAGGGATCAGCTGATGCACCGCTGGATCAAGACCGTCGATCAAATCGTTCAGCGGCTGAGTCAGGAGGACGTCAAGGTGGTCGCCTACCTCTCGGCGGAGTTCCTCCTCGGTCCCCACCTGGAGAACAACATGATCAACCTGGGGATTTACGAGGACATTCTTCGGACTGCCGAAGGAGAGGGTCTGGATATCCAGGCCCTTTTCGACCAGGAGGCCGAGCCCGGCCTTGGCAATGGAGGACTGGGCCGGCTGGCGGCCTGCTACCTCGATTCCCTGGCGACCCTCGAGGTCCCTGCCGTCGGGTACGGCATCCGCTACGAGTTCGGTCTCTTCAAACAGGAGATTCGGGACGGCTGGCAGGTGGAGCGCACCGACCAATGGCTTCGATTGGGCAATCCATGGGAAGTGGTTCGACCTGAAATCACCTATCAGGTGAGTTTTGGGGGCCACACCGAGCACTACCAGGATGATCAGGGCCGCCACCGGGTTCGGTGGATTCCCCACCGGACTGTGAAGGGCGTTGCCTGCGACACCCCGATCCTTGGATATCGCGTCAACACCTGCAATCTGCTCCGGCTGTGGAAGGCTGAAGCCGTGGAGTCCTTTGAATTCGAAGCGTTCAACGTGGGCGACTACTATGGGGCAGTGGAGGAAAAGATCTACTCCGAGAACATCACCAAGGTTCTCTACCCCAACGACGAGGCCATCCAGGGCAAACAGCTGCGGCTCGAGCAGCAGTATTTCTTTGTTTCCTGCTCGCTTCAGGACATGCTGCGAATGCACAAACTGTTCGGAGGCGATCCGAGGCAGTTCTCCAACGGTTTTGCCATCCAGCTCAACGATACCCATCCCGCCATGGGCGTTGCCGAGCTGATGCGCCTCCTGGTGGACGAAAACGACATGGACTGGGAGACGGCATGGGAGGTCACCCGCAATGCTTTCGGCTATACCAATCACACCCTTCTGCCGGAAGCCCTCGAGAAGTGGTCGGTGGATCTGTTCGCCGGTCTCTTCCCCAGGCACATGGAGATCATCCACGAGATCAACCGGCGCTTCCTCGAGGAAGTCAGGAGCAGGTTTCCGGGAGACGAAGCCCGCGTGGCCAGAATGTCCCTCATCGATGAAAGCGGGGAGCGCCATGTGCGGATGGCGCATCTGGCCTGTGTCGGCAGCCATGCCATCAACGGCGTGGCGGAGCTCCACACCCGGCTGCTCAAGGAAGACGTCCTGCGTGACTTCTTTGAGATGATGCCGGAGAAATTCAGCAACAAGACCAATGGGGTCACGCCGCGCCGGTTTATGGTTTTGAGCAATCCCGGCTTGAGCCGTCTCATCACGGGCAAGATCGGCGAAACCTGGATCAGCAGGTCGGAGGAGCTCAGGCAGCTCGAGAGGTTTGTCGACGATTCCGAGTTCCAAGAGGAGTGGCGCCGGGTGAAGCTCGAAAACAAGAAGACTCTTGCGGGGCTCATCCGCGAACGAACCGGGGTCGAAGTGGACCCGTCATCGCTGTTCGACATTCAGGTGAAAAGGATCCACGAGTACAAGCGCCAGCACCTGAACGTGCTCCACATCATCGCCCTATATAACCGGATCAAGGAAAACCTGGCCTACGACATGTGCCCGAGGACCTTTCTCTTCGGAGGGAAGGCCGCTCCCGGATACTTCATGGCCAAACGGATCATCAAGCTGATCAACTCCGTCGCCGAGGTGGTCAACGACGACCCTGACGTGGCCGGACGCATCAAGGTCGTCTTCTTCCCCGACCTCAATGTCAAGAACGCCAAGTTCATCTACCCCGCCGCCGATTTGTCGGAGCAGATCTCGACCGCCGGGAAGGAAGCGTCGGGAACCGGAAACATGAAGCTCTCCATGAACGGCGCCTTGACCATCGGCACCCTGGACGGGGCCAACATCGAAATCAGGGAGGAAGTGGGCGCGGAAAACTTCTTCCTGTTCGGGCTCACGGCCGACGAAGTCTGCTCGCTTCAAAAGAGCGGATATCAGCCCATGGAAGTGTACTCGAGGAACCCGGAGCTCCAGGGAGTCATCGAGCGGATCGGTTCGGGCGATTTTTCCAACGGTGATCGGGAGTTGTTCAAACCTCTGGTGGACTCCCTTCTTTTCCATGACACCTTCATGCTTTTTGCCGACTTTGAATCCTACGTCGAAGCGCAAAGGCAGGTGGACGCAGCCTACCGCGACCGGGAGCGGTGGACACGCATGTCCATCTTCAACACCGCCCGCATGGGCAAGTTCTCCTCTGACCGGGCCATCCGCGAATATTGCAGGGACATCTGGAACGCCAAACCGGTCCCCGTCTCCCTGGATTGATGTGTGGCCGCGTCTGAAATCCGCCCCGGCACGTCCGACAGGCGCCCACCGGGGCGCTCTCTTCAGGGTGAGCTCGAAGGAGAATGGCCATGAAATGGATCGAAGTCATCACGCTGCGTTCTCTGGCGAAAGCAAACAGGCAAATGGTTGATGAGCTGTTGGGCCAGGTTTTCAAGCAGAAGGCATCCGGGCTTGCCGCCTCGATCAGGGTCTATCACCGTCCCGCTGTGGAAACCGATTTGAGCATTCACATCCACTGGGAGGATGGGGGACAGCATCCGAGCGAAAGCCCTCTTGGGCAACAGCTTTCCTACGCTCTGAAGGGGCTGGGGCTGCTCCATCATTCCATCTGGGTGGAAGCCGCGACCACGGAATGACCGGTGGACACAACCACGAGCCGTCTCTTGAGCACCGGTATTCGAAAGCCGAGGGCGAAAAGTCAGGCAATGGGAAGCGAAAAGCCTTCAAGACGGGAACGGGTGAAGCTGCGGCGGCGACAGGAGATCCTGGCAGCCGCATGCGATCTTTTCGCGGAGAAGGGATACCACGGCGTATCCATGCATGAAATCGCGGAGAAGGCCGAATTCGCCATCGGAACACTCTACACGCTCTTCCGGAACAAGGAGGACCTTTACAAGGCCCTGGTTCTGGAGCAGTGCGACAGGTGCGAGAGTGCCATCGCACGAGCCATCGAGGGGCCGGAGGATGAGGTGGAAAGGCTTCGGCGCTACATCCGGATCATGGGGGAAAGGTTTCGTGGTGGAGACCTTCCTCTGATTCGCCTTGTTCTTGCGGAGAGAAGTGGGGCGAGCTTCAACATCGAGTCGGGCCTCCAGAACGAACTGCGAAAGCGGCACCGCGCTTCCCTTAAAAGACTGGCCTCGATCTTCGAGGGCGCCATCAAGAAGAAACGGTTTAAGGACATCGCCGACCCCTTTCACCTGGCCGTTGCCTTCGACAGCGCCGTCGACGCTTTTCTTCTTCTCCAACTGGATCTGCCGGAGCAGCATTCCAACCTGGAAGCCCCCGCAGCCATTTTGGATGTGTTTTTGAATGGACTGATGAACGGCGTGCCGACCGGATCCCTGGAACTGAATACAAGCGATCATGAACGATGTTCCAGAGGGCATCGATGCAAACACATGCAAAGGGAAAAGGCATTTGAGGAAAGCGAGGTCCGAGGAAATGTCGAACCGGGAACACCAGGAGCAAACCGAAAAAGCATTGCAAATGAATGAGACCACACTCGCGCAAATCCTCGATTTCCTGCCGGATGCCACCTTTGCCATCGACATGGAAAAGCGCGTGATCGTCTGGAATCGGGCCATCGAGGAAATGACCGGGGTGCCCTCAGAGGAGATGATCGGAAGAGGGGACTACGCGTGTACCGTCCCCTTCTATGGAGAGCGAAGACCGCACCTGATGGATCTCATCTGGGAGCCGACGGATGACATAGCCTCCCGGTATCCCACCATCAGGCAGGAGGGGCACTCCTTCATTGCGGAGGCGTTCTGGCACGCGCTCCATGGGGGAAGAGGCGCCTGGGTTTCTCTCAAGGCCTCGCCGCTCTACGACCAGGAAGGCAATCGGATCGGCGCCATCGAATCCGTCCGCGACATCACCGATCACAAGCGGACGCAGGAGGCCCTCGAGAAACGCCTCATTGCCCTGTCGCTTCCCCTTGGGGCGACCGAAGGCATCGAATTCGAGGAGCTCTTCAACCTCGATCTGATTCAAGAGCTGCAGGACCACTGGTCAAGAGCCACCGGCGTAGCATCCATCATCACACATCCGGACGGCACCCCCATCACGCGGCCCAGCGATTTCTGCCGGCTCTGCGATTCCATCATTCGCCGCACGGAGGAGGGGCGCGAGCAGTGTTTCCGCTTCGATCGGGCCGCCGGAGAATGCGACTCCGACGGCCCCGACGTCCAGCGATGCTCCATCGCGGGCTTGTGGAATGCACGGGCAGGCATCAGCATCAGCAACCGGCCATCATTCCCGGCGAGTATGTCCTGATCGCCGTGAGTGACAACGGCTGCGGCATGGAGAGAGACGTTTTGGAGAACCTTTTCGAACCGTTTTTCACCACCAAGGATGTTGGCAAGGGAACGGGACTCGGCTTGGCGACGGTCTACGGGATCGTCAAGCAAAACAACGGGTTCATAAACGTTTACAGCGAACCGAAGCGGGGCTCCACCTTCATGATCCACTTTCCACGAACACAGGTCCGGGTGACGGAAGGCCGGCGCCGTGAGGAAGAGACCAGGGACCTGAGAGGCACCGAAACCGTCCTTGTGGTGGAGGACGAAGAGTCCATCCTGTCCTTGGCCAGAACGATCCTCGAGCGACAGGGGTACAGGGTGCTGGCAGCCCTGAACCCGGCTGAGGCCCTGGAGCTGGCCCAGGGACATCCTGAACGGATTGACCTACTCGTCACCGATGTGATCATGCCCGGAATGAACGGCAAAGACCTCAGCCAGAAGCTTCGCGACTTGAAGCCCGGATTCAAGAGTATTTTCATGTCCGGCTACACGGCCGACGTCTTTGCCCACCACGGTGTCCTGGACCAGGGGATCCATTTCCTTCAAAAGCCTTTTTCCGTGACTACCCTGGCTCAAAAGGTGCGCGAGGTTCTGGACTCCTGAGCACGCGCGGCAACGGCTATGCCGGCTTCAGCCGGCTGGGTGGCACGAACGGGACGGAATGTCGAGCTCAAAGAACACCTCGTGCGTCACTTCTTTCCGCTCTCTCATCCCATTTCCGTTATGAAAGACTGAACCCGGCTCGAGATGGCTTCACCGCAAGGACGGGCAACCGTCCCTGTGGGTTGACCCCCAAAGCCATTCAGCATTTTCGCACCATGGCGCATAACTGCACCATGGCAAAGCTCATTCCATCCCCCGGGAAAGGGCCAACGATCACCAACAGGACTTTTTCCGTAACATGCTGGAATACCATTTAAAATTCTCTGGCATGCGCCTTGCCAATGAAGACCTGTGGAGAGTGCACGAGGCTATCCTGAAACGCGCTCTTCGAAATGTTGAGAGGCACTTGTCTGGTGAGCTCCTGCCTGTTCCCGAGCAGAGCTCAAGGAGATCCCTATGAATTCCAGGAAGACACCCAGGAATGTTTGCCCTTGGCTGATGGTTTTGCTCCTGGTCGTCCCACTTTGGGTTTTCGCAGCCGATTCGGACGGAGAAGTCATGGAAGGTGCCTCGACAGGCGCCGCGGAAGAAAGTCCCACGGAAGGCGCCACACATTTCAGCGCGGAAGAGTTGAACCAGATGCTTGCCCCGATTGCTTTATACCCGGATTCTCTGCTTTCGCAGGTCCTCATGGCGTCGTGTTTTCCCGTGCAGGTCGTTATGGCTGACCGGTGGGTGCAGAAGCATGGCAAATTGAATCAAAACGCTTTGAATGCCGCGCTCGACAAAATGAATTGGGAGGCGAGCGTCAAGGCGCTCGTGCCGTTTCCGCAGGTCCTTTCCATGATGAGTGAGCAAATCGAGTGGACGGAAAAACTGGGGGCGGCTTTCCAACGTCAGCAGGGCGAGGTCATGGACACCATTCAGAAGCTGCGGCATGACGCCTATGCTGCCGGCAATCTCAGGAGCAGCCCCGAACAGAAGGTTGTGGTCAAAAGCGCTGCCGCCGAAGAGAAGCATGAAGACGGGAATGCCGGCAATGTTTCGAAAGAGTACGTAAGGAAAGAATATGTGAGGAAAGAGTACATCGAGATCGAGCCGGCGAATCGCGAGGTTGTCTATGTCCCGATCTATAATTCATCAACAGTTTACGAGCGTTGCTCCTCCTGCTCCAGCGACTCGTCCTACGCGGCGGCAACTTACGGCTTTGCCTCCGGCATAGCTGTGGGGGAAGCGTGGTACTCCTATAATCATTACCATCATTATGGTTATGGCTATGGATACGGACATTATTATCATGGTCGTGGTTATAGTTACGGCGACCGAGTAAACGTAAACGTCGACAGAAGCGTAAACGTTAAGAACAGCTTTAACAATAACTCCAGGAATGCGAACGTAAATGCGCAGAACTTTCAGCACCGGAATGGAAATACCCAGAACGCCCTGCAGCGGAACGCAGCCAACCCTTTACAGTCAAACAGAGGACCCATTCAGGGTCGGCCGAACGGCTTGCAGGGCCGCCCGCAACCCGGGGGACAAAAGGGGCCCGCTCCGGCGAGCTTGAAGAATCCGCCACAGGCAGCCTCTCCCAATATAGCCCGGCAAGGCGGAGGCCCCGGCCGGATCGATCCCGGGGGCGGCAGCCAACCCCGGCCCCAGGCATTGAACGGGATGAAGCCTGGCGACACCCCGCCACGCATGGACTCGTTCCCCGGCCAGATAGGCAAAGGCTCGGTGGGAGGCCCAATGCACGGGGGCGGAATGCCGAGTCTGGGCGGAGGCCAAATGCCGAGTCTGCCCAGGAGCGGAATGCCGGCCGGCCTGCCCGGAGGTGGGGGGCCGCCGCCCCTGCCGGGGGGAGGAATGCCTGGTCCGCCGCCCCTGCCCGGGATTTGAATGAAAACATACAGCATTGTTTGAAGGATGGAACGGAGCGCACATCGATGGATACGCCATGCAAATCATCGCGCATCGATTTTGGCAGATGGGTGGCCATTCCGGTTTTCAATCTCCTGCTGGTTTGGAATCTGATGGCTTCAAGTCTACTGGTAAGGAGCCTTTTTCCAGTGGACGCCATGAAAGTCCTCTGGTTCATGAACCATCTGCTTTCTGTGGCCTTTCTTGTTCTCGTTATTTTGCTCTACATCCGAAGGGGTTCGGCAACCGCAACCACCAGGTCTTTACCGGTCAGGATTGTTGCCATGGCGGCATTCGCTCTCCCCTTCGCCATGCCTTTCCTCGGAAATGCGGCCCATGCAGGCGCTGCAACCTTGGCGATATCCAGCCTGATCATCACGGCGGGGCTTGCATTCACCCTGGCGGCTCTCTTGACGCTGGGGAAGAGCTTCAGCATCATCCCGCAAACCAGGAAGTTGGTCGTTCAGGGACCGTACCGGCTGGTAAGGCATCCCATCTATTTGGGAGAAATCGTAACGTACTCCGGAATGGCCCTTGCCGGCATGTCCATTCCCAAAGTTCTCGTCGTCCTGTTGTTGATCCTTTGTCAGACATACAGAGCCATCCAGGAAGAAAAACTCCTCGCCGAAACATTTCCGGACTATCTCGATTATGCTTCGAAAACGCCGGCTTTTGTCCCCGGCTTCAGGCCGAATGACCCAAAAGTGGTGGAAGTCGGCGGAAGCTTACAGGAGGAATCTTGTCATGAAAGGCCTGGATCAATTTGCCCTGACAGCCCTTCCCGTTCGACCGCCCATGCCTTGATAGCGATCCATTACGAATCAGAGACGCCCAATGCCAAAGTGAAAGGGACTCTACCGGTGGCTCTCAACGAGATCAAGAAACCGACGGGGTGTAAGGATGGGCACAGGAAAGTCCTGCAACCGCAGCAGGTGTTCATCGCCTGAAATGATCTGGTCTGCTTTCCCGTTCATGGCGCACCAGAGAAACATGTCATCTGATGGGTCGTCCTCAATGAAAGGACTCCCGGTAGCCACGTCGACGATTTCGACCCAAGGGAGGATTTCTTCGTAGAGAAGGAGCTCGATTTCTTTTGGGGCAAGACTGAACTTGGGATAGGCCAGCACCCGGAGAACCTCATCGATCATGCCTTGCGACGCGAGCGGCCGGATGCACCCCGATTTCCAGAGCGACACAAGGCGCCCCGGCACGCCACCGAACAGCAGCGCCGACACGAGCACGTTTGTGTCGATGACCACCCTGACTACCTGGATCTTGCCCATTGGATCGCTTCGGCAACGCTGTCCTCGTTCAGCCCCAACCGTTTTACTTTCTCACGGATTTGCTCCAGGTTGGTCTCCACAACCGCCACGGGTTTCATGACGATAGCTCCATCTTTCCATTCGACATCAAGATATTGTGTGGCCGGCATCTGCGCGAGAATCTTGCGGGGCACGGTCACCTGGTTCTTCGAGCTCAGTTTGACCAACATGTCAAATCCTCCAAAAAGTAAAGATTCCAAGATTTGCTATCACATTAATCTGTTCCTCGCCAGATCGTCAACTGGATGGTCAGACGGACGCATTCACAAGGTGTCAAGCAGACTGGAACACCCATGGCACCAAGCACATGGACTATTGTCACCCGGTTCAAGTCTCCGACAATCCCTCACTCGCCATGCGGAGAGTTTCCCCTTCGGTGATAATCAATCGATCTCTCCGCCCTGCCTCTAAACCGGAAATCCAGGCATGCGGCTCATTTCAGAGACGCGGCTCAGCAAGAAACCGTTAGAGCAATCCGAGCTTTCTCATCCGGCTCCTGAGGGTATTGGGATTGATTCCAAGCAGTTGTGCGGCTCCCCCCGTGCCGCTAATCTTTCCATTGCACCTCTGGAGTGCCTGACGGATTTGCCTCGACATGGCTTGATCCAGGGTGAGCAAATCGCCCTCCTGCTCCGGCTCCAGACGCGAAGCTTTGCTCCTCTCCCGCACGTCGAGGTGCTCAAACGTCAGCAGCCGACCTCTTCCCTTTCCCCTCATGCGGATGAGCTCCCGCTCGACCAGGTTCTCGAGCTCCCGTATGTTTCCCGGCCAGTCGTAGGCTTTCAGTCGCTCGACCTCCTCCAGGGCAACCGCTGGGGGGGGATAGGTTTTGAGGTCCCTGGATTTCTTCTCCACAAGGTGATTGACCAGGGCAGGGATATCCTCCTTGCGCTGCCTCAGGGGCGGAAGAGTGATCGGGAACACATTGAGCCGAAACCAGAGGTCCTCCCGAAATGCCCCTGTGCGCACCAGCTCCGCCATGTCCCTGTGGGTTGCGGCAATGACCCGGACATCCACGGGAACGGTTTTTGTTCCCCCCACCCGCTCGATTTCCTTTTCCTGGACTACGCGCAGGAGCCTGAGCTGAGCCTGAAGCGGCAATTCGCCAACTTCATCGAGAAAGATCGTTCCTCCATCGGCCCTCTCGAAGCGCCCTTTCTTCTGAGTGATGGCTCCGGTGAACGCCCCTCTCTCATGCCCGAAAAGCTCGCTGTCGATGAGGTTTTCAGGAATGGCGCCGCAGTTCACCTTGATGAGCGAACCGGACCTCCTGCTCGAAGTGTAGTGAATGGTGTTGGCGATGAGCTCCTTTCCCGTGCCGGTCTCCCCGAGGAGAATGACCGGGCTGTCGAGGGGCGCAACTTGCCGCACCATCTCCATGACGTCCTTCAGGCCAAAATCCGCACCAACGATTTCGGAGACCGAAAAGCTCCGCAGCTCCCGGCTGAGCTCCCGATTTTCCGCATCCACGATCTCCTTGAGCCTGACGATCTCCTCGTAGCGAAGCGCATTGGACATGGCGATCGAGAAGGGCTCCCTCAAAAGAGAGACCAGATCCATATGCTCCTCGGTAAAGCCCGTCCGGCCCTCCGCATCCAGGGCCAAAAACCCCAACCGTTTGCCGTCCAGAGCCAGATCCACGGCGAGAACAGAGCGGTTCGACAGGTCAAAATCGGGGCGCAGAATCCTTGCCAGTTCGCTTTGTCCGTTCCAATGGCTCATCCTGACGCCACCGGCCTTTCTTGCCGATTCGAGCTCCTGGATGGCGGCCCTCGACAAGGGAGTGGGGGGCAGGGTTTTCTTATTGCCGGCATGATCGACATTGGCGAGGTTGCTGAGAACCCCGGTGGTTGGATCAAACATGCTGATGTAGATTCTCGATACGGGAATAAATGGCCGGATATATTCCATGAAGCTCAGCAGGGCCTTGTCGATATCCAGGCTGCTGCAGATCCTGAGCGTGGCATCCCGGAAGAACTCGTTCCTATCAAGTTCCATGCTCCTCTCCGTTGCTGATCATGTGAGGCAAGGAACGAGCCTCCTCGTTTCGTCCTATTTTACAATAATACGATATTTGACAACGTCACTCACCATATTTCGTGGATCTGGGCAAGGCCATTCCCCTTTGCAGGCAGGAATCAGCTGCAAGACGACTGGCACGGATAATGCCCTCTGTTCTCACAGAGACTGTGTCCATTGGCTCTCGCCCTCTCCCGGCTTTCGACCCCATAACCAGGGCGGTGCGCACGGCCTCAATACCACAGGACATCCAGGGACTGCTGGAGCCAGAAAGGAAGGGCGGAATGATATGGCTTGAGATGATCAGCTCTCGGGCGGCTGGAATGATCGAGGCCGAAAAAATCCTGGAGATTTGCAGGCAGACGCATCAATCCATTGCCGGTGAGAAGCTCTTAAAGATGACCGTATTCTGCAGCACAAAGTATGCGACCGATATCAGCATTCATCTCCAGTGGCAGTCCGACCCCGGGACCGGGAGCCTTTTGGGCAGAGAGCTGAGCTCGGCCTTGGCAGGCCTCGGACTCATAAGCCACACCCTATGGATCGAGAAAGAGGAAGTCTAACAGCATCAAGGGCATGATCCGGATCAACAGCAAGGGAGAATACGGTGGCAAAGGACGCAAAGACCTCATCCTCCTCCGTCGGACGTTGGGCAGCCAGTAGTCGCGCAATTTCGGCGGGGATCAATGTTTGCCCCTGAGCATGAGCGCCAGCGGTTGCTCGGGAAAGACGACGGAGTGTGAATCCAATGAGAGGACTTCCGCAATGCGATCTCTATCCGCCATACGGTTCGTCTTAATCGTTTTTGTGTTGGCCTCCTGTTCCCAGGACAAGAGTGCGGAGCCGCCCCCCGCAAAAGCCATCCCGATCAAAACGGGGAAGGTGCGACACGTGCAAGAGCGGGAATTCGTGTCGGTGAGCGGTACGGTGACATCGCCTGACGCTCCTGTTTCGGTTGCTTTTCTGGTCTCGGGGAAAGTGATCCAAGTGGGCCCTCGGGAGGGCGATTACGTCAAAAAGGGACAATTGCTCGCGGCCATCGACCCACTTGACTACAAGCTCTCGCTTCAGGCCGCATCCGCGCAGGCCGGACAGGCAAGAGTCACCCTCGAGCGCAGCAAGGACGAGTACGCCAGGATGAAGTTCCTGTATGACTCCAGGAGCCTCGCGCAAAACGACTTCGAAAGATTCAAGGCGGCCTGGTTGAGCGCCAAAGAGCAGGTCGATCATGCAGTCGCCAACCAAAAGCTGGCCGAAAAGCGGCTGACCGATGCATCGCTCTACGCTCCCGCAGACGGTTTTATCTCGAAGCGGTCCATCGAGCCGGGCCAGACTGCAAGCTCCGGGAACCCTGTCTTCGAGATCGTGAAGCTCGATCCCGTGGAGATCAATGTCGGTGTGCCGGAAACCGACATTCATCTCGTCAGGGTCGGCCAGACGGCGACGGTCACGATCCCGGCTCTGCCCTCGGAATCGTTCGAGGGAAAGGTGCGGGTCATCAACGTCTCGGCAGACCCCAATACCCGAACGTACATGACGAGGATCGTGGTGCCCAATCCCGATCATGTCCTCCGGGTCGGGATGGTTGCCGAGGCCAGGATCGAGGGAGACAGGATGGTCGAGCTGATGACCCTTCCCGCCGAGACGATCCTACGGGACCCCCAGGGAGCCACGATTGTGTTCGTATACTACCCCGAGCAGCAGCGCGTCTACGCAAAGCGGGTGGAAAGGGGAGCCGTTTACGACCGGGAGATCGCGATCAAAAGCGGCCTTTCAGGGGCCGAAACCATCGTTTTTGCGGGCCAGGAGAAGCTTCGGGACGGAACCCTCGTCTCCGTGGTGGATGAAATCGCTCCTGGAGGGCCCAAAAACCCGCCAAGAAGCCAAGAGGTGCGGCAATGAACCCGGCAAAGGCGTCTCTGCACTACCCGGTAGTCTTTTTGATCCTTGCCGCCATGGCCGTTGCGGTCGGACTTCATTCCTTGCGGTACATGCCGCGCACCGAAGATCCCACCATCACCATTCGCACCGGGCTGGTCATCGCGCTTTATCCCGGCGCAACTTCCGAGCAGGTCGAAAAGCAGGTCACAAAAACCCTCGAGAAACACATTTTCAAGTTTCCGGAAGTCCGCAAGGAGAAGACGTATTCAACCAGCCGCCCCGGTCTGGTCATCATCAACGTGGAACTTGAAAATGACGTGAAAGACTCCGACATCGTGTGGGCCAAAATCCGCCACGAGATGAACGAGACCCGCGCAACCGAGCTACCGGACGGCGTTAAGGGGCCCATCGTCAACTCGGATTTCGGCGACACCGTTGCGATGCTTCTCGCAATACACGGCGAACGCTATGGCTACCGCGAGCTTCGCGACTACGTGGACAAGATTCAAGATGAGCTGCGTACCATTCGTGAAGTGGGCAAATTGGCCATGTATGGCCAGCAGCAGGAACAAATCTGGATAACGAGCGACCTGGAGCGGTTGTCGCAGTATTTTGTACAGCCCATAAATGTCATCCAAGCATTGAAACAGCGCAACATCGTGGAAAGCTCCGGCCATTTTGAGGCCGACCGTACGAAGATTCCCCTGCACACGACGGGCCTCTTCAACGAGGAAGAAGACATCAGGAAGGTGCTCGTGGACGTCTCCCCAAAGGGGGAGCCTGTCTATATTCGCGATTTTGCCGAGGTGGAACGGCGATATCAGGACCCGCAGTTCGTCGTGCGCTATGACGGCGAGCCCTGCCTGCTGCTCTCCGTTGAGATGCAGAAGGGGAAGAATATCGTGGAGCTGGGCGTTCGAATCGAGGAGGTTTTCACCCGCTTGAAATCCCTGCTGCCCCCGGATATCCGGATCGATCTCATCGCCAATCAGCCTGAGGTCGTCAAGGAGCGCATATCGCATCTCGGCCATGAATTCCTGCTGGCCATCGCATCGGTTGTCCTCGTCACGATTGTGCTGCTGCCCATTCGGGTGGCGGTGATCGCAGCACTCGCCATTCCCATAACGCTCTGCATAACCCTGGGGGTGATGAATGCGCTGGGAATCGCGCTGCACCAGGTCTCCATCGCTGCGCTCATTGTGGTCCTCGGCATCGTCGTGGACGATGCGATTGTCATCGCCGACAATTACCTCGATCTGCTCGACCGCAAGGTCCCGAGGGAGGAGGCCGCCTGGCGCTGCGTTTCCGAAGTGATCGTCCCGGTCCTGGCCGCAACGGCGACCATTATCTTTTCTTTCCTGCCGCTGGTTATCCTTACGGGTTCCTCCGGCGAGTTCATCTTTGCGCTTCCGGTGACGGTCGCCATAGCCCTGGCCGTATCGTTCATCGTGGCCATCTTCATCACACCGATTTTCTGCAAATTCTTCATCCGGAAAGGGCTTCACAACCCCAGCAGCGGCAAAGAGGGCGGAAGCAAGGAAAAGTTCAGCATCCTGAATGTGATCCAGGCCGTCTACAGGGTGGTCATCGTCTTTTTCATGCGCCATAAGGTCCCCGCCATGGCGGTCGGGGTTGGGGCGTTCGCGTTCGGGCTCCTCCTTTTCACATTCGTGCCGCAGCAGTTCTTTCCATCGGCGGAGCGCAACCAGTTCGTGGTCGACGTTTGGATGGCCCAGGGGAGCCGCATCGAGGCCACCGATGCGGTGATGCGCCGGATGGAAGCGTACATGAAGGAGAGAAAGGAAATCGAGCATTTTGCAGCATTTGTCGGGCAGAGCTCACCGAGGTTTTACTATAATGTCAATCCCCAGCAGCCGGATGCCGCATACGGGCAGTTCATCGTGAACACCCACTCCGCGAAGGAAACGCCGGCCTTGGTGGAAGATCTCCGGAAATCCTTTGCATCGCTGGTCCCCGAAGCTCTGGTCATCGTGAAGGAACTGCAGCAGGGAATGTCGTTGGAGGCCCCTGTCGAGGTGCGGATCGTGGGCGAGGCCATCCAGGAATTGGAGCGCATCGGCTCCCAGGTGGAGGAAATGCTCGCTCAGGTCCCCTTTTCGGTTTTCGTCCACCGTGACTACTTTAACGAATCGTGCCGGGTGGACGTGAACGTCAACGAGGAACTGGCCAACAGGCTCGGAATAACCCATTCCTTGATATCGAAGCAAGTGGACGGAGCATTCGACGGGGTCCCTGTGAGCACCTTCTGGGAAGGGGATAGGGCGGTCAGCATCCTGCTCCGTCTCGCACCCGATTCACGCTCCTCTTTCAGCGACGTGGGTGATGCCTACATCAGCTCTCAGCTGACCAGAGCCAGGGTGCCCCTTCGCGCCATCTCCAATTTGGAGCCGGAATGGCAGACCAGCAGGATCGTGCGTCGGAATGGAGTGAGGACCCTGACCATTCGTGCCTTCGTGGACAAGGGCCATTACGCATCGCAACTCCTCGATGCGGTCCGACCGCGCATAGAGGCGCTGCCCCTGCCGCCGGGCTACAGGATTTTCTACGGAGGGGATAAGGACAACACCGATGAGACCATGCCCGAGATGCTGACCGCGCTCGGCATAAGCATTGTCGCTATCTTCATCACCCTGCTCATACAGTTTAGACGAGTGTCGGAGGTGCTGATCGTCATGTCCTCGATTCCTCTCGCCATGCCCGGCGCCGTCCTGGGGCTGATCGTCACACGCAACCCGTTCGGGTTCACCGCGTTCATGGGGCTCATCGCCCTCTGCGGCATTGTGGTGCGAAACGCCATCATTCTCGTCGACTACATTAATGAGAGGATGCGAGAAGGACACCCGATCGAGCAGGCCGCAACGGAGGCGGGCGAACGCCGCCTGCGGCCGATCTTTCTAACCACTATGGCCGCGGCCGCTGGAGTGACGCCCATGATCCTTTCCAAGTCAAGCCTTTGGAGCCCCCTGGCGAGCGTTCTTGCAGTCGGACTGACCTGGTCCATGTTCATGACGCTGCTCGTGGTACCGGTGCTGTTCGTGATCGTCAAGTCGCGCCGGATCAAGCCCGAACCACCCAGCGTCAAGGCTCCTTCTCGTGCCGCAGCGGCAGCAATGCTCGTGGCGGGGCTGATTCTCGCGGCGAGTCCGGCATTTGCGGAAACCAAGCACCTCACCCTGCCCGAGGCGGTCGACCTGGCCCTGAAAGGGAATAAGGCAGCAAGAATCGCCCGCTTCAAGGTGGATGAGAAGGCAAAGAAGGTGGATTCCACCTCGGCCGACTATTTTCCCCGCCTGTCGAATGAGTCCCGCTATGTGGGGCTCTCCGACAAGCAGCTGGTCACCGTCCCGGCGGGATCTTTGGGTAATGTCCCGGGCCTGGGCCCGTTTCCGCAAAAGGAGACTTCGATCAACCAGGGTTCTTCGACATTGTTCGTCAGCTCCACGACCCTGAGTCAACCGGTTACGCAGCTCATCAAGATCCACGATGCCACCAAGATTGCGAAGGCCGACCATCAGGCGGCGAAGGCCGAGGCCCGGCAGACGGAAGACGATGTCATCCTTGCCGTTCACCAGCTCTATTACGGTCTTCTTGCGGCCAGGAAGCAAAAGGAGGCGGCGGAGGCCGGGTTGTCGGCGGCCCTGGAGATCCAGCGTGAGGCCGAAAACGCGGTCCGTTCCAAGGTCAGGCTTGAAGTCAGCCTGAACGAGGCCCGGACGGCCGTCCTGCAAAACAAGCAATCGCTCATCACGGCGGATATTCAGATCGCGGACTTCAATTCCGAGCTGAACAATATCCTGGGGCTGCCGCTCGACACGGTGCTGGAGCTCTCCGATCCCGGCCCCTCGGACGGCACGGTTGAAACCCGTGAGTCCTACCTGCAGGCTGCGCTTACCGGCAATGCCGAGCTCGAAGCCGCCAAGGCCAATGTGGACAAGGCCCGTGGGGGAGTCAAGGCGGCCTACGACGAATACATCCCCGATGTCAGCCTGTTCGCGACGCACCATTACCAGGATGGAGCCCCATTCCTTACGGACAATGTCGGCACGTTCGGAGTCATGATGACCTGGAATATCTGGGACTGGGGCAAACGCGGCTCGGTTGTCGGGGAGCGGAAGGCCCAGCTTTCCCAGGCCCAGGAAAACCTCCACAGGATCAGTGACCAGGTCACAGTCGAAATGGAAAAGGCATACCGAAAACTTGAGCGTACCAAGAGCATCATGGCAGTTGCAAGGGAGGCGCTCGCGCTCCAGCGGGAAAGGCTTCGCTTGAGCTCCGACCAGATCAAGGCCTCGACCATCAGCCCGGCAAAACATGCCGAAGCCGTGGCGGCCGTGAAGAAGGCAGAATCCGATGAGCTCCAGGCGCGCCTGGGGTACGAGATTGCCAAAGCGGAGCTCAAACGCATCGCGGGAACATTCCCGCGCTGAGAAGGAGCCCGGTCCGACGTCGCAGGCATGGGCCTCACAGTGGTTCCAAAGCATTGGCGGAGCACTTCAATGAGACATTTTGCTGAATACGCTTCAGAATCCCTCGGTGTCCGACTTCCCGAAGCGTATACCCGCTTCATGGACACCTATGGGAGCAGACTGGCGGAAGATCCCGTCAAGACGAAGAGCTGGATTGCCGGACTGGGCTCGAGGGAGTTCGTTGTCGGCACCACGCTCGCCTTCCGCTCGTCATTTCCCAATCTCGCCCCAAGCAAGGTGGTGATCGGCTACGTGGGGATCAAGACCCTCATCATCAACAGGGCGTATGAGGAAATCGACGAATATCTCATGATCGAGGCCAGGGATGGGAGTTTGATGAAAATCGATTCCCTGGGGGCAACCATCCCAGTGGCAAGGAGCTTCGAGGAGTGGGTCGCTCCGGAGCTCCTGAGAGCAACGCTCCGGGATAAATACACCGCCAGCTTCATAGCCGTCGTTTTCGACGAACCTGCCAGGGCGGAGGACGCGCGACTCAAGCTTTGGAAGCTTCAACAGGAGGGCTTCATCGAACTGGAAGACATCGTGGTCGTGACCAAGGACGAGCAGGGAACGATTCTGAACCGCAAGCTGAACCATCAGGCCCTAAAGGAAGGAGCTCTGGGGAGCCTCACCGGCTTCATTGTCGACAGGATCCTCGCCACCCCCGTGGTGGGCGGGGTCCTGGAAGCTGTGGCTGCGTCTCTCTCCGACGCGGTCATAGACGACGGATTCGCGCAGGATTTGTCGAAAGATTTCAAGCCCGGCTGCTCCGCCCTTTTCACGCTGGTGGGAAAAGTGGACCCCGAGCGTGTGGAGGAAGCATTCCTCGGTTTTGGAGGAAGGGTCCTGGTGAGCTCGCTCGGTGCGGAAAACGAGGCGGCCATACAGGCATTCCTCGATGACACAAGGGAAGGCTCCGAGCAGTTGAGCTCCGTTGAATCATAGGTGTCGACAGACCCTTGTGACTCCGATGCCGAGACAAATATCGTGAATGTCTTTTGGGGCTCAGAGAGATCCGGCATGCTTGCGTGGGTTCGTCAGAAACTGACGTTCTGGTTTCCAGTTGTGGGTGACCCCGGGCAATCCGAGCTCGGCAGAGTCCTGGTATACGCCAATCTACGCAGACAGCACGTGCTGGTCTGGGTGGTTGTCTCATTTCACCTGGCAATCATCGGCCAGGACTTTGTTCGAACGGGGAGCGTCCATTTGCCTTGCATCAGAACCGCTCATTTAGGCCTGCTCTTCGCTTGCATCATTCTTCTCATCACGGGCGGCAGGCCGACCTCCCCCGCGGACGTCAATCACCGCCACCGGTTCTGTGCGGGAGCGGTATTCCTTTTGTTTTTCCTTGGGGCCGGCCTTCAGACCGGCTTTGCGATAGAGGGTGGGCTCTCCATCGTTCCTTATGTCCTGATCATCTTCCTGTCGGCCGCTTTCTTTTACCTGAGCGGTCCAAGACTGCTCGGTCTTTTCGGCCTCGCCTGGTTTGTTTGGTTGGCCATGGTCTGGCGTTTGCCAGGCCAATTGCGATTTCCCGCGGAAACTTTCATTGCCTGCACCCTCGGCACCGTTATGGCGATGATAACGGCGCGCAGCACATACCTTACCTTTGTTAAGGATTTCTTGAGCCTGACGATCATTGAACAGCAAAAACAACAACAAAGAGAGCTCAAATTTCTGAATGAAATATCCGCGCGACTGGCTCACGAAATCCGCAATCCCCTGATGTCGGCAGGCGGATTTGCGCGAAGACTCTGCTCGGCCATGAGACCGGAGGATCCGAATCGGGTCAAGGCGGAAATTATCGTCAAGGAAGTGGGGCGACTGGAAGTTATTCTGAGCAAGATCCTGAATTATCTGAAGCCCGTGGAGCTCAACAAGTCCTCGGTGGATCCCAACGAGCTGGTCTCGGCGGTGCTGCAAGGCATGAGCGCTGAAATCCGGAGACGAAGGATGAGGGTGGATCTCCATTTGAGTCCTGAACTGCCGGAGATTTCGGTTGACCGGACACTGATGGAAAAGGCAATCGAGGCCCTGCTTGAAGACGCTCTGAGTCGCATGCCGGATGACGCGACTCTTCTGGTCGAGTCCTCACGGGAGAAGCACAGGCTCAAACTGGTCCTCCGGTACCCCGCCCTGCACATGTCGGCCGATGACATGGAAGATTTCTTCTATCCTTTCACACCCCCCCGGATCGAGCACGACGAGAGTCATGATGCCGTGGATCTCCCCAAGTCACGGATTATTCTGGAAAAGCATGGAGGTGAAATCAGTGCGGGATTTCAGGAATCAAGCATGGTCCTGATTCAGATATCGTTACCACTCCCCTCCGAGTGATGCCGGGAGCCCAAGCTGGGTGGATTGGAATGATGGTGCTCTGTTGAAGTCTTGGAGGATGTCGGTATGCCTTCTGAATACCAGATCAGCGCTTACCCAGGGGACCTTGCCTTGTTCGTCCGAGACCGATGGCCGGTGAGCGCTCAGGGCGGTTCGTCGTTACCTGATCTCACCATGCTGGAGCACCTCATCTCTGTCTGTTACCAGGCCAGTCTGCTTCGAGAGGAGGAGCGGCCGGTCAGATTCAGGCTCATTTTTCTGGCCCCTGACCGATTTCCCCCTGATCAGGGGCCGCCCTCCGGGCTTCAAAGGCTGCTGTTCATAGACAAACTGCCCTTTACCGAGCGCGAGCTGCGAAAGCTCTCACCATCGGTTGATTTCTACGGTTCCCTTGTGGGGCTTTGGTACGAGAAGGAGATTGGCTTATCCGTGTGGGGAATCGTGCATTCCGGGTCAAGGTGGAGACAAAGCCTTCATGGGGGCGGGGAGGCGTTCCAGCCGCTTCCCGACTCTCTCGTCATAAACGTTACCAATCCGGGTCGCATAACCGTGAGCAATGGGTCCACCGATATCGCCACACTTAATGCCGGAAGAATTGTTTGCCCCTCCACCACGGTGATCGATTCCACCTGGATCCGTTCAGCGTTCGGCACCCTGGCTGATGAAGAGCATGCTTTGCATCGGGAAGCTCGGACGGTTGCGGCAAAGCCATGGGCTGCCATCGATCCCGAATTCTTCGGGATCATCAAGAAGCAGGTCTTTATGAGAATTCTGGGCAGAATTCGATCCAAGAGGCACGGAGGCACTTTGATCTTCATCCCCGATGAGCGAAAGGACGCGTTCTTGTCAGGGAATCCTTACGTGAGGATCAAATACAGATTCGTTCAGGAGGAGCCATGCAGTCGATTCCGTACCCTCATGGTCAAGATAGCCAATGCGCTGGCGGAGTTGTACGGCTCCCGTGAAAAGCCGGAAAGAATGGTGGGCTGGAAGGAATACCAGGCAGGCAAGGACCGGACACTTTCCTCCCTTGACGAATCCGTGTTCGAGTGGGCTCATCTGGTGGCGGGCATGACGCAGGTCGACGGCGCCGTGGTGATGACGAAGAGATTGGAGCTGGTTGGGTTTGGAGCTCAAATATCGGGCAAACTTGAGCCTGTCGATTCAGTGGCGCAAGCCTTGGACCCGGAAGGCGCAGAGACTCGCAAGGAGCAGAGCGATTGCGTGGGCAGTCGCCATAACTCGGCTTACAGTCTGTGCAATGCGCTGCATGATGTCTTGGCGGTGGTAGTTTCTCAGGACGGCACGGCTCAACTGATCAAATGGAGCG
>CAZGQL010000027.1:0-2985 GCA_964527905.1 uncultured Syntrophobacteraceae bacterium
CGCGCGGCTTGGAGGCCCTCAGCCGGGGGGCTTCTCAAGCCGTTGTTGTTGACCAGAGCTCCGAGGCCGTGAGACTGGTCCGATCCAACATTGCCCGGTGTGGTGTCGAGGACCGGGCGACGGTCCTGCAGACGTCGTCGTTTGGGGCCCTTCGACGGCTCGCAGACCGCGGCATGTCGTTTCAGATCATCTTCCTGGACCCGCCCTACGCCAAGGGAGAGCTGGAGCGGATTCTACCGCAGCTCGACTCCGTCGCGGACGCGGGGGCCTTGGCGATTGCCGAGCACGGCGTCAAGGAATCGGTTCCCGAGCAGTTGGGCCGGTGGCGTCGCACCCGAGTGCGACGCTACGGTGATACGTCGATTTCCCTCTACGAACTCGACCCGCCTCCGGACGAGGCCGGGCCTGTGAACGGATCGTGACCCGGAAAGGACACTGAATGGACAAAGTGGCGGTTTACCCTGGCTCGTTCGATCCCATCACCAACGGACACCTCGACCTCCTCGAACGCGGCCTCAAGATCTTTGACCGCATCGTGATCGCCATCGCCAAGAACCCCGCCAAGAAGCCCGGTGTCCCGGCGGGCGCGCGCGTCGAGAGGATTGAAAAAGCCCTCGATGGCCACCCACTTCGTCACCGCATGGTGGTGGACGCCTTTGATGGCTTGCTCGTGGAGTACGTAAAACGTGCGGGAGCCCGGGCCATCCTGCGCGGGCTGCGAGCCATCAGTGACTTCGAATACGAGTTCCAGATGGCTTTGATGAACCGGAAGCTGAGCAACGAGATCGAAACCCTCTACCTCATGACGGGAATGCGCTGGATCTACATCAGTTCACGCATCATCAAGGAAGTTGTGGCTTCCGGAGGGTGTGTCGAGGGGCTCGTGCATGAGCACGTCGAAAAAATGCTGGCCGAGCGGCTCCGAAGCGGCTTGTGGCTATGACCCGCCTACACGGGCCGCCACGTCGAGGATCGTTTGAACGTACGGTCGGCTCCGATTGTAGTGATAGATGACCTCCTCCTGTTGGGCTCTTGTTTTCGCAGAGCCCCACCCGAAGCCCCTCAGGTAGTTGGCGATGCTGAAAATGGCGTCCTCCGAGGTGTACAGATCGATTCGGCCGTCGTGATTCCCATCGGCTCCATACTTGACGATGCTGGAGGGAAGGAACTGCGGCCACCCGATCGCCCCCATGTAAGACCCGTAAAGACTTCCTGGGTTCAAGCCCTGTTCCTGGGCGAGTTTCAAAAGGGCGCGCAGCTCGCCGTATGCCCATTCCGAGCGCTTGAGGAGCCGCTCGTCAAACGACTGGCGGTCCCAGCGTTTCTTGTCACTTGGCGAGAGCATCGCCCAGACCTTGTTGCGAACGGCCGTCTCTTCCATCAGCGCGAAGGTCGCGAAGACCGACAGCACATGGGTCCGGCCGGTCCCGTTCCCAAAGCCCGATTCGACGAGGAGGATGGCCGCGATCACTGGAGGCTCCACGCCGTAGGTCTTTTCAGCGCGGGCAAGCGTGTCCTGGTGCTCCCGGACGAAACGCTTCGCCAGGGAAATCGGCCCGGGCTCCAGGAAACGGGCATAGTTGAGTTTGCTTTCCTGGATTCGAAATGTGCCGGCCACGAGCTTGAAGAGCGGGTGAGGGTCCGAGGCAAAGAGCGTCTCGACCTGGGCGGCGGAATAGCCATCCCGAATCAGCCGTTTCTTGAGGGGAGCGAACGGATCCTGCGCGCAGGGTGCCGAAAGGGGGGTGGCCACGAAACCCAAAATGATTCCGATCGCTACGGCCCGGAGGAGTGACCTCGAGCGCCAGGACATCCGCGTGCTGTTCCGCATGGCGTCACCTTTGTGCTGATCAGGGTGATGAAAAAGGGGCCGTCCCCGAGTCGAGTCGACTCGACGGCGGATCATATGCAACCGGGCCTTGGAATGCAAGCGAAGCAAGAAGAGGTTGAATCGTCCGGCGTCGGGCGTTAAGTAAAGGGGCCTTAAAGCGGGGTCGGCGACGTTCGCGCGGCAGGAGGACGCTGTGTGTTTTCCGCACGCGGCGTCTCCGCCGGGCCAGGAACCTCAGTGTAAGGAGTCACCATGGAGCCCATTCCCACCGGGAGCCTGCCGTCTGTCCCGGGGCCCTCCGCCATCCGGGATTACTCGGAGCTGAGCCACCGGCTGCTGAATTGTCTCGATCGGCTGTCGGCCTTCGATCCCGACTTGCGGCACCCGCTCACCGAATTGAAGTCCAAGATCGAGTCCAATCGCTTCCACCTGGTTGTGGTGGGACAATTCAAGCGGGGCAAGACCTGTTTGATCAACGCCCTCATCGGGGCCGATCTGCTGCCCGTCGCAGTGGTCCCACTGACGTCCATCGTGACCATCCTGACATACGGGGATTCCATCCGGATGGAGGTGCGTTTCGCCGACGGCCGCTCGGAGTCGATCGAACCAGCCCAGCTCGCGGACTACGTGACGGAATCGGGAAACCCCAAGAACGTTCGCCAGGTCGACGAGGTGGTCATTCAGTACCCGTCGCCTTATTTGAAGGATGGTGTCCGACTCATCGATACGCCCGGCGTCGGATCCGTGTATCGCCACAACACGGACGTCGCTTACGAATATCTTCCCAGGTGCGATGCCGCGCTGTTTCTTCTGTCGGTTGAGCAGCCGGCAAGCCAGGCCGAACTGGATTTCCTGAGGGATGTGCATGAATACTCGGGAAAAATCTTCTTCCTGCTCAACAAGATCGACTACCTGTCCGAACCGGAAGTGCTCGAGTCCATGGCGTTTGCGCGCCAGGTCCTGTCGGAGGCGATGGGGACGGAGGTGAGGGTTTTCCCCATTTCGGCGAAGCTGGCGTTGCAGGGAAAACTGGAGGACTCCCCGGATGCGCTTCAGACGAGCCGACTTCCGGAGTTCTCCGCCGTGCTCGAGGATTTTCTCGTCCGAGAAAAGGGGAGGATTCTGCTTCTGGCATCCTCCGGGCAGCTGCTGCG
>CAZGQL010000027.1:3000-5038 GCA_964527905.1 uncultured Syntrophobacteraceae bacterium
CCTGGTTTCCCAAAGGAAACTGGCCGTCGAAGTGGAGCTCAAGTCCTTGAGCGCTCCCATCGAGGAACTGCATGCCAAGATCGCCCTCATCGAAACAAAAGGCGGTGAAATGGCACGAGAACGGGAGCGGATTGGGCAGCTTCTGGACAGTGAGCTGGGCCTCATTGTTCAAAACGTGGTGGACCCGGAAATCAATCGCTTCACTGAAGCGCTGCGGGAGCGGCTGCGGGGGGAATTGACCCGGATTTTCGAGGAGGGCCAGGATGCGGCCCCCAAGGAGTTGGACGCCATGTTGGAGGATCACGTCCTGCGGGAAGTGGAAGCGGCGTATGGCGGGTGGCGGACGGCCCTTGAGATGAAGGTTTCGGAATCCTTTGAAAAAAGCTGTCATGCCCTCGCTGAGCGGACCAATGAGATCATCGAGGTGCTCATGCGTTACGCATCGGAGCTGTTCGAGGTGCCGTTCGAGGCTGCCGCCCCGGTGAGCTTCTGGGCCGAGAGCTCCAGGTTCGCGTTCAAGCTCAAGGAGGATCCGGTGGGCCTCGATCTGCTGACCAGCTCCCTTTCGGGGGCCCTGCCGGGCCTGATCGGCAAGCGCTTCGAACGCCTCCGGGCCTTCCTCCTGGGGCGTGCGCGCACCTATCTGTTCAAACGGCGTCTGAGCCAGATGGAGCATGTGGTGGGGATGCAGGCCGGTCGCATCCGCTATGACCTGGTTGAACGTCTCAAGAAGAGCGCCCTCGGTTTCCGTGGGGAGATGCGGGAGAGAATCGAAGCATCTGTTGCGTCGATCGCCCAGGCGGTTCAACGAGGAATCGACCGCCGTCGGGAGGGCGAGCGGGTGGCCGAAGCGCGGCGACGGGACCTTGAAGTGCACCTTACACGGCTCGAGGAGTTGCGGGAGGAATTGCTGGCGATCCGGGAAACCTCCCTGGGGGCGTAACCAGCATCGGGTTGTTTTGTGCTTGACAAAAAGGGGATGCTCAAGTAGTTTCGGTGGCGCATGTGAAAAAAGTATCTATTTGATGTCTTTTAGGTTACCGGATTCGACTGCTCGGCCCTTGCCGTGCCCGCAACCATCGGTTGGCGGGTATGGAAAGCGCGTGAGGCAGTTTTTGTTTTGGCTCAGCTCTTCGAGCGAATCCATTGTCCTTTTTTTCACCCTCCCTCCCTCTGCCACACGGGGGAGGACGTGGGCAACCTTAAGGTGCTCGAGCAGGAGGGCGGTTCATCCCGGAGCCCCCTGAAGGCGCGGCGACCCAGGAGGGTCATGAAAAAGGGCCGTCAGGCGGGTTCAGCGAAGTCGAGTGAGAGGTTTTGACAAACGGTTCCAGTGACGTCTCAAGAAGAGGAGGTGAGCGCAGCAGAGGCATTTCAGGGTGACGGGTGGTGACTTGGTGTCATCCACCGCGAGGTGAAGGAACGAGATCCTGATGACGAAGGAGGAGTACCTAGATGAAAGCCAGCCAGATTATCATGTTTGCCCTTGGGTGCGGTGGCCTGGGTGTGGTGTATGCCCTGATCACTGCCGCTTGGGTCGGGAAACAGCCTGCGGGCAGTGAGAGAATGCAACAAATCTCCGACGCGGTTCGGGAAGGCGCAACGGCGTTCTTGAATCGTGAGTACAAGACGGTTGCCTTCGTGGCGGTGGTTCTCGCCGGCGCCCTGACCTATCTTGGCAAGTGGACCGCGGTCGGCTTCGTGCTGGGCACGGTCGGTTCCGCGCTGGCCGGTTACATCGGCATGATGGTGACGGTGAAAGCCAACGTGCGCACCACTGAAGCCGCCAAGCTCGGGCTGCAGCCGGCTCTGACGGTGGCCTTCAAGGGCGGTTCGGTGACGGGCATCATGGTGGTCGGCTTGGGTCTTCTCGGCATCGCCGGCTACTATCTGTTCGTCAAGTCCGTGGCCCCCGTGGACGATGCGTTCCACGCCCTGGTGGGCCTGGGCTTCGGCTGCTCCCTGATGAGCGTGTTTGCCCGTATCGCCGGCGGCATCTACACCAAGGCCGCTGACGTGGGCGCCGACCTGGTGGGCA
>CAZGQL010000027.1:5076-15872 GCA_964527905.1 uncultured Syntrophobacteraceae bacterium
GGTGACAATGTGGGTGACTGCGCCGGTATGGCCGCTGACCTGTACGAAACCTACACCGTGACGCTGGTTGCGGCGATGCTGCTGGCCAAGACCGTGTTCAAGGCCGAAAGTCTCTGGGTGGAATTCCCCCTCCTGATCGGCGGCATTTCCATCGTCGCCTCCATCATTGGCACCTACTTCGTCCGCCTGGGTAAGAGCCAGTACATCATGGGCGCTCTGTACAAGGGGCTTGCGGTCGCCGGTATTCTGGCCGCGGTCGCCTTCTATTTCGCATCCCAGTGGTTCCTGGCACTTCCGGGTGTGGAGCCCGCTTTTACGCCGATGGGCGTTTTCACGACGGCCGTCATCGGTTTGGTCCTGACCGGCCTCATCGTGATGATCACCGAATACTTCACCTCCAAGAGTTTTTCACCGGTTAAGCACATTGCCGCGGCCAGCGTCACCGGTCACGGCACTAACGTCATCGCCGGCCTCGCCGTCAGCATGAAGGCGACCGGTGCTCCGGCTCTGGTCATCTGCGGCGCCATCGTGTGGGCGTATGCGCTGGGCGGCGGCTTCGCCGGCAACCCGGGCGGCGGTCTGTTTGCCATCGCGCTGTCCGCCGTGGCCATGCTCTCCATGACCGGTATTGTCGTGGCTATCGACTCCTACGGCCCGATCACGGACAACGCCGGGGGTATCGCGGAAATGTCCGAGCTCGATGAGAGCGTCCGCGCCGTCACGGATCCCCTCGATGCCGTCGGCAACACCACCAAGGCCGTCACAAAGGGATACGCCATCGGTTCCGCCGGTTTGGCCGCCCTGGTGCTTTTCGCCGAGTATTCCCGTTCCTTCGGCACCTCACTGGCTTTCGATCTGTCCAATCCGAAGGTTCTCGTGGGTCTGTTCATCGGTGGTTTGCTGCCCTACTACTTCGGCTCCCTGCTGATGGAAGCCGTGGGCAAGGCGGCGGGTGGCGTGGTTGAGGAAGTCCGACGCCAGTTCCGTGAAATCCCCGGCATCATGGAAGGCACGGCGCGCCCTGAATACGGCAAGTGCGTGGATATCGTGACCAAGAGCGCCATTCAGCAGATGATGGTCCCGGCTCTGATCCCCGTGGCGACCCCCATTCTCGTGGGCTTCCTCATGGGCAAGGAGGCTTTGGGCGGCGTGCTGATCGGCTCCATCATCACGGGTCTGTTCCTGGCCATCTCCATGACCAGCGGCGGCGGTGCCTGGGACAACGCCAAGAAGTACATTGAAGACGGCGACTTCGGCGGCAAGGGTTCCGATGCCCACAAGGCGGCGGTGACCGGCGATACCGTTGGTGACCCCTACAAGGATACGGCCGGCCCTGCCATCAACCCGATGATCAAGGTCGTGAACATCGTTGCCCTGCTGATCGTGCCGCTCATCAAGTAGCGTCGACACTCCGGGCAGCGTTGCGGTAACATGCCGATGCCGGCAGGGGCAAAATGCCCTGTCGGCATCGTCTTTTGGGGCCCCGCTGGAATCGAAGCATCGGCTCCCTGCGCGGCCGGGGAAGGTGATTCCATGAATCCCAACAGCGAATTCCTCCAGGCAAGTGACTGCTTGCTCCTTCTGGTGGACATCCAGAAGGTGATCCTCGATCCGTGCGCTGATCACGAGCGGGTGGTCAAGCATGCCGCGGCGCTCATCCAGACGGCCCGGGTCTTCAGCCTCCCGATTCTGTTTACTGTCCAGAACGCCGGGAAGCTGGGGGGATTTCTTCCCGAATTGCTTGAGATGGTCGACCATCCCTTGGTGCTGAACAAGATGGAGTACAGCTGCCTGGAAAACGAGGAAATACTGCGCGCGATTCAAGATTCGGGTCGCAGGACGCTCTTGGTTGCCGGGCTGGAAACCCACGTGTGCATCTTCCACACCTGTGCCCACGCGGTACGGCTGGGTCTGCGGGTGCACGTGGCCGCCGATGCCGTCGCCTCCAGAAGCCGTCTGAATTGGGACCTCGGACTCAGACGCATGGATCGGGCCGGGGTGGTGGTGAGCTCGACAGAGATGATGATTTTCGAACTGCTGAACCGGTCGGGCACGGCGGAGTTCCGGGCCTTGCTTCCCTTGCTCAAGTCGCTCTAGGGAGTGGTGAAGGAAAAGGGACGTGCGGGTGGAAAAACGAGACGGGAGCGGTTCAAGAACCGCTCCCGTCTCGTTTGTTGAGGGATCGATAGGGGCCGTTTCAGGCGTACAGTCCCTTGATGTTACGATGCAGCTCGCGCGTCTTTTCCATGCGGACGCGGTCGCGATCCCGCCCAATGGCGTCCAGCTCCGATTGCAGCGGGATCAGGTCGGGGTCGTCGTGGGGGCGCCCCGCACGGTGTGCGTCGATCATCGTTCGGTAAAGGAAAATCATGCGGGCGATGAGAGCGACCGGGTATTCCCGCCCTTGGACCTTCACCGTGTGCAGACCGAGGTCCATGGTGTCCCAGAGCTCCTTGCCGTTGAGGACGAACGCCACATTGGGGCGCCTGCGGATCCGCTCGTTGATGGATTCGATCTCGGCGTCCTGACGGCCGCGTTGGCGCAGGACCTTCCGGCGCTGCTCATCGGTGAGAAGGCAAAGTCGAAAGCAACTACCGCTTCGATCCGGCCACCCTTCGTACTCGACGATTTCGTTACCGTCTTCGTCCCGGTACGAACGCCGGATGTAAGAGTCACTGATCAGCTCGTGGAACGCGCAGTTGCCGACGCCGCCTACGCACCGGTTGCCGTGGATGAGGATTTCCGTGTGGACTCCGGCCGCATCGGCCGCCTCCTTGAAGGCCTTGAGCTTCGACACCGTATCGATTTCGGTACTCGCCACGATTTGCGAGGCGCCATAACCCTTGTATTCCTGGATTTGGGCCGGAGTCTGGATGTTGCACCCCACGCTGGCATGAATGACAAGATTGGGAAAGTTCTGTTTGACCATTTGCATGATCGCCGGAGTCTTCACAATGACCCCTTCGACTCCATAGGAAGCGTATTTTGCGATCTTGCTCAGAGCGATCATGCGCCTCTCGGCGGGGATCTCGGCGTTGAGGGCCACCCGAACCTTTCCCTTGAAACCTTCGGCGATCTCGACAGCCTCGCGGATTTGCGAATCCTCAAGCTCCCAAGCGCACTTGCGTCGGCTGAATCCCTTGGAACCGACGTAGACCGCGTTGGCGCCCTGAGCAAACACGGCCTCCACCATCTCGAGGCTTCCGCCCGGGGCCAATAGTTCGTTCATGACAACCTCCTCCGTCCGTCTACGAAACAAAAGGGTTCTGAAGTGGACCACGCGACACGAACAGTCCATCACGAGCAGGGCAGCCGGTGAGCGTGCCGGGCAGCGATGCCATCGAAGTTGCGGCCGTCAACCGGGGAACCGGTCTCCGCTGCTTCGGGCGTTCATCGGGAGTGTGATGTGCAGTTGGGACGAACCTCATCGCATGCACAATTCCAGACCCATCGTGTTCGGAAATTGAGTGCCATTTGTCAGAAAAATATCATACTGGAGCCGAGTGCAAAAGGGAACAAGTAAATGCTCCAAAGGCTCATCCAACAACGATCAAGCCCAAGGTGTCCTGCTGCCGGGTCCTCCCTCCAATAGACGTCGAGGGAGGTCGGAAGGAAGGGATGTCCTGTAGGCGGTCGTGTCTTCGCGAACACAGCAGCATACTCGTCGAATTCACAGAGCCCGGCTGTTCAACCCACACAGGGTGGAGTGATGCTCAGGGAAGCGCCAGGCACTGGCGAACGTTGGACCAGGGAAAGCGCTTGCCCGGACAATCCGTGCTTGCCCCTTCGACATCGCGATGTCCCATCACACGGTTTAGGGGAATGTTGTAGTACTGCACGAGGGTTTTGATGAGGAAGGTCAGGGATTGAATCTGATTGGCCGTGGGGTTGTCTTCGTTGAAGTTGCCCACGAGGGCGATCCCGATTCCCTTGTCGTTCATACCTCCGGCCTTGCAGTGGGCACCCACCTGTTGTTTGATCCAGCGGGGAGCCACCTCGATCTGACCGTCACCCTTTCCCAGGGTGCCGTTGTCTATCACAAAATGATACCCCAATCCGTTCCAGAATCCGCGGTCATGGTGGGCCCGGTCGACCTGAAGGGCCTTGCCGATGTCCGTTGCCGTGTGATGGACAATGATGTATTTCCACTGTTGGTTCGGGTACAGGGAAATTACGTGGCGCAGTTGCTTCGCGTTGGGAACGGTGAGCTTCTGGCCGATGCGCAGGGGATCGCTCGGCTTGAGGCCGTTGGCCCGGTAGATGCTGTCGGCGGGCACATCGTACATGCGGGAGATGCGCCACACGGTTTCGAGGGGACCCACTTCGTGGATGATGGTCTTGGGTCCTCCCATGTTGGTTAAGCAGCGCTCGACGACCTTGGCGGCTCCCGGAGAAGCGGAGGAGGCCACACCTGGCGGACAGCTCCGATCCGGCAGAGGGCACACGGTCGGTCCAGCGACCTCGACCGTGGAACTGCAGCCGGCGATGCACACCAGCAGCCAGAGGGTAATCCATGAACGTGGCGTCCGAGCGTCGAGGATTTGGTGCGGAAGAGGCTTCATCACGAGATCTCGTACCCCAGAGTTGGTTGCATAATTTTAAAATCATAAAGCTTATAGCACGGTTTGCAAGAGGTGCCTGGAGAAACCTCATCAGTGGGCGGGGAGGCCTCGCGTGTGCTTAGGGTGAACGAGATCTTCCATAGTATCCAGGGCGAGTCGAGCTATGCCGGCTGGCCGTGCTCTTTCATTCGGTTGGCCGGCTGCAACCTGAGGTGCACGTATTGCGACACGCGTTATGCCTACGAGGAAGGGGAGGATCTTGAAATCGGGGACATCCTGGATCGCCTCTCGGCTCCAGCGGGTTGTCTGGTTGAAGTGACCGGGGGAGAGCCGTTGCTTCAGGCCGAGACCCCAATGCTCGTGAAGGTCCTCCTGGCTCGTGGCTATCGAGTGCTCGTTGAAACCAACGGGAGCCTGGATATCTCGGTGCTCGATCCGGCTTGCGTGGCGATCCTGGACCTGAAGTGTCCGTCGAGTGGAGAGTCGCATCGAAACGAACTGGGCAATTTGGACCGGTTGCGTCCGGCGGATGAGGTCAAGTTCGTCCTGGCGAATCGTCGGGATTATGAGTTCGCCCGCCGGGTGATGGCCTCCCTGCATGCGAACCGCAGAACCAACGTCGTTCATTTTTCTCCGGTTTTTGGAGTCTTGGAGCCGAGCCGCCTCGTGGAGTGGATCCTCGAGGACCGGCTTCCCGTGCACTTGAATCTGCAGTGGCACAAATACATTTGGGGACCGGATCAGCGAGGCGTGTGAGCGTCTCGTTTTCGAACAGGAGCAGGGGATTTTCATGCAGGCATCCCAGCACGAGAAAGCCGTGGTGCTGTTTTCCGGTGGTATCGATTCGACGACGTGCCTGGCCATCGCAAGAGCGCGAGGTTTCGCGACGTACGCCTTGAGCTGCTTTTATCACCAGCGCCACCATGTGGAGGTCGCGGCGGCGAGGCGGATTGCCGAAGTCATGGGAGTGGTGGAGCATCTGGTCCTGGAATTGCCCTTGGACCGAATCGGTGGATCGGCGCTCACAAGCGCTCTTCCGGTTCCCAAGGACGGGCTCTCCTTGGGCGATGGGACCATCCCCATCACGTATGTGCCGGCGAGAAACACGGTTTTTCTGTCTCTCGCCCTGGCCTGGGCCGAAGTTCTGCGGGCGGAGACAATCTTCATCGGGGCCAATGTGGTGGATTATTCAGGCTACCCCGATTGCCGTCCCGAATTCATCGAAGCCTTTGAAACCCTGGCCAATCTGGCCATCAAGGAGGCCGTCGAGGGCAAAATGCGAATCCGCGTCGAAGCCCCTTTGAGCCGACTGAGCAAGGCGGAGATCATCCGGAAGGGAATGGAGCTCGGCGTGGATTACGGCATGACGCATTCGTGTTACGATCCGGACGGGGAAGGGAGAGCATGCGGCCGTTGCGACAGCTGTCGATTGAGGCGCAAAGGCTTTGCGGATCTCGGACTTCCCGACCCGACCCGTTATGCTCCCGGCGGATTCCCCGATGGAAAGGAGATACCGTGAGTCAGAGTCCGCACCCCCATCTCACCCAACTCGGCGGGGCGAGCCGCATCGCCGACGCACCGGAGCGGGCCGTCCTCGAGACGTTCGAAAACCCCCACCCCGACCTGGACTATGTGGTTCGGCTGACGGCGCCCGAGTTCACATCCTTGTGTCCCATCACCGCGCAGCCGGATTTCGCGGTGTTGGTCATCGACTATGTCCCCGGTGGACGGCTGGTGGAGAGCAAGTCCTTGAAACTTTTTCTGGCGAGCTTTCGAAATCACGGGGCTTTCCACGAGGACTGCACGGTCTACGTCCACAATCGTCTCCGGGAAGCGATGCAACCCAAGTTCATCCGAGTGGTGGGCCTCTGGTCCGTCAGAGGGGGAATCACCATCGATGTAGTGGTCCAGTCGGGATCTCTGCCCGAAGCATGCGAGCTGCTGCCGCTGTCGAAAACGGCCTACCGCGGGGGGCGGGAAGTGTAGCCTTCCTGCGGCTGGGGGAGACCGAATATACCGAAAGGGGTGGGGAATGCGGAGTGTGGCCGTCGAAGGCGGGGCCGAACCATTTTCTTGCAGAAGCCATTGGAAGAAGGGGGGTGCATGGATCGACCGAGGGATGTCGCGGTGACCGGCGTTGGAGTGGTCTGCTCCATCGGTTGCACCCGCGAAGCTTTCTGGAAAGCGCTCGTCAGCGGTGTCTCGGGCGTTCGCCCCATTGCGGCGTTCGACGCCTCAGGACATAAGACCCAAATTGCCTCCGAGGTCCTGTCTTTCGACCCGGCGGTCAAGCTGTCCCACAAACAGCTGCGGCGCATGGCAAGGGTATCGCAGTTTGCCGTGAGCGCGGCCATGGAGGCTCTGAGGGATGCGGGGCTCGATCTGGGGCGAGAGGATCCGACCCGAGTCGGGTGCGTGATCGGCTCGGCCGCCGGCGACTATTCGAACCTCGAAGAACAGTTTGACAAGTTCCGGGAGAAGGGGCCGGGGTCGGTCAATCCCCTCACCATTCCCAAGGTCATTCCGAACATGCCCGTGTGCAACGTGGCCATTTCGTTGGGGCTTCGGGGGCCGAACCTGGGGGTTTCGGCCGCCTGCTCGACGGGGACTCACGCCATCGGAACCGCCCTCGGCATCCTTCGCCAAGGGCAAGCGGATGTCCTTTTGGCCGGCGGCGCGGAATCGACCCTCACGCCTTTTGTACTGGATGGCTATGCGTGCATGGGCGTCCTTTCCGAGCGCAACGAGCCTCCGGAGGCGGCCAGTCGACCGTTTGACCGGGACCGTGACGGCTTTGTGATGGGGGAGGGGGCGGGAATCTTGGTTCTGGAGAATTTGGATCATGCCCGGAAGCGGGGGGCGGAGATCCTGGCCGTGCTCCGCGGGTTTGGCATGAGCTGCGATGCATATAACATCGCGATTCCTGAGCCGGACGGAAAAGCCGCTGCCCTGGCCATGGAGCTTGCCCTGCGCGACGCCGGGCTCAACCGGGACGTCGGGCACGTCAATGCACACGGGACGTCGACCAAAGTGAACGACCGCGTGGAGAGCGTGGCGATCCGTCACGTGTTCGGCGAGCATGCGCGGAGGGTGTGGGTGAGCTCCAACAAGTCCATGATCGGTCATACCCTTGGGGCTGCGGGGGCCATTGAGGCGGTGGCGACGGTACTGACGCTCTATCACGGGATCATTCCTCCGACCGTCAACTATGAGACACCCGATCCCGAGTGCGAGCTGACGATTGTGGCGAACACAGCCGTGGAGTCCCGAGTGGGCGCGGCGATTTCCAACTCCTTCGGTTTCGGAGGACAAAACGGCGTCCTGGCGTTCGGCGTGCGGCCTTAACCGTACGTCCTGGGAGCCATTCCGTCGATGGGGGGCGGAGCATGGGCAATGGGCTTCCGTGGACGCTCAGATCGCGAGGACCGGCTCGTCGGTTTCGGGGGAGCTTTTCTCTTTCGGCTCGAGGTTCTGGCACCGGCCGTCGGCGTCGACGCTCACGTTTTTCAAATTGCAGTTGGCCTGCACGTTGAACCGGCAGCGCGTCGCGTAGCAGATCCTGATTCTGGTGTCGGTGAAGAATCGATCCAGTTTGATGTCGCTCATGCTTTTCATCATCCCTCTCCTGGGCGCAGTGGACGGAAACGAGGTCTGACGCGTTGGCCTCGGGAAGGCTGGAATTACCAGCCTGTAACTGGGACCACGACAATCGTTGGCATCTCATGGATCCCCGTGTCACCTTCTGTCGCTTTTCCCGGAGCCCTCGGCGTCTCCGAGGGCGCACACTCTGCGGTGGAACGAAGGTTCGGTCCCGCCAGCCAACCGCACCTCGAAAACCGTATGGTTCACACGGGCGTTGAGACCCATTCCAAAGTCGTACCAATCCTGCGGTATGGGGATTTCCATGAAAAACCTGTGGACAGCAGGCGGAAAGGTTGTTTACTGGTTGCTTGATGGACAGGGACGTATACGGGTCCCTTGACCGTTCAGGCGTGAGACCTCGATCCCATGGGGAGGGTGAATCATGAAGAAATCTTTCGGTTCCAAAACGCTCATCTATCCGACACCGGTCTGGTGCGTGGGTTCTTACGACCGGGAAGGCAAACCCAATGTCTGTACCATCGCCTGGGGCGGCATCTGTTGTTCCAAACCTTGTTGTGTCACGATATCCCTGCGCAAGGCGACCTACACCTATGAATGCATTCTGGAGCGGAAAGCCTACACTCTCAGCGTCCCCTCGGAGCGGCACGTCAAGGAGGCCGATTTCTTCGGCATGGCCAGTGGGCGGTCGGTGGACAAGTTTGCGGCGACGGGGCTCACCCCGGTGCGAAGCACGGTTGTGGATGCCCCTTATGTGGGGGAGTTTCCGATGGTGCTGGAGTGCAGGCTCGTGAATACCTTCGAATTGGGCCTGCACACCCAGTTCGTGGGGGAAGTGCTGGATGTGAAGGTGGACGACGACCTGCTGGATAGCAATGGACTGCCGGATATGGAGCGAGTCGCGCCGGTGCTGTTCGCCCCGGAATCCCGGGGATATTTTGGCGTGGGGCGTTTGCTGGGGATGGGCTTTTCGATCGGAAAGGCTTACCAGAAGAGCGATTGAGCGGATCCTCGAAGGCCGGGGAATGCCTCGAAGGCGCAGCCGATGCACCCAAAGGAGGCGACAGGATGGACCGAATACCGGATTACAGGCTTGTGACCGCTGACGAGTTGCACGCTCGAATGCGAACCGGCAACGGCCCGGCGCTCATCGACACCCTGACGCGGGACTGTTTTGAACGGTCCCACCTGCCCGGGGCGATGAATGCATGCGTTTACGAGGTTGGTTTTCGGAAGCGCGTAGAGGAGCTCGTGTCGGATCGATCCCGGGATATTGTTGTCTACGGCTTCAGCGATGCGACCCTTGAGGCGAAGACCGCGGCCGAGAAGATGGTGAGGGCTGGATATCGTGGGGTCGGGGTGTTGGAAGGGGGCCTCAGAGCTTGGCGTGAGAAGGGATTTCCATTGGACGGCTCCGACCCGAACGGACCAGACCCGTTGGTGAAAGTGGTGCTCACGGATGGTGCGGTCCACGTGGATACGGATTCCAGCCTCATCGAATGGACCGGACGGAACCCAAACGGCAAGCACCACGGAACGGTCCGGCTGTCGGGCGGCCGTTTGCTCATCAAAGACGGCAAGGTAACGGGGTCCTTCACCATCGACATGCGAACCATCCAAAACATCAACCTGGAGGGGGATCCGCTTCAGTCGGTTCTCCTGGCCCATCTTGCTTCCGATGATTTCTTCTTCGTCGAAGTCTTTCCAACGGCTGATTTTCAAATTAACTCGGCCCGCCTCCTGGACGGATCGTTGCTGAGCGTTCCCAATTTCAACGTCGAGGGACAACTGACTTTGCGGGGCGTGGTCTTGCCACTGCAGTTCATGGCCACCCTGAGCCGGTTGTCGGATGGGGCCCTGGCCGCCGAGGCTCACTTTGACATCGACCGTACCCAGTGGAACATCGTCTACGGGTCGAGTCGTTTCTTCGCCCATCTCGGTATGCATCTGGTCTTCGACTTGATCAGTCTTCAAGTGAGGATCGTGGCCCGCTGACCGTTGCGTGCCCGAGACGATGGCGCTCCTGTGGGTCGAAAGCGATCGGGAATGGGACGATTCCGGACGGACGGCCCACGAAGGTAGCCTGTGATGGTAGGTCCTGCCGTCTCAGGATGTGGGGAGGACGAATCGCATGAGGGAAGGGGTCCTGGTCCTTGCGCTCGGCGTTGCACTCGCAGGTTGCGCTCACCTCGAAGCGATCAAGGTCGGCGCTCGGGTGCCCAGGGACCAGCCCTGCGCAGCGTTTCTGAAAGCGCTTCACGAAATCGTCATGGAACAGGACGTCTCGGACGCGGCGACGGCGGAAGTTCCGGTCTTTCCCTATCTACGCGTGAACCGGTTTTACGAAGCGCTCGGGAAGCAGGTCCGATCCGATGATCAACGGGAGCAGTGGTTGAACGGGCTCCGTCAGCTCTTTTTCGATTCCGCGCACAAAGAGATCAGGAACCTCCCCGAGCCGGCCCATGCGCTTGGTTCGGAGAATCCCCTCGCCGGAATGGACAAGGATGCGCTCGTCGAAGCCGTGCGAGTCTGTTCCGAAGTGCTCCTTGAGTCTGACCGGGCGCTTGCCGACTACCCTGCCCTCGTGACTTCGGTCGCCCGTGTGCCGGATGAGTATTCCACCGTCATGCGAAT
>CAZGQL010000027.1:15882-41418 GCA_964527905.1 uncultured Syntrophobacteraceae bacterium
GGCCTCCATCCATTGGTTTCCCTGCCGGTGACGGCCGTGACCGATCGCGTGCGCCGCAAGACCAGACGCATTTTCGCGCAGAACGTTGACCAGTTGCCCGTTTTCGGAACCCTCACCGCGTACGGGCCCGCCTCTTGGGCAAAGCGGTCGCCGGCCGACATCGAGGAGCTCATCCGTGTCAGTTCCCGCAATCCATTCCGCGTTCCGGTCCTCGGTCCAGGGGAGCAACGGGTGCTGGCTGAGGCCTTCGCGCCCGTGTTTTGGGTCGATGTGGTGGAAAGTCGCGATCAGCCTGGGGCGGTCGTGGCCTCGGGGTCGGGATTTGGGGTGGATCGATCGCGCCCGACCCTCTACTATTACCTGTCCCATGCCTTCCTGGGGGAACAACCCATCACGCAGGTCAATTACGTGATCTGGTTTCCGGAGCGAGGCGGTGCGCTGGCACCGCGCATCGAATGGGGTTGTCTGGACGGACTGACCGTGCGGCTGTCGCTCACCCCTGAGGGGCACCCCTTCATGATGGACGTCATGAACAACTGCGGTTGTTACCATTTTTTCGTTCCCAAACGGGATGCCATCGAGCGCGTCAGAACGAAACGCTTCGGGCTCGATCCCTTCGTGCCGCAGTGGCTGCCGTCGCCGTCTCCCTGGGGGCGTTTCGCCTTGCGGGTCAACTCCGGCTGGCACCAGGTGGACCGAGTCCTTGCTGTGGAGGAGCCGGGCGAGGGGATGATTCCCTATGAGCTGCGGCCTTATGAGGACCTCGAGTCCATGGAGGGCTCCAACGGCGTCAGGGTCAGCCTCTTTTCCGGCAGGGGCGTCGCCAAGGGAACCGGGCGTGTCGAACCCTTGATCTTTTTTTCGATGGGCATTCCCTCGGTGGGGAGCATGCGTCAACGGGGGCATCACGCCATCGATCTGGTGGGGCGGTCTCACTTCGACGACCCACATCTGTTCAATAGACACTTCGTGTTCAAATGAGTGGCATCGCAGATGGCTGCCGTGACACCGGAACCAGAAGCGCGATCAGTCATGGGAGCCCTTGACCTTCCACGTCCAAGTGGATCAGAGGCCGAGCTTGGCCCATGGCTGCGTGAACCGCGATGGGGCAACGTCTCGACACCGTGTTTGCACGCCTCTGCATTGAAAGGTCTCATGGGATGAAACCAGCTCGAATCCTGATTGTCGAGGACGAGACCATCGTCGCGTTGGATATCCAGGACCGACTCCTGGAACTCGGCTACGAAGCGGCTGGAGTGGCCGACCGGGGCGAGGAGGCCCTGGAGCTCGTCGCCGCTACCCAGCCCGATCTCGTGCTCATGGACATTCGGCTCAAGGGAGAGATGGACGGCATCGAGGCCGCGGAGGAAATCCGGCGCCGCTGGCGGATCCCGATCATCTTCCTCACGGCCTTCTCCGAGGACAGCACGTTGGAGCGGGCCAAGGCGTCCGAGCCGTTCGGCTACATCATCAAGCCCTTCGAAGACCGTGAGATCCAAGCCGCCATCGAGATGGCTCTCTACAAGCATCGGGTCGAGGAACGCCTCCGGGAGAGCGAGAAGCGCTACCGCCTGCTTTTTGAGAGCAACCCGCATCCGATGTGGGTCCATGATCTTGAGACCTTGGCGTTCTTGGCGGTCAATGAGGCTGCGGTCCAGCACTATGGTTATTCTCAGGACGAATTCCTTTCGATGACGATTGCGGACGTCGGTGTTTCCAAGGGCATCGAGTCCCAGCTTCAGAACGGCGGGGCTTGGTCGGAGCGGAGGGATGATGCGGGGATCCATCGGCATCGCTTGAAGGATGGTCGAATCATCGATGTGGAAATCACCTCCCACACCCTGATGTTTGGAGACCGGCTTGCGGAGCTGGTCCTGGCGCACGACGTCACGGAGCGCAGGCGGGCCGAGGAGGCTCTCCGGCAGGCGAATCTGGTACTCGAGAACAGCCCGGCGGTGCTCTTCCGCTGGAAGGCGGCCGAAGGTTGGCCGGTCGAGATGGTTTCCAGGAATGTGAACCAGTTCGGGTATTCGCAGGAGGAGCTTCTCTCCGGAAAGATCCCGTTCGCATCCATGGTGCACCCTGAGGATCTCGATCGCGTCGCCCGGGAAGTTCAGGATTTCACGGCCCGCTGCGTGGACCGCTACCGTCAGGAATACCGCCTCATCACCCGGAACGGCGAGGTGCGGTGGGTGGACGACCGCACGGTTGTGGAACGGGACGCATTCGGGCAGGTGGTCGCCTACCAGGGCGTTATCCTGGATGTTACGGATCGCAAGCGGGCCGAAGAGGAGCGCGAAGAAGCCCTAGCACTCCTCGAGGCAGCCATTGCGCAGTCCCCTTCCGGAATCATCGTGGCCGACGCACCCGACCTGCGGATCCGGATGGGCAACTTGACCGCTCTGCACGTCCCGAGAGACGGGCATCCGGCCTCGAGCGGCTTATCGGCCGATGCCTACGTTTCGGATTTGAAGGCCTTTCATTCCGACGGAACCGCTTATCATCCGGAGGAGCTGCCCCTCTCCCGCGCCGTCCTGCGCGGGGAAACGACGCAGGACGAGGAAGTGATCCTGCGAGGGGAGGACGGAGTGGATCATTGGGTTTCGATCAACGCATCACCCGTGCGGAGCCGGGATGGTCAGATCAAGGCGGGCGTCGCCATCCTCCATGACATCACAGACCGCAAGCGTGCCGAAGCCGAGCGGCTGGAAATGGAACGGCGTCTGCTGCACGCTCAGAAGCTTGAGAGCCTCGGTGTGTTGGCCGGAGGCATTGCCCACGACTTCAATAATCTTCTGATGGCGATCCTCGGGTATGCGGATCTCGCGCTGCTGGAGCTTTCTCCGGCTTCTCCCGCCCGCCCCAGTTTGCAGGAAATCGTCAACGCCTCGCACCGGGCCGCCGAGTTGTGCCGACAGATGCTCGCCTACTCGGGGCGGGGCAAATTCGTGATCGAACGGCTGCGGCTCGACGATGTGGTCCAGGAAATGATCCACATGCTGAAGACCTGCATTTCCAAGAAGGTCTTGCTCAACCTCAATCTGGCAAAAGACCTACCCCCCATCGAGGGTGACCCCGGCCAGGTTCGGCAGGTGCTCATGAACCTGGTCCTCAATGCCTCGGAAGCGATAGGCGATCGGAGCGGCGTGGTCACCGTGTCCACCGGCGCAAGGTACTGTGACGCTGATTACCTGCGAGAGACCTTCATCGATGATGCGCTTCCCGAGGGCGTGTATGTGAGCCTGGAGGTGAGCGACACCGGTTGCGGCATGGACCGGGAGACACAGGCACGCATTTTCGAGCCCTTTTTCACCACCAAGTTCACCGGAAGAGGGTTGGGAATGGCCGCCGTCCTGGGGATCGTGCGGGGGCACAAAGGGGCCTTGAAAGTGTACAGCGAGCCCGGAAGGGGGACGACCTTTCGGATCCTGTTTCCGGCGCTGACGGGGGCGAGTGAGGATGCGGGCATCCGGGAACTTGAGTCCCAAAACGGCTGGCGGGGTCAGGGCACGGTGCTTCTGGTCGATGATGAAGAAACCATCCTGGCGGTGGGACGACTGATGCTGGAAAAACTCGGATTTTCCGTGATCACCGCCGTCGACGGCAAGGAGGCCGTCGACATCTACAAGGAGCGCGGAAGCGAGGTCGCCCTTGTGCTTCTGGACCTGACGATGCCCCACATGAACGGGGAAGAGGCGTTTCGGGAGCTGCGCCGGATAGATCCGGGGGTCCGGGTCATTATCTCGAGTGGTTACAGCGAACAGGAGATCGCCGCGCGATTCGCGGGGAAGGGCCTGGCCGGGTTCATCCAGAAGCCGTATCAGGTGGCGAAGCTTCGGGAGGCAGTGATGCGGATCGTGGGAGACGGGTGATCGATAAGGCCCATGCGCGGGCGTGCAAGACCAGGCGCCCTTCCTCGGATCGGCGGAAGGGCGCCCTGCGGGGGGTCAGCCGTTCGTGCGGGCGAACTCTTTCATGAACTGCACCAGCGTCTCGACGGCCTCGATTGGGACGGCGTTGTATAGGGAGGCCCGGCAGCCGCCAACGGAGCGGTGCCCTTTGAGGCCCCCCAGATCCGCCGCGGCGGCCTCGGCGATGAACTTGGCCTCCAGATCGACAGTCGGAAGCCGGAACGTCACGTTCATCCAGGATCGTGAATCGGGCTCGGCGGTGCCCCGGTAAAAATCCTGCGAATCCAGATAATCGTAAATCAACTTGGCCTTAGCGGCATTTCGAGCCTCCATGGTGGCAAGCCCTCCGACGGTCTCCTCCAGCCAGCGGGCCACCAACTGGATCACGTAGATGGCAAAGCACGGCGGCGTGTTGAACATCGATTTCTTTTCCGTGAACGTCGTGTACTTGAGCATGGTGGGGAGGTTTTTGGGCACCCGATCCAACAGGTCGTCACGAATGATCACGAGTGTGGCTCCGGCCGGCCCTGCGTTCTTCTGGGCCCCCGCATAGATCAAACCGAAAGGATTCGGATCGAACCTGCGGGCGAAAATGTCCGAGGACATGTCGCAGACTAGAGGAACACTTCCGCTTTCGGGGAAGGTCCTCCATTGAGTGCCGCGGATGGTGTTGTTCGACGTGAGGTGCAGGTAGGCCGCGTCAGGATTCCCTTGGACTTTCAAGGGGATGTACGTGTATTCTCGATCCTCCGAGCTGGCCACAACCCGGACGTCCAGGTTCTGGATTCTGGCTTCCTTGATGGCCTTGCTCGACCAGGTGCCCGTGTCCGTGTAATCCACGGGCCTGCCCGGCACGGCGAGGTTCATGGGCACCATGCAAAACTGCATGCTCGCACCCCCCTGGAGAAACAGCACGTGAAACCGGTTGTCCAGACCCAGGAGCCGCTTGATACGCGCCATAGCGTCGTCGATGACCTCGTCGAACCATTTGGAACGATGGCTGACCTCAAGGATGGACATGCCGGAGCCATGAAAATCGAGCAATTCCTCACGGATCGTTTCCAGAACGGGGAGCGGCAGGGCGGCCGGCCCCGCGTTGAAGTTGAAGATTCGTTTGGTCATGTTTGCCTCCACGATGATGCCAAGCTCTAAGGGACGTACGGAAGAATGGGTTTGGGCGGAAAATAGGAAGGCTACTGAAGGCATTCAGGGTTGTCAACACGATTTCTCGCGGTCACCCGTTTCCCGCCGACCTCCCATGAGGTAAAAAAGTGCCCCGGGAAGACATCCCAAAGTCATGAGGATTCGAATCAAAACCGCAACGGCGAGCGCTTCTTCGGAGGAGATGCCAGCCCGGGAGAGAAAATAGATCAGGGCCCCTTCCTGAATCCCCAGTCCGGCTAGGGAGACGGGAATCATGGTGAGGAAGCTCACCAGAGGGACCACACTGCACAGGACCAGGAAAGACGCTTCGATATTCAGGGACATCGTCACCGCTTGGAACGCCAGGATATACAGGCTATGGTTGAGGACACTCAGGGCGGCGACCTGTTTGAGCACATGGAAGTGGTGGCGGTAGGATACGACGGACGATCGAAAGTCCTGGATCGTCCGGAAGAATTTTCTTGTAAGGGGGTTGCCGTCGGCCTTCGGCCCTTCCAAATCGACCCGCAGCAGCGCCGCGACCAGGGCGCACAGGAAGAGCGGAGCCGAAGTCAGCAGGAGAATCCAGACAGGGAGGGAAAAGCCGTTGTTCATCAGGACCACGGCGAGCGATGAGCCAAACGCGATCCCGGCCAGCGTGACGAAGGCGATGAATCGGTCGAGGAAAACCGAGGAAACCGCATCCGTCCAGTGGCATCCGTGACGGTTCGCGAGGTAGACCCGGATGAGGTCCGGGGCGACGCTCGAGGGCATGAACAGCCCCAGGAAGGCGCTCACAAAGTACATGCGGACAATCTCAAGCCATGGGATCCGAATGCCCTTGGTCCGCAGGAGCCGGTGCCAGCGCCAGGCCATGACGACGCGGTCGAGCAAAAACAGGGCGAAGGCGGCGGCGACGGCAGGGGGGGATACCCTGGGCAGAAGGCCGGCCAACTCGCGGGTTTCCACGCGGCTGAGGATCACGCCCACGACGAGCGCGCTCACGCTCAATCGAATGAGAATCTGAGCCCTTGTCGGGCGTCGTTGGGCTGTGCGGTTCGGGGCGGTGTAGCTGTTCATGGGACCTGTCCACATATGGAGACTCTCGACGGCCGCAATTAGCCGACACGCCAGGGCGGCACCTCATCCAATAGGCAATAATGGGCCTCGAGTCCATCCCGAAATCCGGTCTCGATCCCTGGGGGCGCCCATCGGGCTCGGCAGGGAGCGCCCAGTCCAGTTGGAGAAGCAACGGAATGAAGCCCAGACGCCTTGTCCATCCGATCTTTCTGCCGCACGCAGGGTGTCCTTTTCGTTGCGTGTACTGTGATCAGGCACGTGTGACCCCGAGATCCGTCGCATCGAGCCATCGCGATGCCTTACTCTCGTTTCACGCCCAACTGGCCCGATTGTCGGCTTCGGCGCGCACGCATCCGGTACCTGGCGAGGTGGCCGTCTACGGTGGGACATTCACATCACTACCATGGGAGATTCTGGTCGAGGTTCTGGACGCCCTGCGTGGGGGTGTCGACTCGGGATCTTTCTCGGCCATTCGTTTTTCGACGCGTCCCGACGGGATGTCCGAGCGGGTGCTTGCCTTGCTCGCGGGCTACCCCATCCGAACGGTTGAACTGGGTATCCAGAGCTTCGCCGACGAGGTCCTCAGCGCATCCGGACGGGGATACGATTCGTTTCGTGCGCTCGAGGCCGCTGCTACCGTCAAGGCCATGGGTTGGGAGCTTGGAATTCAGTTGATGCCGGGCTTGCCCGGTGATAGCCTGACCTACTTCCAGGAGACGGTCGAGCGCACGGTGGAACTCAAACCCGATCTGGTGCGGATCTATCCGACTCTGGTCCTCCAAGGCACACGCCTCGCCTCGTGGTACGCCGAGGGACGGTTTGAACCTCTCAATCTGGAGGAGGCCGTCGAGCTATGTGCGTGGGCTTACGATACCTTCTCGGGTTTCGGGATTCCTGTGGCGCGCATGGGGCTTCATGCCGAAGCGGGTCTTCTAAGGCCGGGCCACCTGGTGGCGGGGCCTTTTCATCCTGCCTTCGGGTACCTGGTGCGGGTGCGTTCGTGGCGCAACCGGGTTGACGCCTTCATCGGGGATCACCTGATGCCGACTGCCGGTCGTTCGTTGGTCGTCCGCGTACCGGAGCGCCTCGTTAGCGAGGTGCTGGGGCCGGGGCGCGAGAATCTCGGACATTGGAAGCGCAGGTGGGGTCTGAGCTCCATTCAGGTCAAGGGCGAGGCTTCGGGGATGGCCGGTGGATTTGCCTGTGACGAATTCTCGATATGTGACGGACGATGAACGGGTTTGTTGGGTGCTGCCCGGCCGGACACAAGGCGACTTCAGGTCCGCCGGCGTTTAATGCTTCCCGATCTCGAGCTTGGGAACCGGCACACCCCGTCTCACATCGAACGGTAACCGCGGGCTGGGAATCACGAGCATTCCGCGGCTCAGGGGGGGATCCGATGGAGGTTTCGATGCAAAAGGAAAAGGATCGATGAATGCCGCGGAATCGGTCCATCGGTGTGGTTACGTGGCACTGGTCGGGGCGCCCAACGTCGGCAAGTCCACATTGCTCAATCAATTGCTCCAAGAAAAGATCTCCATCACCGCCCCAAAGCCTCAAACCACACGGAACCGAATCCTCGGGGTCTTGACGCGACCCGAGTCCCAGATCATTCTGGTGGATACGCCGGGAATCCACCAGGCGCGGGACAGCTTCAACCGGACCCTCGTTACCTATGCTCTTGAAACACTTAAAGAAGTGGATCTCATTTGTTTTCTTGTGGATCCGGAGGGCGCCAAACGGGAGATCAACCGGGAAATCCTGGAACACCTCGGAAAGTGCTCTTGCCCGCTGATCCTCGTGTTCAACAAGATCGATTTGCTCTCCGACAAGAGTCGGCTCCTGCCCCTCATCGACGCCTATCGGCAGCAGCTCGATTTCGCGGCCGTCGTGCCCCTTTCGGCTCTCACAGGCGATGGCACCGATCGGTTGCTGCGAGAGATCGAGAGCCGCCTTCCCGAGGGCCCCGCCCAGTTTCCCGAGGATTATCTCACGGACCTTCCCGAACGCTTCCTCGTGGCGGAGCTCATCCGCGAAAAGGTGTTTCACCTGGCCCAGAAGGAAGTCCCTTACGCCGTTGCCGTTACCATCGATCGTTACCATGAGGGATCCCGATCCCGGGGGGCCACCATCGAGGCGACGATCCACGTGGAGCGGGAGTCGCAGAAGGCGATCATCATCGGGAGAGGGGGGAGGATGCTGAAGGAAATCGGAACGCAGGCCCGCCGCGACATCGAGGCGCTCTTGGGGCGCCATGTGTATCTCGGGCTGTTTGTGCGTGTCCAGCGCAACTGGAGGCAGGATCGCCGGATGCTCCTGGAGCTGGGTTACCCGCCTGGCCACTGAATGGTGGCCTACATGGAAGGGGGTGCGTTCGCCGTTTGTTCGTGTGAAGCGGCACCGGGGGGGAGAGACCTTCAGCGGTACAATCGGTCCATCGTCAGGTAGGTGGCCGCCATGCGCTGGGCGATCTCGAAGCCGTATCCGGTGGCCATCGGGTTGAATTCCGTGTCCACCAGGATTGCCTGAATGCCCCGCATTCGGACCTCGTTGGCCATGAAGAGGGTTTCGTCGAGCGGGTCCCCACCAAAACAGCTCACATTGGGCCTGCCGTCTGAAAAGATGAGCATGACGGGGATGGAATCGGGGTTTTTCCGCTTTTCCTGTGTGAGGAGCCGCAGACCCAGGTGCAGACCCGCCGCGAGGGGGGTCCGGCCTCCGACCGGCAGCGTGTTGAGGCCCTCCATGGCGTCCCGGATGTTCTGGCTCAGCGGCATCACCAGTTCGGCATCCGTGTGACGGAAAGTAATGATGCCGAGCTTGTCCCTCCGAAGGTACAGGTCGTGCACCAGGGCCTCGAGGACCCCCTTGGCGACCGACATGCGGTCGTTGGTGCGCATGGAGGCGCTCGAGTCGACAACCATCATCATCGCCATTCCCGATTTGCTCGATCGCTTCTTGAGTCGCAGGTCTTCGCGGGTGATCCTTAGGGTCTGGCGTCGTTCGCCCGGGAACTGACGCGGAGCGGCGGCCCGGAGAGTCCCCGAGATGGACAGGTCGGCAAGGATCTCGTCGCCTCGCGGGAGCCGGCTCCCCCGGATGATGCCTCCCCGGGGCGGGTCGGGGAGGACGAACCGCCTGCCGGGGTTCGTGCCGCAAGCGATGCGGTGCCACGGCACCTCAACGTGCAAGAGTCGGGTTCCAGGACACAGGTGGGTGATCAGTTCGGTCGGAGAAGTGAACTGCCGCGAGGGCGCGGTGTTCCGAGGCTTGTTCTGGTGAACGGGGCTCCAGTCCTCGACCGGCTGATCGAGGACGGCACTCGGGTCCAAAATCTCCCGGAGCTTTTCCTCGTTGAGCTCGGTCTTGCGCAGGGGGGATCGCTTCAGGCGGTGCGGCAGCACGAGCCTGGCTGCCAGCTGCAAGTCTTCGAAACTGACCCGCTCTCGGCCTTCCAGGGCCGCATTGGCCCGGGCGCTCTTCATCATCACGATGTCCGCTCGATGGCCGTCTGTTTCCATGGCGACAGCCAGTTTCGCTGCCATTTCGAGCACGGCCTCGGTCAGCATCGTCCGCGGTAGGGCGGCCTTGGCCGTCACAATGGTCTTGGCGATCTCCGCGTCGGCTTCCGCCCATTGCCTGCGGAATCCAAGGGGATCCATCTCAAAGGCAAGTCGACGCTTGATGATTTCAACGCGTTCAGGGACCGACTGGATTCCCTGGATGGATACCGAAAGCCCGAAACGGTCGAGGAGCTGCGGCCGTAAGTCGCCTTCCTCGGGGTTCATGGTTCCCACAAGAACGAACCGGCTTGCGTGAGAGAAGCTGACGCCTTCGCGTTCCACCACGTTCATGCCCGACGCCGCGGCGTCGAGAAACAGATCCACGATCTGGTCGTTGAGCAGGTTGACCTCGTCGACATAGAGAATGCCCCGATGTGCCTCCGCCAGAAGACCCGGCTCGAACGCTTTCCGACCGGATTGGAGGGCCTTCTCCAGGTCGATGGTGCCCAACAAGCGGTCCTCGGTGGTGCCGATGGGCAAGTTGACGAGCCGGATCTTTCGCTCCTTGATGGAGACGGACTGGCCGGACCGATTTCGTTCGAGGCAATGGGGGCATTGCCGTTGCGGCTCATCGGGATCGCATTGGAACGGGCAGTTCTCGACGACACGGATCGTGGGAAGCAGATCAATCAACGCACGGACCCCGGTGGACTTGGCCGTGCCTCGCTCCCCTTTAATGAGAACTCCGCCGATGGTCGGGTCGACGACATTGAGCAGGAGGGCCCGCTTCATCAATTCCTGGCCGACGAGTGCGGAAAACGGATAGCCGGGCTGCATGGGACCTCTCTTCGGGTGCCGGGGTTGTCGCTTGTGCGGGAGGGATTATCTTCGAGAGACGACCGCTTGTAAAGGGGGGCGCTTGACGATCTACCCGGGCGCCCCGACCGAAGGGTGCCGACGTCGTCTTTCCCGCAAGTCACGAGAGGTACGGGCATGACCATTGAGGAGTATCGATTCGGCAGGATCACGATCGACAACAAGCCGTACGGGAGCGACCTGAAGATCATCCAGGGCACTGTGGTCCCGAAGTGGTGGCGGCGGGAGGGGCATCGAGTGACCGTCGAGGATGTGGAGGATGTGCTGGCGGCGAAGCCCCGTGTCTTTGTCGTGGGAACCGGGCAACCAGGACGGATGCGGGTGGACGTCGAACTGGCCGAGGTGCTGGGTGAACTGGGAATCGAACTGGTCGAGGAACCCACCGACCAGGCGGTTCGGACCTTCAACCGACTCCTCCGTCAAGGGATTTCTGTTGCGGCCGCGTTTCACCTGACCTGCTGAAGGACGGTTATGGGTACCATCTATTTTGTGGAAATGCGTGTTTCCGAGCAACCGATTCAGTTTTGCCGGTGGGCGGAGATCTACTACGAACAGGGACTTCGGGTTCAGTTGACCGCTGGATCGACCTTGACCGCACAGCACCTGGATCAGCTGCTTTGGACTTTTTCGCAGCCGAGCTTCATTCCGCATCGGATTCTCAGTTCAGTCGACGGAAAAGACTTGCGGGAGCCGGTTATCATCACGGTCGGTGAGGTTTTTGTTCCAGACTTCCCTGTGCTTCTGTGCGAGGCACCGGCAACGTCTGAGTTCATGGAGCGCTATGAGATCGCCGTCCATGCCGTAGCGCTCGATGACGAGGAGAGACGGCAGGAGAGCCGCCGCTTATGGCAGGCCGTAAAGGAACGGGGTATCAACTTGTGCCACATTCCCCACACGAAGGGAATGCAGCCGCCCGGGCTGAAGTCCGGGCGATGACGCAGGCGAAGCCGGCTTGAGCATCGGCCAAGAAGAACTTCGGGATACATCGTTGAGCGAGCATCACTTCGAGCGGAACGGATCACACCCGGGTCCGAGCGGAGGGAATCCCTGGAAGGAGGGGAACCATGGCAAGAGATTGGGACTTGGAGATTGGGTCCGAGGGCGCCCGAGAGTGCGGCACGGTACGTCTATGGCTCAAAGGGCAACCGAAAGGGGACAAACTGGAAGTCATAGCCGCTTGTGCGTCTCTGGAGGCGTTCCAGGGCGAGATCAATCGTATGAAGGACGAGCTCGAGGGGTTTCTCGATCGAGCCAGACAGGAATTCTCCTCCGCCTCTGCGGCGGTCCGGGCGATCGACCCCGCTCAGGCTTGGAAGGAAATGGAAACCTTTGCCGATGAGCGGGAAATGTTCCATTACTTCAATGAATTGAGTGAGCCGGACCGGGAGCGGGTCGCTGATTACGTCCTGACCCAGGTGAGCATGTTCAAGGGTCGAGGCCCCGTCTTTTCCGAGCACTATGACGCCGCGACGCACCGACTTGACTGATGCAGGCCGCAGGGGAACTGCCCGACCCGAAAGGGTTCGATCTTATCCAGCCGGAGCTGCGGGCACGGTTCATCGTTGCCCGCGAGCTGATTCGTAACCCACATCATCGGGTAGGGGGCTGTTTCGGGCGCGCTTTCAGACCTCCGCCGGTGCGGAGAGTGAAGACGGATCGGCTCACGGTCTGCAGTCCGACCCAAATAGCCGGGAGGATGACTGCGACGGCGTCTCAGGCTTTCCTGGCTGCCCCACTCTGCTCCAGGAGCTCGCCCAGGGCGAAGGCGACGTTGCCCACCAGTTCAATGCAGTGCCGTCGGCGGCTTTCAGGATTCTCGTAGAAGTTCCTGACGGCCTCCTTGTCCTTCCAGTTGAGGGCGGCGATGTTTCGGCAGTTGATGCCTCCGTGGACCGCCGTCTTCTCTTCGAAAAGCTTTGCAAGTTTGTAACTGAGGCGCCACAGGGCGGGGTCGTCCTGCTCCTCAACATTGGCCTTGCTGTATAGGCTGGAAATGAGGGCCACCCCTCCCAGCAGGGCCCCGCAGACATTTCCCGTGCTGGCGATTCCGCCGCCAAAGGCACCCATGGCCTTGACCAGTAAATCGTTGGTGATGCCGAGTTTCTCCTGGCCCACGGCCAAGACGGCTTGACTTCAATGAATGCGCTTCTTGAAAAGATCTATCGCTTTGTCTCGCATCTGGTCCGGCGTGATCATGAATCGTTCTCCAATCCATTTTGAAGGTGAGCGTGTAAGCCGGGCGAAAGGGCCTGCCCCATCCGCCGACCTGCGGCGGGAGCATCACCGGCGGTGAGGAATCCGGGATTGAACCGTCAGTCGGTCAGGCAGGTCTCGGCCCGCCGGCCGGGATGGAGCCGGATCTCGTGAATCCCATCCTTGTAAGAGCTTTCTACAACGTAGCCGAGTTTTTGAAACACCCCGAACACGCGCTCATTTCCGGACGTGATGTAGGCCTTCAAAAGCTGAACGCCTCGCTGCCGGGCGATTTCGACCAAGTGATGCAGTAAAAAACTCGCGATCCCCTTTCGGGCAACGCTCGGGTGCACCGCAAAATCGATCTCGGCGGTCTGGGTTTCCTCGTCCAATTCGTAACAGGCGACGGCAACGATGTGCTCGGCGTTCATGTCTCCCGTCAATCCGACGATGGTCATGGTCTTCTGGTAATCGACATTGACCATACGCTGCACATCGTAATGGGGGTAGACCTTCATCAGGGAGAGAAACCGGATATAGGACTCGTTCCGGGGCAGGGAATAGAAGAACTCTTTGAGGGCTCGTTCGTCCGTCGGCTTGGCGGGCCTGAAAAAGGCCACGGTGTCCCGGTCGAAGATCTGGGTGACCTCGAGGTGCGCGGGGTAGAGCGCCTTCGGACTCGGCATCGGCGCGAGATCCCTGCGGAGGATCTTGAGCTGCTGGGCGGCCCGCATCAGTTGTTCCCGAAAATCGGGATGGGCGATCCCGATGAGCGCCAGGGCCCTTTCCCGGATGGATTTGCCGTGAAGCTGCGCGATCCCGTACTCGGTGACAACGTATTGCACGCCGCCGCGGGTCGTCACCACACCCCCGCCTTCCGTAAGCGCCGGAACGATGCGCGAGCGGGCGCCGTCGGGGGTCACCGACGGCAAGACAATGATCGCCTTGCCTTTGCGCGAATGCCTGGCCCCACGCAAGAAATCGATGGCCCCTCCAACGCCGCTGTAGATCTCGTACCCGACGGAATCCGCGCAAACCTGTCCCGACAGATCGACCTCGAGGGCCGAATTGATGGAAACCATCTTGTCGTTTGCGGAAATCACGAGGTAGTTGTTCGTGTATTCCACCGGGTGAAAGGCGACCATGGGGTTGTTGTGGACGAAATCGAACAGGGCGCGCGTCCCAAGGCAGAAACTGGTGACGATCCGACCGGGATGAAGGGTCTTCTGGGCGTTGGTAATGACTCCCTGTTGAATCAGATGCAAGTGGGCATCCGTCAGCATGTCGGCATGGACGCCCAAGTCTTTCTTGTCCTTGAGAGCGTAGAGGACGGCGCTCGAAATGCTACCGACGCCGACGCGGATCGTGGATCCGTCCTCGATCAGCTTGGCCACGTTGGCACCGATCTGTTCGGCGATCGGGGTCAGGGGGGGTTGACTCACTTCGAGGAGGGGTTCATCGTGCTCCACCAGCACGTCGATGTCTCGGACATGGATGAACGATTCACCCAAGGTGCGCGGCATCTGAGGGTTGACCTGGGCGATGACGTGGTGCGCCGCTTCCGTGGCGGCCCGGACGATGTCCACCGAGATTCCGTAACTGCAGAATCCGTGCTTGTCGGGGGGGGAGACCTGGATGAGCGCCACGTCGAGCGGCATGGCCCCGCTCCGGAATAACTCGGGAACGTCTCCCAAATTGATGGGCGTATAGTCCGCACGCCCTTCCGCCACGGCCTCCCGGCTGGCCGCCGCGACGAAGAAGGATTTGAGCCGGCACTTGTCGCAGAAGCTCGCGTCCGTGTAGTGAGCCCGGCCGACGCTCAGGATATGCAACAGCTCCAGGTCAGCCAGGTAAGGCATGACGTCTTCAAGGGCTCGGACCAGATGTTGGGGCTCTCCGCACCCCGACCCGATGAAGACCCGGTTGCCCCGGCGGATGGCCTTCAGGGCCCGGTCGGCCGTCTTGGTGCGCTCACGGTAAAGGGGCAGCCACGGGCGGGGGGATTCGTCCTCGATATCAAGTCCTGACGAAGGGATCGATCCGGTTTCCATATCAGGCCCCCTGTTCGCGTTGCGGAGGAATCGGCGGGGCGGTCCGCGACAGGTGCCAGCCCAATCCTGCAGCGGCCAGCACCATGGCTAGACAAAGCAGCTGACCCATGGTCAAAAAACCCATGAAGAACCCAATGTGAGCGTCGGGCTCCCGGAAAAACTCCAGGAAAAACCTGAAGATCCCATAAAACAGGCAGAAGAAAACCACCATCATGCCATCGCGGAAAGGCCTTTGACGCAGTGTCCATAAGAGGATAAATAGGACCAGCCCTTCCATGAGCGACTCGTAAAGTTGGGAGGGGTGGCGGGGAAGAGGGCCGCCGTCCGGGAAGACCATTCCCCAGGGAAGGGTGGTCGGGCGGCCGAGAAGCTCTCCGTTGATGAAGTTCCCGATGCGGCCTAAGCCCAATCCAATGGGCGCCGTGACAATGGCGCTGTCGGCGAGGGCCCAGAAGGGCAGCTTCCGTCGACGGCTGAACAACAACCCCGCGATCACGGCCCCGATGAGCCCCCCGTGGAACGACATGCCCCCGCGCCAGGTGGCGATGATCTCAAGGGGATGCGTCAAATAAAACACGTATTCGCTGTACTGATAGAAAATCACGTACCCGAGGCGTGCCCCCACAACGAGGCCGAGTGCGAGGTAGAAGATGAAATCCTGGGCGACGGGGCCGACGAGGCCGATTTCACGGGAGCGCTTCTGCCTCTGGATGAGCAGGTAGCCTGCGAAGAAACCGAGGACGTACATGACACCGTACCAGCGGATGTGGATGGGGCCAATGGTCACGATGTCCGGATCGATGCGTGGATAAGGAATCATGCGGTGTCCTTTCGAAGGGGAAGGCTAGCATAGGGTTTGGGCTGGGTCAATTGCGAGGAGGAGAAACCGCTCATGAGTCATCAGGACCGCCACCACCATCATGGGAAGAGTCATCACCACCATCACGCGTCTGAACACGATCACCATCACGACCATCACCATCACGACCATCATCATGGCAACGAGCATTCGCATCCCCATGGGCACGGGGAGCCGGTTGATCGACACGACGACCCTAGGTTTTCGGACAAGGCCAAACTGCTCAAGATCCTCGAACATTGGCTGCATCACAATGAAGACCACGCCAAATCGTACGCACAGTGGGCCGATCGCGCGCGTGCCTTAGGGGAGGAGGCTGTGGCCGGAATTTTGGACGAAGTGGCGTCCGAGACGATTCGTCAAAACGACAGATTTCGAGAGGCTGTGGCGCTTGTACGCCGTATCGAGCCGCCGCGTTGACAGCTCAGAACGGGCTGTGCCATAGTGTGCGGTCTAATTTCCGGAGTATCCCCCGGTGGGCCGTTGCTGCGCGCGTTGGTTCCGATACCGAGTAGCGACGCATACAAGGATTGAACTTCGGACCTCGAAACGGCGGAGATCATCGTTTGAACCGTTCCGGCCTGGAAGAGCATGCTTGCTGGATCCACGGGCAACCGCGGAAAGCCGGGAAGATGTATTCACTCATTCGTCCCGCCACCGGTGAACCCTACGCGGTCGCCAGTTGCGCTGATGATGAGATGGTGGACGAGGCTCTAAGGAGCGCCCGAGCAGCTTTTGAGGGCTGGAGTCGAACCCCTGCGACGCGGCGTGCCCAAGTTCTCCACGGTTGGGCCGATCGGATCCGCGCCTCCGAGGGGGAGCTCGCGCCACTGTTGAGCGAGGAGGTGGGGAAACCCCTGTGGGCGGCGCGGGACGAGGTCCGAAGCGTGGCGACGCTCGTGGATTATTTTGCCGAGGAAAGCCTGCGCATGCATGGCGAGCTGCAGGTGCCAAGGCTCCCCAGGCAACGGGTGACGGTGACTCGGGTGCCCGTCGGGGTCGTGGTGGCCATCACGCCATTCAACTACCCCTTGAGCACGCTTTCCTGCAAGGTCCCACCGGCCTTGGCGGTCGGGTGCACGGTGGTCTTGAAGCCTGACGAGCACACTCCCCTCAGTAGTCTTTATGTCAGCCGACTCGCAAGTGAGGCGGGTCTTCCCCCGGGCGTCTTCAACGTGGTGACCGGATCGGGAGATGAAACGGGAAGGCGCCTGGTCGAGCATCCGATTCCCCGCCTGGTCAGCTTCACCGGGAGCACCGAGGTGGGCAAGGAGATCCAGGCCTTGAGCGCTCGTTGGGTGCGCAAGGTCATTCTGGAGCTCGGCAGCAACTGTCCCGCCATCGTGTGCCGGGACGGGCCCTGGAGGGAGCTTCTGTCGGACATCGTCAGGCAATGCTTCAAAAACAGCGGGCAGTACTGCTACCGGATCAGCCGGCTGCTGGTCGAGGATGCCATCCATGATGACTTTCTCGGGGCGTTCCTTGAAGTTGCCGGATCCCTTCGCGTGGGGCCGCCGTCGGCCCCCGAGACCCAATTGGGCCCTCTCAACAACGCCGAAATCCTCGCCGGTGTTCAACGGCAGGTGGAAGAGGCCGTCGCGTGCGGCGGACGGATTGAGATGGGGGGCGAACGTGTGGAGATCCTGGGAAAAGGGTTCTACTTTGCTCCGACGGTACTGAGCCAAGTGGGCCAGGGGGCTTCGGTGCTCCATGAGGAGGTGTTTGGGCCGGTGGTGATCGTGCAGCGCTTTCGCGACATCGGGGAGGCCATCGGGCAGGCGAACGCCACGCCTTATGGGCTTGCGGCCTATCTGTTCACCCGGGACGTCGGTGCGGCCCTGGAATGGTCCGAGCGGCTGGAGGCGGGCAGCATTTGGATCAACGGGATCCACCAGGCCTATCCGGAAACTCCGTTCGGCGGCATGAAGCAAAGCGGCCTAGGCCGCGAGAAATCGAGGGCGGGACTCGAAGAGTACTCTGAGCTGAAAGCCCTTTACCTTTCCTACTGAAGCGGGCGACTGACGGATTCGTTGTACGGTGTCCGCGCGGGAGCGTTTCATGATACCAATCGTTTGTGTGGTCGGGGCTTCGGATTCCGGCAAGACGACCTTTCTCGAACAGCTCATTCCAGAAGTCTGTTCGCGGGGCTATCGGGTCGGGACGATCAAACACGACGTGCACGGGTTCGAAATGGATCGCGAAGGGAAAGACACCTGGCGTCACCGTCAGGCCGGCGCGGCCACCATTGCCATCAGCTCACCGACCCAGGTGGCTTCCATTCGCGTAACCGACGTGGAAATGGAATTGACTGAGGTGGTTGCCCGCTACTTCTGGACGGAAGACCTTATCCTTGTGGAAGGGTTCAAGCGTTCTCCCTTCCCGAAGATCGAAATCTTTCGGGCCATGATCGAGCCAAAGCCCCTATGTACCGAGGACGATAATCTTGTGGCCCTGGTTTCGGACGACGCGGTGGAAATGAGCGTGCCGGTGTTCCGTTTTCAACAGGTTGGCGCCGTTGCGGATCTGATCGAAACGCGATTCCTCAAGAACCGGAAACGGTCCAGGATCGTCGTGCACCTCGACGGGCGCAGGCTTCCCATGAACGAGTTCGTGCAGGACATCGTGATCAACACGCTCCAGGGGATGCTGTCGAGCCTGCGCGGTTGGAAGCCTCCAAAATCATTGCAGATCAACGTACAGTTTCATGACGAATAGGGCCCGGGCCCCGCTCCATCATGGGGACAAATGAATCGAAAGGGGGACGGCACGTCGCCGGGGATGGGCCGGAAAAAGGACAACGGGATTGACCGCGGAGATCGGGCGGGAATCCATCCCACCCCTGTTGCAGGTCGCTGTTCCGCTGCCTGGACGAAGGCACGACCGTTGCGTGTTGGGCTCGTTCGCAGTTGGAAATCGAGCCCCTCACGCGGACCGTCGGGATTACGGGATGGAGACGAGGATGCTCGCAGGAGTGATTCTCGCAGGGGGACAGAGCGCCCGCTACGGAAGCAATAAGGCTCTGGAAAGGTTCCAGGGGGATCGCATGGTCGATCGGGCGTTGCAGTCGATGCGTTCCCACTGTGATCCGGTGTTTCTGGTTGCCAATGATCTGGAGCCCTATTTGGGCGTGAAAGCGCACTTGGTTCGGGACCTTCGGCCAAGGCTTGGACCCTTGGGAGGGATCCACACCGCGCTCTTCTTCAGTCCCCATGACTGGGTGCTGGTGCGTGCCACCGACATGCCTTTCCTGGTTCCGGAACTCGTGCAGGTCCTGATGGACTGTCGGCAAGGCGCCGACGTAGTCGTACCGGTTTCGGGAAAAGGGTATGAACCGCTCTGCGCCTTGTACCACCGCAGCTGCCTGCCTGCGGTGGCTCAGGTCTTGGAGAGAGGACAACGACAGGTGGTTGCCTTTTATGACCGGGTAAAGGTGGCCGGGCTACCGGAGGAAGTCTGGAAGCGCCTTGACCCTCATGGTCTCAGCTTTCGAAATGTGAACACTCCAGAGGATATGCGCGAACTGCTATGCATCTCGACGAAGCCCGAGACCTGGTGCTGAATCTGTGCCGGGGGCCCGAGCCCGAAGTCGTGGCGCTGGATGCGGCGTTGGGGCGCGTCCTGGCCGAACCGGTTTGTGCAGAGGGGGATGTGCCAGGGGAGGCTCGATCGCGTTTCGACGGGTATGCGGTGCGGAGCGGGGACTTGGTGGATGCGGGGCGCGGAACAGGGACCTTTCTCCGAGTCCTCCCCGGCTTGCTTCCCGCTGGGTATTCCGGATGGCGTGGATTGGGATCCGGTGAATGTGTCCGGATTCTGACCGGCGCGCCGCTGCCCGAGGGTGCAGACGCGGTTGTGCCCCAGGAGGCGGTGGTTCCGGGATTGGATGGCGTGCAGGTGAATCGACCTTGCGCTGTGGGGGATGGTGTGATCACGCCGGGTTCCGATGCGCGTGACGGGGAAACCGTGCTTGAACCCGGTACCGTAATGACGCCGACGCGAATGGCTCTCGCAGCGGCCCTCGGCAGGGATCAGGTCGTGGTGGCTCGATCGCCGAGCGTGGCGATCCTTTCCACGGGAGATGAGGTGCGGGAGCTTGGCGGACGCCTCGGCCGGGCGCTCACCCACTGCAACACGCGCTATCTGCTGGCATGGTCGGTCCGAGAACAAGGCGGCCGTCCCATCCATCTAGGGACGGTCCAGGATGATCCTCGAGCCTTGGCGGATCGACTGGCGACGGTGGATGCCGACGTCGTTCTCAGCACGGGGGGCATGGGACGGGGAGACCGGGACTTTGTGTTGGAGGCTTGGGAGCGGCTGGGGATTCGATGCCTTTTTCACGGGCTGAATCTTTCCCCAGGTAAACGGTCGGCCCTGGGGATCATGGCCGGTCGGCTCTATTGGGGGTTGCCGGGCAATCCGTGGGGGGCACAGGTGGTCTTCTCCGAGCTCATCGCTCCGTCTCTCTGGGCCATGCAAGGGCTGCGGACCCCTGGCCCTTTTTCGATCCTGGCCCTGCTCGATGCACCGGTGAAGAACACCACGGCCGGTTTCAAGGCGTTGGGTGGATCGGTGGAGCTCAGGGATGGAAGGATCGTTTTTGTTCCCTCCTGCGGCGGCAGGGATTCAAGGTTTATCGGATTGAGACACGAGACGGCCTATGCACTTCTTGACGCCGGCCGACTTGACTGGGGTGCCGGTGAATCAGTGCGGGTTCGGTTTCACGATTTCCCGCTGCTTGCTTCGTCTTTGTTCTCGGTGGTAATTTAGCCGGACGAAAATTAACGTAACGGCACGGCCACCGGTGTGACAGAATTCGAGAGGGCACGATGCTCAAAGGGACGGCGATTGAAGTGCATTACTATCGGATACTCGAGCGAGCTCTGGTGCCACATCTTGTTCAGATGGGTCTGAAGCCGGATCACCTGTCCATCTTGGGTTTGTTCAGCAGTCTGCTGGCGGGTGCGAGTTTTGCCTACTTCCCATTCCTGGGAGGTTTGTTCACGCTCTTGACGGGCCTTCTGGATACCCTCGACGGGACCCTGGCTCGAGCCACCGGGCAGAGCCAGAAGTTCGGCGCCTTCCTGGACTCCGTCCTGGACCGCTACACAGAACTGATCATCTACCTCGGGATCTGGTGCTACTTTTACAGACAAGGAACGACCTCGCCCTATTTCTCCCTGACCTTTCTCCTGATCTTGTTTGGTTCGCTGATGGTGAGCTACACGCGGGCCCGTGCGGAAGGGTTGGGCGAGCGCTGCATGGTGGGGGTGTTTCAGCGGGGCGAGCGGATCATTCTCATCGGGTTGGCCGGGATTTTCAATCCCTTCGTCAACCAGTGGATCGGGGCCCCCATGGGGCACTGGATTCAGGACATTGTCCTGGTGATGATTCTGCTTGTGTTGGCCGTCGGGACGAACCTGACCGCGATCTGGCGCTTTCTGCACGTGCTCAACAACCTGCGGCGCCAGTTCTAAAACCGGCTTATCCCTGCATTCGGAGTCGGCTCGGGTGAATCGGGCGGGTCGACGGGGCCTTCGTGGTGGAATCACTGAAGTGGCGTCGCGGTTTTCTTCAAGATGATTTGGTCATCCTCCCTCAATATCTCGAAGGAATCCCCCACCTCAAAACCGAGCTGTTCGATGAGAAGGACCTTGTTCAGGGTGATGCTTCCGCTTTGGCCGATGGTTCTGAAACTGTTCGTTTTGATCAGCATGGTCGGGGGCTTGGGAACATGCTTTTCCCTACGCTTCACGACCGGACGTTCGGCCGTCGCACTCGGCCGCAGGTCCTGTTTGGAAAAGCCCACCTGAGGGATTTCCCCGAGTTCCATCAGTCCACGCATGTAGAGGTCCTGAACCTCGCTCTTGAAACGAATTCCGAAGAGTTTCTGGACGGACTCGAGGGAGCGCCCGTTTCGGATTTCATTCACAACGAGCTTGGCGTCGATGTTCTTGTACTCGACCTGCATGGTGTCTCCTCACGTTTCTACCAGAGTCGTACCGGTTTGCTCTGCGTTCCGCGTGCCGCGAAAGGAAACGCGGCAAGCCGGGACGCGAAAGGACGGGCGGGTCGTGATGCCGCCGGGCTCCATATCCGCCTCGGTTTTACTGCCGAGGGGAAGCGTGTCCTCTTAGAAATCCTCACGGCCGCCGCCGATTTCCATCAAACCCGCTCCAGGAAGACCGGCGCGGCTCCTTGAAGCGTGTGGCCCACAGGCGGAGATCCACGCGGCTTGGGATCCATACCCTCGGGATTCCAGCAAGAGGAAAGCTGCCCTCTACACCGGTTCCCTCTCCGTTTACTGGGTGGATGCGGTGATGAATCCTTGCTGCGTCACATTCCAATAGGGGCACAGCCCGGGATTGGCCAAAACCTTTGAGGGTTTTGAGCCGGTCCGCTCTTACGGCCGACTCGGAGGCACCGCTACCGTAGATAAACATCGCCCGAAAGTCAACAGGAGATTAGAGATTTCGAAGGATTCGGTAGTTCAGAACTGGACCCGGACCAGTCAGGGGGGCGGCGATGCCATGAACTGGGATGTCTTGTACGGCCGAATCATGGAACGGGACCGGCAACCGCCTGAGGGTGCGGCTTCGGAGTGGATCGCGACAGAAGAGAAGAAACGTCTGTGTCGACGGGGGAGCGGGTTTGAGTTCTCATGACCCCGACTGGTTCATGATCCCTCAGGCGGTCATGTTAGCCGGTTGGGCTCACCTCAAAGGATCGCAACCCGTTTCGAACGGGCACCCGGATCAATCGAAAGTTGGCGCGCCTGAAGGGATTCGAACCCCTGACCCACGGATTAGAAGTCCGTTGCTCTATCCAACTGAGCTACAGGCGCGCGGAGTGTCCGGTGGAGGGCCGGACAGGAGAACTGGTGCTACTTAGTCGGAACTCCGAGGCTTTGTCAATAGGCATGCACTCTGGGTTTGCGCATCTGTCGTCCGTCTTTTCCTTTGCCTTTTGCCAGAAAACTCGATAAACAGGGTGCGTTTCGGCCTCCGGGCTTTTCCCTTTGTCCCAGGGAGTAAGGGTCGCTCATGGATCGCAGCACCCAATGGCTATGCATGATTGGCGGCGTGTCGCTGTTCGTCTACGGCATCGCGAGATTGGTGGTGGCGGGCGAGTGGACACTCTTGATCATCAGCTCGCTCATCATCGCGTTCACCGCTTCCAGCATGCATCGCTCGAAGGAGAAGTGAATCGTTCGGGAGACTTTTGGAACGGGCCTTGACGCGGCTCACCGGATCCACTACGCTCCTGCCCTTCGCCGTCGTGTGGTCGGTTTTGGGCATTCCCCGAAGAGGGTCAATTCGAATGGAGCTTTGAAAGGTTGTGGTTGGAATGGATGATCTGAACACGGTGCTGCGGGAGCGATTGCAGAAGGCGGAGCAAATGGAGGCGGACGGGGTTGCGCTCTACCCGAGCGGTTTTCCTGTGCCCGACCCGATCGACAGGATTATCTCCGACCATTCTGACGCGAGCGCCGAGGACCTCGAGGCGATCCCGCAAACCTTCAATATTTCGGGACGGATCATGGCGCTTAGATCGTTTGGGCGCTCGATCTTCATGCACGTGCAGGACGCTGGAGGGAAGCTGCAGGTCTATGTACAGCAAAACCAGGTGAGCGCGGCGTGCTTTGGCCTTGTCAAACGCCTCGACATCGGTGACATCGTGCGGGCGTCGGGCCGTTTGTTTCGCACAAAAACCAACGAGCTGACGCTTCTGGCTGCCGATCTGGACCTTTTGACCAAGAGCCTGCGCCCCCTGCCTGAGAAATACCACGGGCTCAAGGACGTGGAGATCCGACTGCGCCAACGTTACGTGGACCTGATCGTGCATGAGTCCGTCCGGGAGGTGTTCCGCAAGCGGGCCCGCATCATCCAGGCCATTCGGGATTTTTTGGTCCGGCGAGGTTTCCTCGAGGTCGAAACCCCCATGATGCAGCCGATCCCCGGGGGGGCGACCGCCAAGCCCTTCAAGACGTTCCATAATGCGCTCGGCATCGATCTTTACCTCCGCATCGCCCCGGAGTTGTACTTGAAGCGCCTCCTGGTGGGGGGATTCGAGCGGGTGTTCGAACTGAATCGCAATTTCCGCAACGAGGGCATCTCGACCCAGCACAACCCCGAATTCACTATGCTCGAGTTCTATCAGGCCTACAGCACTTACGAGGACCTGATGCAGGTGACCGAAGAACTGTTTGTCTCCTTAGCCGACGCGGTGAACGGCGGTTGCATGCAGCTCACCTACCAGGGGCAAGCCATCGACCTGGCGCCGCCCTGGCGCCGCTACCGACTGCTGGACTCGCTGGTGGATGTGGGAGGCATTCCGCGCGCCGCCCTCGAGGATCCGGAGCAGACCCGCCAGGTGGCTCAGTCCCTGGGAGTTGGGGTGGAGCGATTCGAGGGACACGGCAAGCTGCTCACGAAGATTTTCGATCTGCTGGTCGAGCCCAAACTGATTCAGCCGACGTTCATCACCCATTATCCTCTCGAGGTGTCGCCGCTCTCGCGCAAGAACGAAGCAGACCCGACCTTGACGGACCGTTTCGAGCTGTTCATCGCCGGGCGTGAGATGGCCAACGGGTTCTCGGAGCTCAACGATCCGAGAGACCAGCGGGAACGATTTCTCGCCCAGCTCGCCGCCAAGGAGGCGGGGGACGAGGAGGCACACGAGATGGATGAGGACTACATTCGAGCTCTTGAATACGGCATGCCCCCCGCGGCGGGTGAAGGCATCGGGATCGACCGATTGGTGATGCTGTTCACGGACAGCGGATCCATCCGGGAGGTGATTCCTTTCCCCCACCAGCGCCCGGAGAGAAAAAGCTGACAGTCTCATGAACTTTGAGCTTTTCGTCAGCTTTCGCTATCTTCTCGCCAAGCGAAAGCAGACTTTCATATCTCTCATCACGCTCATCTCCATTGCCGGCGTTGCGGTCGGGGTCATGGCTCTTATTGTGGTCCTGGCGGTGATGAACGGATTCCAGGAAGACCTGCGCAATCGGATCCTCGGCGTGACTTCCCACGTGGTGGTGGGGAGTTATGGCGGAACTATCGCCAAGTACCCGGAGCTGATGCCCCTCATTCAGAAGACCCAGGGGGTGGTAGCCGTAACGCCGTTCATTTACACCCAAGTCATGCTCAGTTCTGGCAAAGGGGCTTCCGGAGCGGTGCTGCGTGGCATTGACCCACAAACGGCCGCAGGGGTCCTCAACCTGCAAAACAACATGACTCGTGGAAACGTGGATGATCTTGCGGGGCCGCGATCGGTGCCTTCCGGTGAGGGGACGAATCATCCAGGCATCATTTTGGGGGAACAGCTCGCGGCCAACCTGGGCGTCCATCAGGATGACTGGCTGACCATCATCTCACCCGTCGGGCGTCTGACGCCCATGGGGCAGGCGCCCAAGAGCAAGCTGTTTCGAGTGGTTGGGATTTTTCGTTCCGGGATGCACGAGTTCGATACCACCATCGCCTATGTGGACCTTGCGACGGCCCAGCAGTTCCTCGGGATTGGGGACTCGGTGACGGGGCTGGAGGTGAAGGTCAAGGATGTCTACGAGGCCAGAAACATCGCGGAGACCCTGCGCTCACAGCTTGGCTACCCGTACTACGTGCGCGACTGGATGCAGATGAACCACAGTCTCTTTTCTGCTTTGAAGCTGGAGAAGGTCGTGATGTTCATCATCCTGACACTCATCGTGCTAGTGGCGGCCTTCAACATCGTGAGCTCACTGATCATGCTGGTCATGGAGAAGACCAAAGATATCGCTATCCTCATTTCCATGGGGGCGACGCGGCGGAGCATCCGGTCGAACGTCTCGCGGTTGTCGCGAAGCATGGTTCACCTCCACAAGTCTGCCCCTCCTACGGGGAGGGGCGTGGAGGGATGACGCGGAAATGAATGGGGGGTTG
>CAZGQL010000028.1:0-1222 GCA_964527905.1 uncultured Syntrophobacteraceae bacterium
GCACGGCCGCGTCGCAGTTTCGCGTGATCACCGCCGCACGGATCCCCCGCTCCCGGAGCCCCTCGAGCATGGGGCGCGTGAAGGGGAAGAGTGATCCCTGTTGCGCCGCCTCGACCTCCATTCCCTGCAACACGGCTTCCGCCCGACGCATGAAATCCGCAAACAAGGCGGGATCTCGCCGTTGGATTTCTTCACCCAGCACGTCCAGCCACTCCAGAACCCGCAGCGGTGGCGCCTCCACGTGGCCGAGAAACTCCGCTGCAAGCAGCCGCACCTGCTCCTTCATGACCCCGAAATCGAGGCGCAGCTCGGCCAGGGTTCCGTCGAAATCGAACACCACGGCGCCAATCTTCCGTGAATGGCTCATCTTGCCTCTCAATTGCCAAGGAATCCCCGCCTTTTTTCTTGCCGAAGGAACCCCGCTTGATTATGTTGGGGGCCGCTTTGGGGCCCACGTAGGGTGTGGAGCCATCGATCATAGTATGAACCACAGGATCCGGCAAGCGGCGGCTGACTCGTCCTCCCGATTCCAGGAAATGACGATCCGGCGACGGCTTTCACCGGATGAGACCGTTTGGCATGCCGCAAATCGTTCGCACCTTGACCTTCGATGACGTCGTGGAGGGACTTCATGCCCTTCATCGCCCCTATCACGACGGCTACCTCGCCATGTACTCCAGCTGGTACGGCGGCATCACCCTGGACCCTCGACTCATGATGGTGCCCATCGACGATCACCTGGTCCACCGGGGAGACGGAGTCTTCGAGGCGTTTAAGTGCGTGGAGGGGGCCCTGTACCTACTCGACCGTCACCTGGACCGCCTCGAGCGGTCAGCCGCCTTGGGAGCCCTCCCACTTCCCTGCCATCGGGAGGAACTGGTCCGGATTGTCAGGGCAACCGTTCAGGCGGCCTCTCGTTGCCCTTGTGTCGTGCGCGTGTTCGTGTCGCGGGGGCCCGGCGGTTACACGACCAACCCCTATGAATGCCCCGAAAGCCAGCTTTACGTGGTGGTGACGACCCTTCAGCGACCTCCCGATGCGAAATACGAACGGGGCGCCACCCTGCTCACCAGCGCCATCCCGGTCAAACCGACCTTCTTTGCCGGCGTGAAGAGTTGCAACTACCTGCCCAACGTACTCATGAAAAAAGAGGCCGTGGACGCGGGAGTCGCGAAGCGCGGGCCGGCCGAGCCGGCGGCGCCGGCCCATGAGAGCATCGCGT
>CAZGQL010000028.1:1273-4042 GCA_964527905.1 uncultured Syntrophobacteraceae bacterium
TCTCGTACCGCGATTCGACCGCGTTCTGCGCGGGACGACCGTGACCCGGGTGCTCGAACTGGCCCAGGACCTCCTTGCAACGGGGAAGCTCACACGCATCGGGGAAGCAGACCTCACGCCGCGTGAGGCCCGCGAAGCCTCCGAGATCATGATGTTCGGAACGACCTTCGATGTGCTCCCGATCGTCTCCTACGACGGCCATCCCATCGGAACAGGCCGACCGGGCCCCATCGCCGCCCTGCTTCGGTCCCTCCTGGAAGACGATCAACGGCACGGCGTCGGCGTTCGCACGCCCCTTGGAGACTGAGACCATGGATCATGAGCGGAGACAATCCCATCGCAGCGCCGCCGAAGCGGTCCTGCGCGACAGCATTGCCGTGAAGGAGGAGATCCTGCGGCGGGGCGTGGACCTCCTTGTCGACATGGCAGCCCTCATCGCCGCAGCCTTTCGAGGCAGGCACCGGCTGTTTCTGTTCGGCAACGGCGGCAGCGCCGCCGACGCGCAGCACCTGGCCGCGGAGTTCATCAACCGGTTCCAGATGGAACGCCCTCCCCTCCCAGCCCTGGCCTTGACGGTGGACACCTCCATCCTGACCAGCATCAGCAACGACTACCGATTCGAGGACGTCTTTGTCAAACAACTCCAGGGGCTCGGCCAACCCGGAGACATCGCCCTCGGGATCAGCACCAGCGGTCGGTCGGCGAATGTCGTCCAAGCCCTGCGTTGGGCCCGGGAGCACGGGCTTCAAACCATCGGATGGGCGGGAGCGGCACATGGGGACATGGATTTTTACTGTGACCTCATGTTGCACATCCCTTCCACCAACACGGCGCGCATTCAGGAGGGTCATATCACGGCGGGCCACATCCTGTGCGGGTTGGTGGACAGCATGCTTTATGGGGAAACGGAGTAGGACGCATGACGTGCCGATCGTGTGATGCATCCTGGGAGCCCCTCAGCTTTGAGGGGCTCCGGACGACCAGCCTCAAGGACCGTCCGAGCAAGGTGAACCTCAAGGATTTCGCTAGACCCTGGTCCCCCGGGTCGTCTTTTGCCACATTCTTCGAGGCCCTTCCCCGCATTCTGGCGGCGGAGTCTCTGCGGGACGCCGTCGGCGCCATCGCCGAGGCGGTCCGCGATCGCCGGACGGTCCTCCTCGGGATGGGCGCCCACCCCATCAAGGTCGGACTGAACCCCATCCTCATCGACGCCATGGAAGCCGGCATTCTGACCGGGATCGCCTTGAACGGGGCCGGTGTCATCCACGACGTGGAACTGGCCCTCGCGGGGAAGACATCCGAAGACGTCGCGGCGCATCTGGATCGGGGACAGTTCGGAACGGCGCGTGAGACGGCCGAGTGCATTCACGGGGCCGTTCGAAACGGCTTCGCTCGAGGCGACATCGGCTTGGGAAGGGCCGTGGGCGAGCGTCTCCTTCTGGACGATGTCCCGTATGCCCACATGAGCCTGCTCGCCACCGCCGCGCGCCTCGGCGTGCCGGTGACCGTTCACGTCGCCTTTGGGACCGACATCATCCACATGCACCCGGAAATGGACGGCGCGGCCATGGGGGCCCTCACCACCTTTGATTTCCGACTCTTTGCGCGCCTGGTGTCCACCTTGGAACGGGGTGTCTACCTGAATCTCGGGTCAGCGGTCATCCTACCGGAAGTCTTTCTCAAGGCCGTGAGTGTAGCCCACAACCTGGGATACTCTCTGCGGGGCCTCACGACCATCAACATGGATTTTCAGCGCCACTATCGGACACAGGTGAACGTCGTCGAACGCCCGACCTTGGGACACGGGAAGGGCATCAACCTGATCGGACACCATGAAATCATGTTCCCGCTGCTGATGGCCGCCGTCAAGGAAATGTCGGCCGGGGAGGAATGACCATGGGAGAGCGCATTGTGATCCGTGCGGGGTCCGTGACCCTGCAAGCCGAGCTCGGGGAGAGTCCGACCGCGCGGGCGATTCGATCCGCCCTGCCGCTGGCAGCGTCCGCCAACACCTGGGGGGATGAAATCTACTTCCCGATCCCGGTCCATGAGTCGCTCGACGACACCGCTGCGGAGGTTGTCGAAGTGGGCGATCTGGGTTATTGGCCTCGTGGAAATGCCTTCTGCATCTTCTTTGGTCCGACCCCTGCGAGCCGGGGGGATGAAATCCGGCCGGCCAGTGCCGTCAATTTGGTGGGAAGGGTGCTCGGGGACGCTCGAGCGTTCAAGGCCGTCAAGGATGGAGACATGGTGGAGCTTAGCCTTTTCGATTGATGGGATTCTATCCAGAAATCGCATGCACGCCTGGAGGGAATGGGAATGCCGATTTACGAATACGAGTGCTGTCAGTGCTGTGAGAGTTTCGAGAGACTGGTGTTTCGAAGCGATGAGACTGTGAACTGCCCCAAGTGCGAATCGGCTGACGTGCAGCGCAAGATGTCGGTGTTCGGTTTCAAGAGCACCGGTGGCGACCGGGGCGCCGCCAGCAGCCGCATGGGGCCCGCCGGGGCTTCGTCGTGCGCGGGATGTTCCGGCGGCAGCTGCAGCACCTGCCATTGAGGCGCCGAAGCCAAGGAACGACTGTGACGGAACGACTGCTACGGATCGGGACCCGCGGGAGCCTTCTGGCTCTCACGCAAAGCGGATTCATCAAAGACGCACTGGAGCGGCACTGGCCCGGACTGCGGGTGGAGCTCGCCATCATCCGGACGACGGGCGACCGTATCCAGGACGTACCGCTGGCGAAGGTCGGCGGCAAGGGGCTATTCG
>CAZGQL010000028.1:4093-11948 GCA_964527905.1 uncultured Syntrophobacteraceae bacterium
AGGTCGACCTCGCCGTCCACAGCATGAAGGACGTTCCGGCCGAGCTGCCCGCAGGACTTGAGATTGGAACAGTGCCGGAGCGTGAGGATCCGCGCGATGTGCTGCTCACCCCCCATGGAAGCTGCCTCGCCGACCTGCCTCACGCGGGGGTCGTGGGCAGCAGCAGCCTGCGCCGGGCCGCGCAGATCCGGCGCCTACGCCCGGACCTGCGCATCGAAATGCTGCGCGGAAACCTCGACACACGCCTGAGAAAACTTGAAAGCGGCCAATACGACGCCATCGTCCTCGCAGCGGCCGGCCTGCATCGCATGGGCTGGCGGGAGCGCATCACCGCTTATTTCGACCCGGCCGAATTCCTCCCGGCGATCGGCCAGGGCGCCCTGGGGCTCGAATTCCGATCCAACGACGCCGACACCCGCCGCCTCGTCGCCCCGCTTCACCATGCCGACACGGCCACGGCGGTCGAGGCCGAGCGCGCGTTCCTGAAGACCCTCGAGGGCGGCTGTCAAGTTCCGATCGGGGGCCATGCGACCGTGGCCGACGACCGGGTGACGTTGAGGGGACTTGTGGCCTCGCCGGATGGCAGCGAGAGCTTCGAGGCGGAGGGTTCCGCACCGCGCGCCGAAGCCGCCGCGCTGGGCGAACGTATTGCCAAGGAACTCCTGGACGCCGGGGCCCAACGCATTTTGGAACGGGTCTACAACCCTTAAGCGAACGTCACCCGAATGGGTGCCCGAATCCCATTCGTCCTCCTCGCCAAGACGGGAATCCAGATGGAACGCGCGGAACCTGGCTTCCTGCTTTCGCGAGGAGAACATTCCAGTTTTGGGCCCCTTATTCTGGGGTGCGGTCATGATCACTTCGCTGGATTGGGTTTCCGAGCCTCTCCCGAACCATGCCTGATGGACGGGATTTCGACATAGCCAGGAGGGCCCAGGGGACCCATGGGATGAAGCATCCAAGCAGGGGAAATAGCGTGCCGAGAGGGATCGTTTATCTAGTGGGAGCCGGCCCCGGTGACCCGGGGCTCTTCACCCTGAAAGGTCGGGAGGTTATGGGTCGGGCCGAGGTGGTGATCTACGACTACCTCGCCAACGAAGAACTGCTCAAACTGGCCCCTCCCGATGCCGAGCGCATCTATGTCGGGAAGAAAGGAGGGGACCACACCCTCCCCCAGCCCGGCATCAACGAACTCTTGGTGGAAAAGGGCCGGGACCATGTCGTCGTGCGCCTCAAGGGAGGGGATCCCTACGTGTTCGGCAGGGGCGGTGAGGAAGCCCAGGTGCTGGTCGAGCACGGCATCGCGTTCGAGGTGGTTCCGGGGATCACGGCGGCGGTCGCCGTCCCCGCCTACGCCGGGATCCCACTTTCCCATCGGGACTACACCGCGAGCATGGCGTTCGTCACGGGCCATGAACGGGGAGACCAGGTGGGCGAGAGCAAGATCGCCTGGGACAAGCTGGCGACGGGCGTTGGAACGCTGGTTTTCTTCATGGGAGTGAAAAACCTTCCGGAAATCTGCTGGAATCTCATTGCGGCCGGGCGGGCCCCCGAAACCCCCGTGGCCGTGATCCGTTGGGGAACCACTCCGGAACAGCGCACCGTAACGGGGACCCTCGCGGACATCGCTCAACGGGTGGCCGAGGCGCAACTGAAGCCTCCCGCCATCACGGTCGTCGGAGACGTGGTTCGTCTGCGGGATCAGTTGAATTGGTTCGAAAATCGCCCCCTTTTCGGACGGCGGGTGATTGTGACCCGCGCCAGGGAACAGGCGAGCGATTTCAAGTCCAGGCTCGAAGCTCTGGGCGCCCAGTGTATCGAGTTTCCCACCATCTCCATCGTTCCCCCGGCTTCCTGGGAACCGCTCGATGCCGCCATCACCGCGCTCGCACAATACGACTGGGTGATCTTCACGAGCGTGAACGGCGTGCGCTTTTTCCTCGATCGGCTTTGGCACGCGGGCCGGGACGTACGGAGCCTGAGCGGCCTGAGGATCGCGGCGATCGGTCCGAAAACGGCCGCGGCCCTGGAGGGGCGTGGGGTGAGACCCGATCTGGTCCCGGGAGAGTACCGGGCCGAAGCCATCCTGGAGGGGCTCGCCGGCGAGGACATCGCCGGGCGGCGCTTTCTCCTGCCGCGAGCCCGGATTGCCCGGGACATCCTGCCCGACACGTTGAGGGAGCGAGGGGCCGCCGTGGACGTGGTCACGGCCTATGAAACGGGGCTCCCCGAGGAAAGAAGCGCCGAGATCCTCGAACGGCTCCGGGCGAGGGCCATCGACTGCCTGACCTTCACGTCCTCCTCGACGGTGAGTAATTTTTTCAGCCTGTTCGCTCGCGATGAGATCCTACCGCTCCTGGCTCCAGTGACCGTCGCATGCATCGGTCCGATCACCGCCCAGACCGCCGTCGAACACGGACTCACGGTCTCCATCATGCCGACCGAATACACCATCCCTGGCCTCACCGACGCCATCCGGGATCACTACCGCAAATGACAAAGGGGGTTAGGCCTCAAAGCCTGCCCCCATCCGATGGCCATGGATCTTCCGGGTTGACTGCCCTCAAAATCCGTCACAAGACGCCTGCGGCCGCTGCGAAACCTCCAAAACCACCTTCACTTTCGCTGAAGCCGTCGCCCGCATCCATCGGAAAATCTGGGTTCCCGCCTTCACAGGAACGACGCTGGTCGGGTAGATCCGTGTTGTGCGGCCTCTCTTGCCGCCATAAAAGCGAGTGCTCGGATCGGAAGATCACGCCCCAGCCAGAACCGAACCGGGCCCCGAAGCTGAAAAGGGGGTTATCCCCGCCAGATCCCGGAACAGCTGATCTGGGACGAACCCATAAGGATCGCCCGACGACAACTGTGCCGAAACCAGGTGGGGTTAACCCCCTACGGCTTCATCGCATATCCAACGGTAAGGGTGGGGATCATTCCCCCGCCCGAGGTTCGGGTTTTCAGGCCCTATGTTGTGGGACGAACCTTAGCGTGCCACCTCTCGCGCCCTGTTTTGCAGGTACGCATCTCGGAGCGAGATGTAGGGGTCGAGGGCCCGCTTCTTGAAATCTTCATATTCCCCAAGCGTCAGCGAGAGGTTGTTGATCATGACACCGCTTCGAACCCCGACGCCGACCGCTGCATCATCCGCACCGTAGTAGAGAATATAGGTCAGAGGATTCAGGAAGGTGTCCACCACCATCCCGATGGTGTCCCGGACACTCGACGGCCCGAAAATCGGCCAGTTCAGGTAGGCCACGGGCTTCATGCCGTAATGTCCCAGGGTCTGCCCGAAATCTTCCTCCCTGGGGTTGAGGCCGAACTCGGTGTGAGCGAAGTCGAACATGCCTCCGAGGCCCAACGTGGTGTTGATGGCAAAACGGGAGATTTCCGTTCCAGCCGACTCGATCTTGCCTTGAAAGATGTTGTTGAGGAAGCGCACGGGAAAGAGCACGTTGTGGTACATATTGCGAATGCAGACCCGGACGCCGAGGGGGATGACCGTACCCCAGACGGTGGCGATCGGTTTCATCAGCCAAAAATACAGCTTATCGTTGAATTGGAAGAAGCCCCGATTGAGCTTCTCGAGGGGATCCGGAACCTTCTCGGACTCCACCTCAAAAGGCTCCCGATCGTCCAGGTCGCTTTTCGACTGAGAAAACCCCGTGACCGAGGGGACCTTGCCCCAGGCACGCTCGGGTGAGACCATCGGCACAAGGACGGTCAGACAGACACACACGGCGGCCAGCTTGAACCAGTTCATTCTGTAGTTCATCCAAACGCCTCCTTACGTGGGGTCCATGATGGAATATGCGAAAGAAGGATTGCGTGACCCAATATGATCGGGGGGTGTCCGAGCGGACGCCATTGTAGCACCGTCCCTCCTCATGGCAAGGAAAACTGCAGGTGCCGCGGAAATTTACGGCCGCCCCGGCATGTCCCGGTTCGACACGTGTTCAACGGAAGACCTTGGTACACCGGCACAATAGAAAGTGCCCAAAGGGGAGACGTCGTTTCCGCGAAAACGGAAATCCAGATGCCTGCGCACGACCGAATCCCCGCCCCAAACATGCGGGGATGACGGATGCGAGGCATGGTCACCTTATTGTGTGACGCTGTACCTGGAACCCCTCAGATCCCAAAGGGTCCCCTGCCTTGGCTCCAAGAGCCTTCATGGTCCGCTGGATGCCCCTGTCTCATTAGCAATTGTCGTACCATGCTCCAGGAAAAATTGGACCAGGCTTCGCGTCAATTCGGCCATGAAGGTGTAATCCAGGGTTTCGGCGGTATCCGACGGAAGGTGGTAGTGGGGGTTCCGATAGAACGCCGAATCCGTGATCATGACGGCCCGATAGCCTTCATCCCAGAAGGCCGCGTGGTCGCTCAATCGCACAGCCGGCATCAGCCAGCCCTTCCAAGGCACCGTCAAAGGAATGGCAGGAAGCGCCGGATTCTTCCGAAAGGCCTGCATGAGCGATCGTGTGAGCCCCCGGGAAGCGTAGTCTCCCACTATCCCGATGAAATCCCCTTGCTTGGGATAGCCCATGAAGCCCAGGGGGAAAGGGTAGTGCTGACAGCCTCTCTCCTTACAGGTGTATCCGACCATTTCCAGGCACAGCATGCCGTCGATCTTTTCGCCCCGTCGGCGCATCCCCTCAGCGTGCACTTTACTGGCCTGATGTCGAGTGCTAAATACCGGAGGCTCCTCGAGCGCAAAGGCGACACAGGTCACGGAAACGGCCAGCTTTCTCTGGCGGACCAGATCGGCCAGTTGTCGAGCCGTTTCCAGCAGGACGGCCACGGCACTGGCATTGTCGTCCGCGCCGACGGTTCCCGTAACACTATCCGAGTGGGCCCCGAGCAGGTAGCGACCCGAAGGGACCCCTCCGGGGTCGATGCGGGCAATGACGTTGGCGACGAGGAGGTCGTCGTAACGAAAGGGCTCGGCTTCCACGGAGAGCCCCGCGCCTTCGAAGGCGGACGTGATGTAGCGCTGCGTCTTGACCAGATTTTGGGGCGTGTCCACGCTGCGTTCCCCGATGGTGACCGTGAGCGCGTGGACATGCTCCCGCAAGGCTTGCCGCACCTCATCCAGATGGAACATCAGGGCTTCTCCTGAAAAAACATGGAATGGCATAAACAGGACCACGAGCAGGACACTCCCCGTCCCGATTCGTTTGAATCGGCGCCGGCTACAATGCGCGTGCACGGGCCCCTCGAAACGCGCATAGCGTGCCACCATGATCCTGAACCCATGATCCCGGGGACCTCAAGCTTCGGTTGCTCATTTCTGAACCCTCCAGGTCCCCTTGAGGAATGACCCTTGAACAGAGCCGACCACATACGCCTGCGGGGCGTCTCCCAGCACAATCTCCGGAACATCGACCTGGATCTCCCTCTGAACCGGCTGATCGCCGTCTCCGGCGTGAGCGGCTCGGGCAAGTCCAGCCTGGCCATCCACACTCTGTACGCGGAAGGCCAGCGACGTTACGTGGAGACCTTCTCCCCGTATACCCGCCAGTTTCTCGAACGGATGGACCCTCCCCAGGCGGACCTGATTGACGGAATTCCCCCGAGTATCGCCATCGAAGCCGGCACCGCCGTGCGGAGCTCCCGTTCTACCGTCGGAACCATCACGGAAATCAACGATTATCTTAAGCTGCTCTATGCCAGGCTGGCCATTCCCCACTGCCCCGGCTGCGGCGAGCCGGTCTTCGAGGATACTCCCGAGCGAGTCCTGCGGGCCCTCGAAGACCTGCCGGGAGACAGCCGCGTGGTCGTGGCGTTCCCATTTTTGCCCGGACCGCACCCGGACTGGAGGCGGGCCCTCATCGCCCAGGGATTTCTGCGCATCGTTTCCGGAGGCCGGGTCCACGAGATCGAATCACTCTCCGATGCCGACGAGCGGACGCTCGGATCCGGCGAGGTCCTGGTGGTCGTGGACCGCATCCAGTGGGCACGGGCGGACACTTCCCGGGTCGTGGACTCCCTGACCACCGCGTTTCGCATGGGGAACGGGCGCGCCGCGGTCATTGCGCTCCCCGACACGGTCCTCTGGTTCAGCCGGGAGCTAGCTTGCGCCCGCTGCCGGCCCCCCACGCCGATTCCGCGCCCGACCCCGAATCTTTTTTCCTTCAACAGCCCCATCGGTGCGTGCCCCGCTTGCCGGGGGTTCGGCCGAACCATCGACATCGATCCGGACCTGATCGTTCCGGACAAGCGTCTCAGCCTCGAGCAGGGCGCCATCAAACCTTGGACGGCGGAGCGCGAAGAATTCCAGGACCTGATCCGGTTTTGCCGCTCGGACGGCATCCCCGTGGACGTTCCCTTCGAATCGCTCGAGCCGGCCGCTCGGGAGAAGATCTTCAACGGCACGCCCGACTATTACGGAGTCCGGGGGTTCTTTGAATGGCTAGAATCCAAGACCTACAAGATGCACGTTCGTGTGTTCCTGTCCCGCTACCGCGCCTATGTTCCCTGCTCGGCATGCGGGGGAACGCGCTTCCAGCCCTCGAGTCGCCTGTTCAAGCTGCGCGGGGTCGACATCGGGACCCTGGGATCCTGGTCGATCGAGCGTTGCCATGCCTTCTTCTCCACCCCTTGGGAGGAAGCCGCCTCGGATCCCGCCGCCGCCCTGTTGCTGGATGAAATTCGATCCCGGCTCGATTTTCTCCGGGCTGTAGGACTCGAATATCTTTCCCTGGACCGCCAGTCAAGGACCCTTTCAGGGGGCGAGGTCCAACGCGTGCACCTCACCCGAGCCCTCGGATCCTCCCTCGTCAACGTACTTTACGTGCTGGACGAGCCCAGTGTCGGCCTGCATGCCCGCGACCAGCGGCGCCTCATGACCCAGCTCCATCGGTTGGCCTCCTCGGGCAACACGGTGGTTGTGGTCGAGCATGACCCGGACATGATTCAGTTTTGCGACCACGTGGTCGACATGGGGCCAGGCGGTGGGGAGCGAGGAGGGCAAGTGGTCTTCCAGGGTTCACCCGAAGCCCTCAAGAACTGTGAGGCCAGCCTGACCGGATCCTATCTTTCCGGGAGGCTGACGGTTTCGCACCCCAGGAGTCGGCGTTCCCCCAACCCACAACGTTTGCTGCGCATCCGGGGAGCCCGGGAGAATAATTTGAAGGGGATCGCCGTCGACTTTCCCCTGGGGCTGCTGATCGGAGTGTGCGGCGTTTCGGGTTCTGGAAAGAGCACGCTCATCGAAAGAACTCTCTACGCTCAATGGCTTCGCTTCACCGGGCGTCCGACCGAGCTCCCCGGGGCGTGCGACGCACTCGAGGGTCTGGACGGGTTCGAAGAGATGGTCCTCGTGGACCAACAACCCATCGGACGCACGCCGCGAGCCAACCTCTTGACCTACACACGGGTCCTCGAACCGATCCGAAAGCTGTTCGCCAAGACCCCGGAAGCCATCGCAAGGGGCTACACGACCCGGCACTTCTCCTTCAACGTGCCGGGGGGGCGCTGTGAGCACTGCAACGGCGAAGGGTTCGAACACGTCGAAATGCAGTTCCTTGCGGATGTTTACCTGCGCTGCCCCTACTGCGAAGGCCGCCGCTTCAAGGACGAAGTCTTGGAGATCCGCGTGCGGGGCCTCTCGATCGCCGATCTGCTCGAATGCACGGCGCAGGAGCTCATCGGCCTCTTCGGCGATCAGGATCTCCTGGTGCGGCTCCTGGAGCCCATCGTGGCCATCGGACTGGATTACCTGAAGTTGGGGCAGCCCCTGAGCAGCCTGTCCGGAGGGGAGGCCCAGCGTCTGAAGCTCGTCCACTACCTCCGGGCTCCGTTGGGGGGCGGCCGAACCGCCCGGAGAGCGACGCGCTTCGTTCTCGACGAGCCCACG
>CAZGQL010000028.1:12056-24484 GCA_964527905.1 uncultured Syntrophobacteraceae bacterium
CGGACCCGAAGGCGGAGAGCACGGCGGAGAAGTGGTTGCGGTCGGTTCCCCCGAGGACTTGGCCGCACATCCGACGAGCATCACCGGGGCTTATCTGAGGGATAGATCGGTGCAGGCAGATGCCTCAAGGCGCGAGTCCATGGAGGGGAGTCGGAAGCCCAAGGAGGCGCGCTCGCTTGTTGAAGAGCCCCGGTCGGGCCAGGGTCTCCGCATCGACCTCGGTCGGGATGACGCGACACCCGAACTCCCCTTATCATCTGCACAAGCCATTGTCGTTCGCGGGGCCCACGAGCACAACCTTCGCATCGAGGAACTCGCCCTGCCGCGTGAACGCATGGTGGTCCTCACGGGATTGAGCGGATCCGGCAAGTCTACGCTGGCATTCGACGTGCTTTTCGCCGAGGGCCAGCGGCGCTACCTGGAATGCCTCTCGACCTATGTGCGCCAGTATTTCAAGATCCTCGAGAGGCCCAACGTCGACCAGATTCTCGGTCTGCCTCCCACGGTAGCCATCGAGCAGCGAACGAGTCAACTCACGCGCCGGTCCACGGTGGCCACCATCACGGAGATCTACCACTTCATCCGTCTCCTCTACGCCAAACTGGGCCGCCAGCACTGCCCAGAGTGCGGGGAGCCGCTGGCATCTCTCCCGTTCGACCAGATCCTTTCCATCGTGGGAGAAGCCCTGAGGCGGGGCGCTCGCGTTTTGGCCCCCTTGGTATACGGGCGCAAGGGCATCTACCGCGACCTTTTTCAACGCCTGCAGAAACTCGGTTACGACACCGTCCGCGTCGATGGGGATTGGCTTCCCCTACGCCCCCTTCCTGCTCTCGACCGCCATCGGGAACACGACATCGCCGTCCTGCTCCCGAGGCCCGAGCGGGGGGGAGCGGCGGAGGCGCTGGAGGAGATGGTCCGTAAGGGTCTGGCACTGGGTGGCGGTGCCCTTCATCTGGAGGGCGATCCCCCCCGCGTTCTGAGCCGCCATTTGTACTGTCCCCATTGCCACATGGGCCTCGCGCCGCTCGATCCCCGCCTGTTTTCCTTCAACAGCCGCCATGGGTGGTGTCCGGACTGCATGGGCCTGGGCAACACCCGGGTGCTCAACACGGATCGACTTCTCGGGCCCACGGATGTCCCCCTTCGGGAAGGGCTCATTCCGTATCTCAAGATCCTTCTTGGACGAGAGCCCGTCCGAAAGCTCGAGCGAGCGTGGATCGACCAGTTGCAGATCGACGTGGGCGAATCCCTTGGCCGACTCTCCGCCGGGGCGCGTGACGCCATCCTTCGGGGGAAGAGCGCCAAAGTTCCCGGGCTTGTGCCGACCCTCGAGCGTCTGGTGGAGTCAAACGGCGCCCACGGTCCCCTGGCCCTGGTCCACGACTTGGTCCCCTGCGGGGCATGCGGCGGCCAGCGGCTCAATCGCCAGGCAAGGTCCGTTCGCCTCAAGGGATGGACGATTGGAGACCTCGTGCATTGCAGCATCGACGAATTCGACGATGTCTGGAAAGGTTTGCCCTTCGCCCCCGAAGAGATGCCCATCGCCGGCCCCATCGGCCAGGAGATCCAGGGGCGCATCGCTTTCCTGCGCAACGTGGGGCTCGAGTACCTGCACCTGGATCGATCCGGGGAAACCCTCTCCGGCGGGGAAACCCAGAGAATCCGCCTGGCCGCCCAATTGGGAACCAATCTGCGAGGGGTCTGCTATGTCCTCGACGAGCCGACCATCGGATTGCACCCTTCGGACAACGATCGACTGCTCGACAGTCTCGAGGTCCTCAAATCCCGCGGGAACACCATCCTTATCGTCGAACACGATACGGAAACCATGCGCCGTGCGGACACGCTGGTTGAGCTCGGCCCGATCGCCGGCCGCGACGGCGGTCGCGTGACGGCCCTGGGAAGCTTCGAAGCACTTCGGCGAGACCCGGGGACACTGACGGGCCAATGGTTCGGGCCCCAAGCACCCTCCCCCGCCGCAATGGGTTCCGCTTTCCCTGAGCACCCCCTACCCGCCGCCGACGGAGCCACGCAGGAAAACATGGGTTCCGGAGCACGTGAAGGAAAGGCGACGCCCCACACCTCATGGTTGCGCATCACAGGGGTCAAAGCCCGAAATCTCAAAGATATCGACGTACAGTTCCCGTTGGGCACCCTCACCTGTGTGACGGGGGTCTCGGGCGCCGGCAAAAGCACCCTGGTCGAGGAGGTAGTCTACAACGCGCTCCTGGGGCGGTTCGGAAAACGTTTGAATCACGGAGAGGTTCCCTTTGAAAGCCTTTCGGGCGCCGAGGGGCTCCAGCGGGTAGTCAAGGTGGATCACAACCCGATCGGTCGCACGCCGCGTTCCATCCCGGCCACCTACGTGGGCGTATGGGACGAGATCCGAAAACTCTACGCCTTGCTCCCCGAAGCCCGGTTGAGGGGGTTTACCCCGGGGCGCTTTTCCTTCAATGCGAAGGGAGGGCGCTGTGAGGACTGCGGTGGACAGGGCACCGTTCGTGTGGTCATGAATTTCCTCCCCGATGTGTATGTCCCGTGTGAAACCTGCGGCGGAACCCGTTTCAACGGGGAAACCCTGGCCGTCGCCTTCAAGGGGAAATCGATCGCGGACATCCTGGCACTGACCATTGACGAAGCCGTGGAGCTCTTTGCCGCCCACCAGCGGATCGCGACGCCGCTTCGGGTCCTCTCGGAGCTCGGACTCGGCTACCTCACTCTCGGGCAGCCGAGCCCGACCCTTTCAGGGGGAGAAGCCCAGCGGATCAAGCTCGCCAGTGAACTCACGGCCCGCCGCGCCCCGACGCTCTACATCCTCGATGAACCCACCACGGGACTCCATCGGGCCGATGTCGTGAAACTGCTCCGGGTCCTTCGCGCGCTCACCGCTTCAGGACACACCGTGCTCGTGATCGAGCACAACCTGGATTGCATCGGCGCGAGCGACTATGTCATCGACCTTGGACCAGGCAGTGGACAAGAAGGGGGGTGGATCGTGGCTCAGGGGACCCCGCGCGAGCTTCTCCGATATACCCGCGAATCGCGGACGGCTCGAGCCCTCGCCCGGGAGTGGAGCAGGGTGGAGATCGGCTCCCGGAGCGATTGAACCGTTGATCGTGAGGCGGCTCTCCTGTTATCCTGCAACAATTGTTGTGGATGGGGGCGTGGACCAGACCCGCTTCCGCCGTAAGTTTTTTGCCGGCAACGTTGGGAAGAGGTCGGTCCCCGCTGAACCCGTGGGTCGCCTCAAGGACGTTCCCCTAAGAGGAGCCCTGAGAGAGGACGCTCGATGCGCCGATTGTCCACGCTTGCCATGAACGGCTTGGCTCCCCGAATCCTCTGCTGTTTTCTTCTGCTCCTTTGCACGCCGTCTCAGGGACACACCAAGAAGAAGGCCGCCCCAGCTGCTCCGGCGAAGCAGGCGGCCCCCACCGAGGTTCCGTCCGCCTCCGGGGATGAACTCCACGAAGTCGACGAACGCGTCTTCGGGGACTATTTGTTCCGACTGACCCACGTCCTGGATGACCGGGGATCGAGAGGCTGGCTTGATGTCTTCCAGAACGGACGTAAGGTCCATACCCTCAGCGGCCATCGGCTGGCTTTCGGCCATGTGTACAGTGACGAGCCCGGCCTGGACAACGAAATCATCGCCGTCGGCAAAGACGTCACGGGCGACGGTATTCCGAATCTGGTCGTTTCGGAATGGACCGGTGAAGCCCGTTGCTGTTTCAAGTTTCATATTTATGAACTGGGCAGGATCTTTCGGGAAGTCGCCGTCATCGACGCAGGTCACGGAGACTTCTCACATTTTGCGAACCTCGACGGAGGCGGAAGTCTTGAATTCGTGACGGCCGATTGGACCTTCTGGTCCTGGCGGACCGGTTCAGCCGAATCCCCGGCTCCCCAGGTCATCCTCAGCTACAGCGACGGGGCCTACGTCCTCAACAAGAACCTCATGAGAAAACTCAGACCGGCCCAGGAGACCTTCCAGGCCGAAGCCCGAAAGGTGAGAAGTGATCCGGCTTGGAGTCGCAAGGAACAGCCGCCTGCCCTTTGGGACTACATGCTGCGCCTGATTTATGGGGGCAACGGAGCCCTTGCCCGGGAATTTCTGGACAAGGCCTGGCCCATGGGCATCCCGGGCAAGGAGGAGTTTTATCAAGATTTCCGAGGCACCCTTGCCCGAAGCCCATACTACCAAGCACTCCTGGATCTCAACGGAGGACCGTTCGATTGACATCCCCGGCTTTGGGGACGCGGTCCCGGATCCAGGAAACCCCCGGGCGCGGCGAATGTCGCACGCAACGGGGCAACCGCCACGAGACGCCGGCTTCGCTGATCTCTTGACAAGAGGGGCTCATCCTGAAATGAAAGATCAGGGCGTCTCCCCCCAAAAAGGACATTCCCCATGAGGTGGAAGGTCGCGACCTTCAATGTGAACGGGATTCGTGCACGACTGCAGCACGTGGTCAACTGGATCCGGGACCATGAGCCCGATGTGCTGTGTCTCCAGGAGATCAAGTGCACGGTGGAACAGTTTCCTTTCGACGCCTTCAGAGACATGGGCTATGGAGCGAGCGTGCACGGGCAGAAGGCATTCCATGGCGTGGCGATCCTGAGCAGACGGGAACCCGGGCAGGTGCTCACGGGTTTCAACGACGGAGGTCCCGATGAGGAAGCCCGGTTGATTGCCGCGTCCTTCGACCCTGTTTGGGTGGTGAACACCTATGTGCCCCAAGGCCGCGATCCGGCGGATCCCGCCTTCCAGACGAAGCTCGACTTTTTTTCTCGACTGTACGCATGGATCGGAAGCCGCTTTCGGCCGGATCAACCCCTGGTGTGGGTGGGCGATCTCAACGTGGCCCCTGAGCCCATCGACGTGTTCGACCCCAAGCGGTTGGATGGCAAGATCGGGTTTCATCCCGAGGAACGCAAGGCCTTCGAGCGGATGCGCGCCTGGGGGTTCATCGACGTTTTTCGCAGGCATCATCCTGACGCCCGACAATTCACCTTCTGGGACTACCGGATTCCGGGAAGCCTGACCAAGAACCTAGGCTGGCGACTGGACCATATCCTTTCCACCCAGTCCCTGGCCGAGCGATCCCAGGCTTGCCAGGTGGACCAGGACCTGAGGGGACTTCCCCAGCCCAGTGACCACGCTCCCGTATGGGCCTTGTTCGACCTCTAGCCTTCAACGATTAAGGACGGCTATGGATTCGGGCGAACATCCAGTGGACTCATTGATCGAGCGGCGCCTCCTCGAGGAACGCGTCCGGCTGCTCTACGCACAGGCGCCCCTCAGCTTGATGGGAACGGCCCTCAATGCGTTGATTCTCGCCGTCGTCCTGAGCCAGGTGGTGTCGACGACCCGCTTGGTGAGCTGGGTGGCGACCATGTTGGTCGTCGTGATCGCCTTGCGCTGGGGGTTACTCGAATCGTACCGACGATCCGCAACTCAGGCCCTCTACGCCCAGCGCTGGGCCAACTTGATCCTCATCGGCATTGCCTGCTCGGGCGTTCTCATGGGACTCTCAGGGGTTTTCCTGTTCCCGTACACGTCCCACCCGCACCAGGCCTTCCTGGCACTGCTCCTTGGCGGCATGATGGCGGGGGCCGCCGGGTCGTACTCGGTCATGATGGAAGCTTATCTCGCGTTCAGTCTTCCCGCCGCCGTTCCTACCGTGATCCAACTGATGACTCAGCCGGGCCCCATCCAGATGGCCATGGGGGGCATGTTCCTGGTGTTCACCTGCCTGATGGTGGCCACGGCGTTTGCGCTGTACCGAACGTCGACGAGGTCCCTGCGCCTTCGGTTCGAAAACCAAGACCTTATCGCAAGCCTGACGGAATCCAAGCAGCGATCGGACCAGATGGTCGAAGCACTCCAGAGGGAAATCAACGAGCGGGTGGAGGCTCAAAAGGCACTGCAGGAGAGCGAGCAACAGTTCCGCAGACTGGTGGAGACCTTGAGCGAGGGTCTGGGAATGCTGGACGAGCACGGACGCATCTCCTACGTGAACGACCGGTTGTGCGAAATCCTTGAATACGCCAGACAGGAGCTCATTGGACGACCGGTTGCGGACCTTTTTGAGTCCACCCTGCGGTTGTCGCTCGACGCGGAGACGCTGCGTCGGACCCTGAGGCGGAGGACATCCTCGGAAATGGAAATGATCACCAAGACCGGCCGGCGGATCCCGGTCATCATCTCCGCTTCACCGGTTTTCGACGACACGGGCACCTTCCGGGGGACCATCGCGGCCATCACCGACATCAGCATTTTGAAACGCGCCGAAAGAAGTCTCCGGGAATCCGAGGAAAAGTACCGTACCATCTTCAATTGCTCGCCCCTGGGCATCATCCATTTCGACCGAAAGGGCGTGGTCACAGCGCACAACGACACACTCACCCGGATGTCGGGCGCGGCAAAAGACCAATTTGTCGGCATGAACCTGCTGGAGGCCATCGAGGACCCGGACATGCTTTCGGCCATCCAGGACTGCCTGGCCGGGAAGCCGGGTCATTACGAAGGCTATTACCGCTCCGTGCTCACCGACAAGGTGACGCCCCTCAAGGCTGAGTACGGCCCCGTCTTTTCCGAGGACAATACCGTCCTGGGGGGCATCGGCATTATCGAGGACATCTCCGATCGCAAGCGAGCGGAAAAGGAGCTTCAGGATCAGTTGCATTTCCTTCAAACCCTCATCGACACGATTCCCAACCCGATTTTCTACAAGGACACGGAGGGTCGGTACATGGGATGCAACAAGGCCTTCGAGCAGCGCTTGGGCGCGAAGCGCGAGGAGATCGTCGGCAAGACGGTCTTCGATCTCATGCCACGGGAACTGGCGGAGAAATACAGTCGCATGGACCGAGAGCTCTTCGAGGAGCCGGGAGAGCAGATCTTCGAGAGCGCGCTCCTTTTCGCGGACGGACTCACCCACGAGGTCATGGTGAACCGAGCCACCTTCACGGACGCGGAAGGGAACATCGCGGGTCTCGTGGGCGTCAACGTGGACATCACGGACCTCAAGCACGCGGAGGAAGCCCTCCGGCGAGCCCATGACGAACTGGAACAGCGCGTGCGGGAGCGCACGGCCGAGTTGGCGCAGGCCAACGAAGAGCTCTTGAGGGAAATCGCCGAGCGGGAGCGAGCCGAGGAGGCGCTGCGCGAGAGCAACGAGAAGTTGAAGCTTTTTGCCTATTCCGTGGCCCACGATCTCAAGAGCCCCGCCATCGGCATCTACGGCATCACCAAGCTCTTGCACATGAAGTACCGGGACCTGCTGGATGAACGCGGCAGGAACTACTGCGACCAGATCTTGAAGGCGTCCGAGCACGTGGCGGCCCTGGTCGAGGAAATCAACATATACGCCATGGCCAAGGAAGCCCCCATCCACATCGAGCCGATCAAGGTGAGTGAGATTCTGCGCATCGTGTACGAAGAATTCTCCGCACGGTTGAGTGTGCGACGGATTGAATGGATCCAGCCGTTCGACGACGCCGAAATCCGGGCCGATCGGATGTCCATGCTCCGCATCCTCAGGAACCTGGTCGACAACGCCCTCAAGTACGGCGGGGAACAGCTGAGTCAAATACGGATCGGGTATTCGGAAACAGACGACCGTCACATCCTCTCGGTCTCCGACAATGGGGTAGGAATCCAGCGGGAAGACTCCGACCGGATCTTTGGCCCTTTTCAACGCCAGAGGAATTCGAGCGGAATCGAAGGGACCGGTTTGGGGCTCGCCATCGTCAAGGAGATGGCGGAGCGCCATGGAGGCGGAGTTTGGGTCGAGCCTGGCGAGGCGTCGGGAACGACTTTCTTCGTCGCGATCGCGAAGGATCTGTAAGATCCCCCGACCGATCTCGGCATCGTTGGTTCTGGAATGCCCCTAAGCAAACCGCCGCACGAAGGATGTCCGAATGGATCGTCATTCCCGCGAAGGCGGGAATCCAGGTGCGTGCAAACGACTGGATCCCCGCCAAGAGCATGCGGGGATGACGCATGAGAAGCATGGTCACCTTATTGCATGGCGCAGTGCCGAGGCCCGGCAGTTCCCAAGTCTCACCGACCGGGTCCAGCCCCGCCGGCTCCCGCGGTCGACGTCGGGAGCCGGCGGAGGACATGACGCCATGGATTCCGGGTTGGGGCATGCCGGAGCGACGATTTCGCGAGCTCTCGGCGTGCTTGCTAGATAACGTTCTTCTTTTCGAGCTCTTTGAGCTTTTCCTTTCCGATGCCCAGATACTTCAGGAAAATGAATTCGTTGTCCCCACCCACGGGGCGGCACATCCACTTGACTCGCGGGGGGGTCAGGGTCATCTTCCAAGGCGGTGCCTGGAAAGCCACATCGCCGTAATACGGGTCGGTGCCCTTTTCGAACACCCCACGCTCCCACCAGACTTCATCCTCAAAGGTTTCCTTGATGTCGGTCATCCAGGCCGTCGCGACGATCCCCGGCCCACGGCGGTTCAGCACGTAATCCTGAACCATATCCAGGATTTCCTGACCGGTGTAGTTCTGCGACCACTCCTCGATTGCCTGGTGGATCAGGGGCTGGTTTTCCTTGTTCAGGCGGTCGAAAATCGTTGGGAACTTGGCGCGGAGCTCCGGGTTCTTCATGATGTTAGTCAACCCCTCCCAGTTCGGGTCGCTGAACCCGGCGATGAAGCTGTAGCCGTTCTTGGTCTTGACGATGGTGTACGGAAACACCGAGCTATCGTAGGCGCCCACCAGGCCACGAATGCTGCCCGTGGCATGGTAGTACTGGACGTGGTAGTCGCAGAAGCGCAGCTCGGCATCGGGGGGAGCGACATCCACCATCTGCCCCTGCCCTGTCTTCTCGCGGTAATGAAGGGCCGTCAGAATGCCGAACGTGAGCCAAGCGCCGCCGGCGTACCAGCCCATCCAATTGCCTTCCTTCGTCGGGACGTTCCAGGGCTTGAACCCATCGGGACCTTCCGGCTCGCCGGTCACGGCCATGACACCCGAGCGGGCCTGGTCACAGATGTCGGAATTGGGTTTTCCGCAGCCGGCATCGGGGCCGAAATGGCCGTAGGTATAAAGGGAGGCGTAAATCAGGCGTGGATTGATCTCCTTCAGGTGTCTGTAGCTCAAACCCCAGTCGTCCATAACGCCAGGCTTGAAGCTCTCGATGAGCACATCGGCCTGGGCCGCAAGGCGACGCAGGGCCTCCTGGGCCTCGGGCTTCGCCAGGTTCAGCGTGATGTGGTACTTGTTGCGCCCTTCCATCAGGTAGCCAAGACCGGTACCTTTATACAGGTAACCGAAGGGTGAGAACTTGCGGGCCGGATCTCCACCGGGAGCTTCGACCCGGATCACGTCGGCCCCAAACTCCGCCAGGATCGACGAGGCGAAGAGGCCGCCGATGCACCCCTCGCTCACGTCCAGAACGAGCAAGTCATCGAGCGCCTCGGGCTTGAGGTGGTTCTTCCTGGGGTCGTCCGCCTCACGGATCCAGTCGACCCACGTGCGATCCGCTTCCACGGGGAAATCTTCATAGGGCAGTACCGTCTGAATCTTGGGAATTTCCATGGGCTGTGTCTCCTCTCAATGGGTGCCTCGGAAGCAGTTCCGGTCGGTTACATGATGATGCCGGCTTTGCCGTCCCAGTCCGCGGGCGGCTTCCTTCCAGGAGGATTCTCAACCCACTTCCCAATGATCTTTTTCTCCGCCAGCGCCTGGATCTGGTACGTCCGCAGCCCGAGGAACTTGCGCAAAACGTATTCGTTGTCCATGCCCACGGGCTTGTTGGCCCACTTGAGACGGCCGGGGGTCGCCGACAGCTTGGCGGGCGAGCCCACCTCCGTCAGTTTGCCCAGGATCGGGTCTTCATATTCGAAGATCGTCGCACGGGCCCGGAAGTGGGGCGATTCGAACTGGTCCTTCACATTGAGGATGGGAGATGAAGCGAACCCATATTCCACCCCCAACTTGTCGATTTCGGCGACGGTCTTGGTCTTGGCCCACTCGGCGATGATCTCGAGCAGCGAAACCGCGTTCTCTTCCTTGAGCCGTGTGAGGACATCGGCGAAGCGTGGGTTTTCCGCCAGCTCGGGCTGTCCCATCGCCTGGCAAAGGTTACGGAACTCCTCGTCCGTCCCGGCCGAGAGCGCCACCGGACCGTCCTTGCACAAGAAGACGTCCGAGGGGCAGATGGCCAGGTCCCGATTTCCCGTCCGCGGTCGGTTGAACTTCTCGAGGTGATAGTAGATCCAGCTCCAATCCAGGAGCCGCATCAGTCCCTCCCCCTGGGAGATTTCAATGAATTGCCCTTCACCCGTCCGATCGCGGTAGTGGAGCGCCGCAAGGACCCCGATGGCTCCCATGAGGGCTCCGAAATAGTCGCCGATGAACACCCCGGTCTTGAGCGGCAACCGGCCCGGGAATCCCGTCGTGGCCAGAAGTCCGCTGACCGTCTGGGCCACGGCATCGTAGGAGGCGCGCCCTTCGGCGTAACCGCCCCACTGCCCGAAGCCATTGAGAGCAATGTAGATGATCTTGGGATTGACTTCCCGAAGCTGCTGATAGCCGATGCCCCAGCGATCCATCGTACCGGCCCGGAGGTTTTCGACCACCACGTCGCAGCGCTGAGCCAGACGGCGGAAGATCTCGGCTCCGACCGACGAATGGACGTCCAGCGCCAGGTGATACTTGTTGTGGTTCTGCGGCATCTGGCCCAGGGAAGTATTCTTCCAGAACGTTCCGTACGGCGTCACCGACCGCATGGTGTCGCCCGCCCCGGGCAGCTCCACCTTGATGACCTCGGCACCGAATTCGCCCAGGTAATCCGGAACTGCAGGCCCCAGGATCAGGGTGGCCAGCTCGAGAATCCGAATGCCCCGGAGGGCTTCCGGCTTGGAGAAGATTTTCGACGCGTCAAAGGCCTGGTTGGTCCAGGCAAGATAATCCTCCCGACTCATGATACCTCCTCAATCGAGTGTGCTTGTTTTTTCACGTCCGTTCCTTCCTTGGGCCAGGCCAGAATCTGCCGTCACCTCCTTCCCTCACGAACGTCATCTCGCGACAGGCACTCCATCCGCGGCAGTGAGCTTCGGGGCCCTCTCACGCCGTTGCCGCAATCCCCCGGGCATCGGATGAACCACCTCATGGGCGGTCCACACACCTGCACAAGGCCATCCAACCCGCCCGAGTCGACGCCAGCCGGCTCGACGACAACGCACGGGTCAAGCCCGCAGGATGTCAATCGGAATCATCATGGATCTAGGAATCGGATCGAGACAGGCGAAACCAGGCAGAATCAGAAGGCAGAACCGTATGAATCAGTTCAGGCGCTTAAGGCCAGGACAATGAGAGCGCAACGGTCGCGGAATCAAGCACGGTCGGCGGTGCGCCTGTCGCGTTCACTCATAGCAAAAGAGTTTGATCCAGTCAATGAAGACCAGAAACGCAAGCGCAACCGGATGCGCTTTTTCCGGCTTGGATTTTTCCTCTTGCCAGCAGCGCCCGGTGGCTTCCAGGCGGGGGTTGCGAACCTTAGCGAGGGGAGACCGCGTGTATAACGCGTCGTAACTGGGGAACTGAGGATGCAATCGGCGACCCGTTTACATCAGTTCCATCAATTCCTCGAGTTCGCGGCGGATGTAGCGAAAGGCCAGCCGCAGCAACAGCTCATCGTTTTGCCGCAACCGTGTGAGCGTCTCGTCATCGATATCGTAGGACCGGCGAAAGTCCTCGTCCTCGAGAAACCCGGCAAACCGGTCCAGATCGTATGCCAGGTAGAGGAGCTTTCCCACGCCGTCGCCAATCCGTTCATCGGTGGGAAAGCCCTTGGGGATGACTTCCTGGAAGGCCCGATCCATTTCCAGGTGAGGCGCGACGCCCTGGCCTGCGAGCCAGTCGCCGACAACGGTTTCCACGGGCTCCCGCAGCCCGAGGCAGCGCTCCCTGTCCGCGAAGCATCGATACTCCCCTTCGCGCTCGGCGAGATCGAGTGGATACATGCGACAGGCCCACGGCCGATTGCCATAGACGGTGCAGCCAACATCGGCCACGAATGGGCAGCGCAGGGTCTCGGGGTCCATCTGAAGCTGCACGAACGGGAGCTTCAGGGCCCCGGCCAGTGAGAGTCTCGTGTATCGCTCGAGGACTTCGCCCGACGGGATGCCCAGCGCACGGCGCAGGCGCATGACATCGTAGGGGGTCAGGTAGATGTTGACGTCTCGGCAGCATCGGGTGAAGCAGGGGAGGTTGTCGTGGCAGCTGAAACGAAACGAGTCGGCGGCACGGAGTGTAGGCTGATCCTGAACGGGTTCTCTCGATTCCATCGCAGCTCCTTCAACTGGATGCGATGCCTCCCCATCGGTGAGGCCATGTGATCTGAATCCAATGCCGCCCGAGAAACCCCGGACGGCATTGGGATGGAACCAGAATCGATACGATGAGC
>CAZGQL010000028.1:24499-41020 GCA_964527905.1 uncultured Syntrophobacteraceae bacterium
TGGGTCCGGAAAGCTCCGGCCCCCCGTGCAGCCTGGCTGCAGGCCGGGAAGGCCAAAACGACCGGCGGCCCGAATCGCTAAAGGGCCGAGGCCAGAATCTCCGAAAGTTCGGTGATCTCGAGCTCGTCCTGTTTGCCCAGACTATTGCAGGCATCCGTTAACATGTTCAGGCAGTAAGGACAAGAGGTGGTCAGCATGGCGGCGCCCTTGTCGAGGGCATCCGTCACCCGGAGCTCCCCAAAGCGCTCTCCCATGGGAACCTCCGCCCAAATGCGCCCACCGCCACCCGCGCAGCAAAGACTCATTTCCCGGTTCCGGCTCAACTCAACGGCGTTTGCGCCCGCAACGCCCCCCAGGAGTCGACGCGGCGCATCGTAGATGCTGCTGTGCCGCCCCAGGTAGCACGGATCATGGAAGGCCACCTTCTTACCGGCGTCCTTCGTGAAGGAAAGCTTGCCGTCGGCCACGAGCTGTTCCAAGAGCTCGGTGTAGTGGATCACGTCCCACTCGCCGCCCAGTTCGGGATACTCGTTCTTGAAAGTCCAGAGGCAATGGGGCGACGTGGTGATGATCTTCTTCACGCCCTTGCCGTTGAAGAGCTCAATATTTGACTGGGCCAGCTTCTGGAAAAGCTCCTCGTCGCCCAGCTTGCGCATGCTCTCCCCGCAGCAGCTTTCCTCGTTGCCGATCACGCCGAAGCTCACGCCGCCTGCCTTGAGCAGCGAGGCAATGCTGCGCGCCACCTTGGTACTGCGCGGATCGTAGCAGGAGTGACAACACACGAAGAGAAAGTACTCCGTATCGGGCCCAAACGCCGGAACATCCAGTCCGGCCTGCCAGTCGCTCCGCTTTTCCCGGGGGCCCGACCAGGGATTTCCATTGGCATGGGCGCTTCCCAGAATCGGCCGCAGGTTGGCCGGCGTCATGCCCCCTCCGACGAGGCTGGCGCGCATGGCCCGCACATTGTCCACGATCTTCACTCCGCGCGGGCAATTGCTCTGGCACATGCTACAGGTCGAGCAGGCAAACAGCACCGTCTCCTCCTCGAAGCCCTCCATGCCCATCTGCCCCAGGCGTTGCATGTGGCGGATGTTGAAACGCTCACTCGTCTCGCCCGGCACCAGTCGCCACGGGCAAAGGTTGGTGCACAGCCCGCACTGCATGCACCAATTGATCGTCTCCGCTCCCATTTCCGTAATGTAGTCCCGCATCTCCAGGGACACGTTTTTCGGTTCCATGTGAAATCTCCTGTTAGATGACCGCTCGTGCTCGTTCCAAATGGACTAGAAACCCTTGTACGGGTTGGGATCCATGCCCTGGATCTTCTCCGCGAAGGCATCCAGCACCTCCGGGATCCGTTTGTACTCGGAAATGGAAAGCTGCTCGAGATGCACCCGCTCCGACTCCAGCCGGAGGCGGTCCAGGGTTTCCTGGATTTTGGTCATGCGGATGTTGGCCAGCTCGCTGCCCTTGATGAAATGGCACTGGTAGTCATCTCCGTGCTTGCAGCCCAGAAGCAGGATGCCGTCGATGCCCTTGGAGAGGGCATCGGCGATCCAGACCAGGTTCATGGACCCCAGGCAGCGCACCGGAACGAATCGTACCCAGGCGTTGTAGGAGAGCCGGCGGATCCCCGCCATGTCGATGGCGGGATACGCGTCGTTTTCACAGGCAAGCACCAGAATTCGGGGCTTTTCCTCGTATTCGTCGGGCACATTGATGTTCTTGATCACGTTGCCGATCATGGCCACGGAGTAGTTCTTGAAGGATATGATCCGCTCCGGACAGGCCCCCATGCACACGCCGCAGCGACGGCAGCGGGTGGGGTTGGGCAGCGGATTGCCCTTTTCGTCCTCGTTGATGGCGCCGAAGGGGCACTCCTCCGTGCACCGCTTGCACTGGGTGCACCGCTGCATAAAGAAGTCCGGATAGCTCGTGTCCCCCGCCCTCGGGTGCAGCGCCTTGCCCTGCGAAACCATCTCCACGCATTGGATGGCCTTCAGGGCCGCCCCGGTGGCATCGTCCACCGCACGATTGTAGTCCATCGGCGCGCGAACCGAGCCTGCCGGATAGATCCCCGTGCGGCGGGATTCATACGGGAAGCACACGAAATGGGAATCCGGATACCCGTACTTGAGCGCCGGCAGCTCAGGCCCCTGCCGATACTGCAGGTTGAGGATGTTGGAAGCCAGAATGGTGTCGGCGGGAACTTCCGCCGCCTCTTCGCCTTCTTTGGGTGCCTGGGCCTTGAAGGGTTCCCCCAGCGCGCTCGTGGGAACCATGCCTGTCGCGAGCACCACCAGGTCCACGCTCTCGGACATCACGGGGGATCGGGTCAGCACATCGTCGGCCGTCACCACCAGGGCGCCGGAGCCGTCATCGTCGATCCCCGTGACCGTCCCGCGCACGAAGAACACCCCATCCTTTTGGAGCTGCTTGTAGAGCAGTTCGTAATTGCCGTTGGCCCGGATGTCCTTGTAGAAAACGTAGACCGGCGTCTGCGGGTTGGCTTCCTTGAAGTATTTGGCCTGTTTAAGGGATTCCACGCAGCAGGCGGCCGAGCAATACGGAAGATGCTCGGGATCCCGCGAGCCGGCGCACAGGATGAAGGCGGCACTGCCGACGGGCTGCCCGTTGGAGGGACGGGTCACGCTTCCGGCCTTGAACATGGCCTCCAACTGAGGTGCCGTGATGACGTCGGCATGCTTCCCGTAGCCGAGATGCTCCAGTTTGGACGCGTCGTAGGGCACCGCTCCCGTGGCCATGATGATGGCCCCGGCGCGCTCCGACACCTCCCCTCCGTTTTGGCGGATCTTCACGTCGAAGAGGCAGGGGGCGCCGGAGATTTCGGCGATGGCCGCCTGAGTGTACACCTTGACCCCCGCGCGGCCCGTGAGTTCCTGCACCAGATCGTCGAGCCCGTTGGCGCGCAGCTCATCATACGGCGGTTGGGAGGAAGCCAGCTTGAACACGTCTTTGAGGTACCCGCCGAGCTGGTCGCTCTTTTCCACCAGCACCACCTCATAGCCGGCCTTGGCGACTTCGTTGGCGGCGGTCAGCCCCGCCAGCCCTCCCCCCACCACCAGGATCCGTTTGCTGAGGTCCTCGGCAAGGAATGGTTCGAGGGGCTGCATTTCCTTGGCCTTGGTGAGACCCATGCGGAGCTGATCCTCGGCCATCATCTGCGTGTCCTCATCGTTGGCCGGATGGGACCATACCACCTGTTCGCGCAGGTTCACACGCTCCAGCACCTTGTCCGGACCGAAATCGAATACATCCGTCATCACCCGTGGCGAGCAGGCCGCGATCACCAGGGCATTGACCCCTTCCTTCTCGATGTCCGACCGGATGCTCCCGACCCCGTCGGCTCCGCACAGGAACGGAAGCTGCCTGCAGATCGGGGCCTTGTGCTCACCCGTGGCCACCTGGGCCAGAGCGTCCATATCCAGAGCGTCGCCCAGTCCACATCCCGTGCAAATGTAGACACCCATCTTCGTATCCATAGGAACTACCTCCTGCATGTCGCCTGAATGGCCTTGAGAGCTGCCGCCGTCGCATCCTGGACGCTTGCCGACACATCCGCCGGTTTCCGCACGCACCCGGCTCCGATGATTCCTGGGACAGGTTGGTTCGCCAGAAGGAACCCGTTTTCGTCGTAAGCGGCCTCAGCCGGGATCTTCTCCGTTGCCGTTCCCGGAACCATGCCCGTGGCCAAGACGACCAGATCGAACTGGTCCTTGAGGATCTGGCCCGTGGCCTGGTCCTCCACCTGCACGGTGACCAGACCCGTTTGGGAATCCTCGGTGATCTCCCCGGCTTTACCCTTGATCAACGTCAGTCGCTCGTCGGCCTGGACCCGCATGAAGAAGTCCTCGTACTTGCCAAGGGCGCGGATGTCGATATAGAACATCGTGACCCTGGCGTCGGGGTCCTGATCCAGCACGTACGTGGCCTGCTTGAGGGAAGCCAGACAGCAGACGCCCGAACAGTAAGCCAAATGATTCTCATCCCTGGAGCCGGCACACTGGACAAAGGCCACCTTCTTGACCTCTCCACCATCCGAAGGTCTTCCGATTTTGCCGCCGGTGGGGCCGTTCGCCGAGGCAAGACGCTCCATCATGACGTTGGTGATCACGTTCTTGTGCTTCCCAAAACCGTAGTAGGGGATTTTGTCCGCCTCATAGGGCGCCCACCCCGTAGCCCACACGATGGCACCGACCTTGAGATCGAACTGCTGCACCTTCATGTCCAGATCGACCGCGCCGTAGGGACAGGCCGCCTGGATGGCCGCAGCTTCCGGCGTTCCGATCACCTCTGGGGCGACCACGTAGCGAAACGGGAAGGCAAACTCATGGGGCAGATAGGCGGCCTTGACCGTGCTCAGACCGTAATTGAAGGCGTCGGGTATCTCCGTGGAGGCTGCCGATTCACACAATCCGCAGCCGGTGCACTTCTCGTTGACGTAGCGGGGCGAAAGGGTGAGGGTCACATCGAAGTTTCCCGCCTGACCCGCGATCTTCTCGACGCGGGCCATGGTGAAGAATCGGATGAGCGGGTTGTTTTTGATCCGGCGAAAGTTGATCTCCAACCCACAGTTCGGTGGGCACAGCTTGGGAAAGTATTTGTTCATCCGGGCCACCCGGCCGCCAAGGTATGGCTCCTTTTCCACCAGGTAGACCTGGAAGCCCGCCTCAGCGGCTTCCAGAGCGGCACTCAAGCCGCTCATGCCGCTTCCCACCACAAGAATGCTCCGGTTTCCATCAAGCGCATCAGCCATTGAATGTCCTCCGTGGTCAAATGGATCACCCCTGCACACCGCACATACCGCACCCCACTCCGTGCTCCGTTCGTGGGCTTGGGACGGCCTTTTGCAGAAAGGCTCTAAGTTACTCGATTTGTGAAAGTATTTTCAACTGGAAATCCTGGAATCGCTCAGGGGCCATCGACACGAGACCCCGGCGCGGGATACGGGTGAAGTGGTCCAACCCGGCCTTGACAGACCCCACAGCTGTGATTGTGTTAAGGGGCAGAATAGTTAAGGAGGTCCGGACAGGCATTGGAAGTCCGTACCGTGTGGCCGAAAACCTTTGAAAGGAGGGGCCCAACAGAGGAGAGCACCATGAAAGGCATGGACCAGTATTGTGACAATCTCGCGGCCGAGCTCGGAGGCTGGAAGGCCAAACTCGGCGAGGTGGTGGCACGAATCGACACAGTCTCCTCCGGCGATAAAGCCAAGATCATCGACCAGGTCAGGGACCTGCACATGTTCACCGAGGAGCTTGAACATAGGATCGAAGGGCTCAAGCACGAATGTCCGAGCGACTGGGAACCGGGCGCGATCGAGATGGAGGCCAAGCTGAGCGAGAAGTACATCTACTGAGAAATGGTAGCGCAACCGGATCCCAGCGCCGCAAACGCTGATAATGATCTATCGGAAATGGCAGGGGCAGGGAGAAGCACCAACACCCCCTCCCTGCCCTATGGCGGCGAAATGCTCCCTCGAATAACAGCCTGAGAGGCCGAACCTCCTCCGAACAATCAGGTCTTCTGCCCAGCGGGCTTGAGGTGCTCTTCCTTAATCTTCAAAGTTTCTTCCAACATCAGGATATACTTAAGATACTTGAATCCGAACTTCATGAGGGCAATGTCATCCGTCCTGATGCTCTCGACCTCTTCCGGATCCACTTCAAACATGTTGAGGAATCCGCTCTCGAAGATGAACCGCCTGAATCGGTCCAGATCGTAACTCGCCATGTAAATGAGGGGCTGTTGGCTCTTATCCAACTTCGGCCGACCGGGATTGTCACGTCTCAATTGGATTTGAGCCCATTCTCGGTTCATTTCATCGTAGACGTCGACCCCCTGCTCATGACGCCATGAATCGATGGTCCACTCGCTGTCTTCCTCGTACCCGCAGCAATTCGGCTCGCGGATGAAGAAAAAGAATTCCTCCGGCACGGGCCCGGCCTCGGCGGCCTTCATCATCAGCCCCTTGCCAACCGGGTAGTATCGGCAGTTGGCGGGACGATCTTCATAGATGCTGCAACCCTCGGAGGTCAGGAATGGGCATTGCGCGTGCTCGTCCTCCGACATCTTGAGAACGGCGAACGGGTGTGACGAAGCTTCATCAATGTGTGTATAGGTGTACTTTTTCAGGAACTCCTCCGAGGACAGCCCCAGGCGCTTTCTCATCCTCAAAACGTCATATGGAGTCAGAAGCATGTCTGTATGTCTACAGCATTTGTTGAAGCAACTGATATCCTTGTGACACCTGAACTTGAACTTTGAGTCCAATGTCCGCTCTACGGGTTCCACATACTTGGTACTCGGCAGCATGATTCAATCCTTTCTGTCTCCAACAATACTGAGGTCGAGCATGCCCCGACGGCCGGGAAGTTCGCGCCTTCGGCGGCGGATCCAGGAGTTCTTCGATGCAGAGCAGGACAGACCGGACGTCCCATCTGTCCCGATCGGGTGGGTCCATCGAACGCGGCTATTGTAACCACCTCATTCTAAAATGACCACGGCATAATCGCCGCCGCGAGACAATTCGTCCCACCGGCGCCAAAAGGGGATAGGCGTGGGCACGCTCGGCCGAGAAACGGAGCGATCCGGGTCTGTTCAGCTGGAGGGTGTCTTGAGCCTGGAATGGAGAAGCTTATCCATATCTTTGTCCCGGAGCCGCAAGGTGTCTTCAGAGAACAAACTGAATCGGATCCATCGGTAGGCGAAATTCAACAATTCCTCGTCATCGTTTCGCATCCGTTCGATCGTCTCATCCTCTACATCATATTTTTCAAGGAATCGACTTTCAAAAATAAGCTTTCTGAATGTATCAAGGTCATAACAAGCTGTATAAAGCAGCTTGGCTTTTCCAGAGTCAAGAACATTACCATACTGAAAGAACTCATGCTGTGTAATATCTTTATATGGTTTGTTCATCTTGTCGTAGGTGACAATATCCTGCTCTTCCTTCCACTGCCTTACGCTAAGCGCCCTCGGTTCTTGAAGTCCGAGGCAGGTCGGTAGTTTTTCGATCAGGAATTCCACTTCCTCGCGAGACATCGGGAAAACGGGATACATGCGGCAGGACCAGGGGCGATCCGCATACACGCTACACCCATCTGGGGTCACAAACGGGCAGCTTTCCTTGTCATCCGGCAACATCTTGAGCACCACCAGGGGAATCCCGTCTTCTCCCAGGAAGGTCTCCGTATGCTTCTGCAAAAACTCCTGGGAGGAAAGCCCTGTGGCCCGTCTTAACCTCAGGACATCATAGGGGGTCAGAAAGATATTGAGGTCTCGACAACATCGGTTGAAGCACTCCAATCCTTGATGACAGGCGAATTGAAACTTCTCGTCCAGGGTGAACAAGACTTTTTCGGTACGTTCTTCCTTCATATGGATGTCTCGCAATGGTTGAGGAGTGGTTGATCGGCGGCAAGACCGAGAGACCCTTCACAAATGGTTAGGGGCGACCCATGACGGGTCGCCCCCCTTACCAACGACGTGGAATACCGGCTGAGACTAGATCAGATTGATCATGGGCCGCTCGAACACGGTCCACTCATTCTTGGCCTTGTCCCACTTCACGTTCAGGAACACGTTCTTGCCGGTATCCAGCTTCAGATAGTCATGCTTGTAGTAGTAACCCGGCCAACGGGACTCCTTGCGGGCCATTCTCGTGTGGGCGCAGGCCATCCCGACGACGGAGCGATGGTAGGCTTCCCAGGCACGCATCAGCTCGTGAGCGTCCTTGGCCGCGAGCTTCTCGGCATCTTCCAGCAGCATGCCAAGCTTCCAGATACCGATCTCGAGCAGCTTGTCGGACGTGCCGTAACCGGTCTCCCAGCCGCCACAGTACTCGCCCATGATCTTCTGGAGGCGGAACAGGTAGTTGTGCGGGGAGATGTAGTTCGGGTTGACGTCGGGCTGCGTGGTGAAGTTCTTGTGCTGCTCGAACCAGGCCATCGGCTTGAAAACGGTTTCCTTCAGCTTGGCGATCTGGGCATCGGACACCGTCGGGACGTAGTCCTTGTGGTCATTGACATACTTGACCACGGACTTGCCGACGATCCGGCCCTGAACGTGGGAGCCGCTGGAGAACTTGTGGGCGCAGGCGCCCACGCCGCAACCGGCCGTGAACAGACCCTTGATGGTCGTCATGCAGTTGTACTGCTCGGGGAAGGTCTCCGCGTATTCCTTGGGCATCAGATCCGAGGGACCACAGCACCAGGCGCCGCAGGAGCAGGCATGGGAGCCGATGAACACCGAGTCGGACATCTGCAGTTCCATCGGTTTCTCTAGCGGATCGATGTTGTGGGCGGCCCAGTTGGTCGCACCCTGGATGGTCATATCCAGGAAGTCTTCCCAGGCTTCGCTCTCATACATCTTGATTTTCTTCTTCAATTCCTTCGGATCGCTGATTTCCTGCTTGAAGCGCTCCACGACCTTTTCCGTGTGCATCAGGAACGGAAGCTTGCCTTCCTTCGCACAGAGAATCATTTCGTAGTTTCTCATCGGGGTCGGGGTCGGCTTGGCATCCGCATAGGGATTCCACTTCTTCAGCTCTTCCGGATAGCCACCCACGTACGGCTCGCCATAGCCGTTCAGGGCCGGGGTCTTGAACAGCAGGAAGAACGTGCCGACCGGGCCGTAGGAATCCTTGAAGCGCGGCGGAACGAAGGTGTTGTCCATCTGGGTCAGCTCGCCGCCGTTCTCGAGCACGAGGGCGTACACCGAGCCGTTGACGAACGGAGGCATCCAGGAACGGCCGAAGCCTTCACCCTGGGACCGGGGACGGAACACGTGCACCGCACCACCCAGGAGGCAGATGGTGACCTTGGACTTGAAGACGTAGAACTTGTCCTCGCGGACGCTGAAGCCAACGGCGCCGGCGATCCGGTTGTCTTCCTTCTCGTCTTTGAGCAGATGGGTGATCATGACGCGCTCGAGGAGCTCGCCCTTGTCGCCCAGAGCGTTCAGGGCCGCCTTGGCCGCTTCGGCCACGAGGATCTTGTAGCTCTCACCGGCGATCATGACCTGCCACTCACCGGACTTCACGTAATTGCCGGCCTCATCCTTCCAAATCGGCAGACCCCATTTGTCGAAATGCTTCACGGACGAGTCGACGTGGCGGGCGATGTCATACACCATGTCCTGGCGCATCAGACCCATCTGGTCGTTCGTCACGTATTCCACGAAGCGCTCGGGCTGACGGGGGTTCATGGTGACCTTGCCGTCCAGACCCATGTACGTGTTGATGGCGGACAGACCCATCGCCACGGGACCGCTGCGGTCGATGGCGGCCTTGTCGACCATCGTGACCTTCAAGCCCAGCGGCTTCGCCCAGTAGGCAGCTTCCACCGCCGCGCCACAGCCGGACATACCACCACCCAGGATCAACACATCGGTCTCAACAACCGTTGTAGCGAAATCTCTCATTTGCGATCTCCTTATTTATTTCTTAAGTACGCAGAGTTCTTTGACACCCATGATGTCGGGCTCACCAAGCAGATACTGATTGTTCAGATCAGCCGGGTTGGCCTCGGGGAAGCCATCAAAGGGCTTAATCGAACCCTCGGGCGTGCGCCGGGTGGGGTACTTAAAGCGTTTGATGCGGCCATCCCGGTAGGTGATGGTCCACATGATGTCCTCGCTGCCTCTGAGCGGCGTGGAGGCGGCGCCCATCGGAGCGAAATCCTGATAGCTGCGGACATCCATGGCCTGCTGGGGGCAGATCTTCACGCAGCAGTAGCATTCCCAGCAGTACTGGGGCTCTTGGTTGTAGCCCTTCATTCTTTCCTTGTCGAGCATCATCAGGTCATTGGGGCATATATACATGCAAGCAGTCTTATCCTGCCCCTTGCAACCATCGCACTTCTCGGTCATTACAAAACTTGGCATAGCCTTACCTCCTAAGAGTTTGTTCCGTGTTCTTCAGCCGACTTGCTTCCGTGTGTTGCAGTCCCTTGCCTGAAGCCTCACACCTCCCTTCTCAAGACGAGGCCCGCCCCCTCCTGGCCAGGCCGTAAGCGGCCTTCGAGGGGGCAAGCTCTTGGGTAAATCCCCAGGTTTATGCTGTCGCTGCTTCAACTTGGTTCGTTACTTCTTCACTTCACCCGTGGCCGCGCCATGCAGCTTGATCTCGACCTTTTCCTCGAGACCCTGGTAGTACTCCTGAAGGACCTTGACCACTTCCGGACGGGAAAATTCCTTGGGCAGCTCGCCGCCCTCGGAGAGCGTCTTGCGAACCATGGTCCCCGAAAGGAGGAGCCGGTCTTCCTTGCCGTGCGGGCAGGTTCTCATGGAGGCCATGCCGCCGCATTTGAAGCAATGGAATGTCCAGTCGATCTTCAGCGGTTGCAGCACCAGGGCGCCGGAAGGAATCTCGTCGAAAATCTTCTGGGCGTCGAAGGGGCCGTAGTAGTCACCCACGCCGGCGTGGTCGCGGCCGACGATCAGGTGGCTGCAGCCGTAATTTTGACGGAAAACGGCATGAAGGAGGGCTTCACGTGGACCGGCATAGCGCATTTCCGCCGGGTAACCGCCTTGAATGACCGTGTTCTTCACGAAATAGTTCTCGACGAGCACGTCGATGGCCTTCACGCGAACTTCCGCGGGAATGTCGCCGGGTTTGAGCTTACCGATCAGCTGGTGAATGTAGAGACCATCCATGACTTCGACGGCGATCTTGGCCAGGAACTCATGGCTCCGGTGCATCGGGTTGCGCAGCTGCAATGCCGCCACCGTCTTCCAGCCCTTCTCTTCAAAAATCTTGCGGGCCTCGGCGGGGCGCTGATACACGTTAGCGAATTCCGTGGGGTAGAAGCTCTCGCTGATCACCTTCACGGGACCGGCCAGGTTGATCTCCTTCTGGGCCATGACTTTCTGGACGCCCGGATGGCCTTCGGCGTCGTTGGTCCAGAACACCTGCTTACACTCGTACTCCTTGTCGATGGTGTACTTCTCGGTCACCTTCATGGTGCCGAGAATCTCGTTGTTCTCCTCGTCGAGCAGCGCGACTTCCTCACCGATCTTGATGCTGTCGGCAAGGGACTTGTCGGCGGAAAGCGTGATGGGGATCGGCCAGAAGGTGCCGTCCGCCATGGTGTAGTTGGCGCAGGTACCCTTCCAGTCATCGTAGCCCATGAAGCCATCCAGGGGAGTGAATGCGCCGATGCCGAGCATGATGAGGTCGGATGCCTCACGGCTGGTCATGGGAACCACCTTCAGCGTCTTCGCCTTTTCCTTTTCGGCGGCAAGGGCGGCGCCTTCGAGCAACAACGGTTTCAGCTTCTTCTCTTTTCCATGGGGAGGAACCAGCTTGGACATCTTTCCTTCTCCTAATTGATTGAAAGGGTTTGACTCTTGCCGCACGAGGGGACCCGCGACGGCACACACTTCCCCGCTTGTGCAATATTTTGCAAGGTGATTATAGAGGGGAGCCTGTTCTTGTCAAGTGAAAAATGATGCAAGCCTGTCGTTTCTGACGCTGAATCGGGTCGGTTCACGCGCCGGCGTTGGCCGGAACTGCCTCGCGACCTCGGGCACAAGGGACCCCCCTCGGGCCCAATAGCGGCATCCTGCCTCCCCATCAGCCGTTTGACTCCGCGATGCAAGTGGTGGTAGCGTTTGACTTTGGACCGTCGCGGACAGCCTCTACCACGTTTCCAGCCGCAACGTAAAGGGAAAAAGGAAAAACAGCCGCCAACCCCCTCCTTCCACGGACGAGGAAGGTTTCGAATACCATGAAGAGCACTTACCGTTCGGTCAGCTTCCGCAATGCCTCCCTGCTCATCTTCCTCCTACTAGGGCTGTTGGGGTTCGGAACGGCGGGATACATGATCCTCGAGGAGTTTTCCTTCATCGATGCCTTCTACATGACGGTCATCACCCTCAGCACGGTCGGATTCGGTGAAACCAAGCCCCTCAGCCCGATCGGGCGCCTTTTCACCATTTTTTTGATCATGACGGGGGCTGGCTTTGTGGCCTACCATTTGGCTTATTTCAGCCAGCTGCTGCTCGACGGCAACCTTATGGAAATGTACAGGAGGCGCAGGTTGACCCGGATACTGGAACAGCTTCACCAGCATTATGTCATTTGCGGCTATGGGCAAATGGGACAGGTCATCCAGGAGGAGCTTTCCCGCTTCAACGTCCCCCTGGTGGTCATCGAAAAGGACCCTGCTCTCACCCAACGCTTGCAGGACAAAGGCATCCCCTTTCTCGTGGGAGACGCGACCGAGGAGGAAAACCTCATCGCCGTCGGCACGACCCGGGCCAAGGGCGTCATTTCAGTGGTGGCCCGCGATGCCGATAACGTCTTCATCGTCCTCACCTCTCGGGATTTGAACCGGGATCTCCAGATCTTCGCCCGCGCCAGCACGCCCGGCAGCGAAAAACGCCTTTTGAAAGCCGGCGCCGATCGGGTGGTTTCCCCTTATGCGAGCGGCGCCACCCGGATCGTGCAGAATATCCTGAGACCGACCGTCACCGACTTCCTGGAACTGGCGCTTTCAGGGGAGGGCATGGAACTGTGCATGGAAGAGATCCCCATCCCTCCGGGCGCCGAACTGGTGGGAAAGGATCTCATGGGGTCCGGAATCCGCAGCGGTTACAATCTGATCATCGTGGCCATCAAGCGCGAATCCGGTGAAATGATTTACAACCCAGCGCCGACCGAGACCCTGCGTGAAGCCGACACCCTCATCGCCATCGGCCCCCAGGACAACCTGGCCCGTTTCAGCCGCGAACTGCTGGGATGCGACCACCCGTCGCTGCGGTTCTGCTTGAAATGATTCGTCCCCTTCGACCGACGGGAAACCGAAATCCCGAGGTTTGATCATGAAGCAATTGGTTTGACAAAAACAGACCGGTTTCCTATAAGTATTCGACTTTACCGGGCGGAATCCACGCATTGCTTGGCCCACCGCCGGTCAATCCTTGTGAAGCTCGTTTCAGTGCGCTCATTCTCAAGCGGAAGATGGAGGAACCCATGGAACAGGCTGTGATCGTTTGTGCGGTACGAACCCCCGTCGGCAGCTTCGGCAAGTCCCTCAGCGCCGTTCCCGCCGTCACCCTTGGCGTCATCGCCCTCAAGGAGGCCTTGAACCGAATCCAGCTGGATCCGAGCCAGGTGGACGAAGTGATCCTGGGCAACGTGCTCCAGGCGGGCCTCGGGCAAAATCCGGCGCGCCAGGTGGCCATCCACGCTGGTCTTCCCAAGGAAGTGCCCGCCGTGACCATCAACAAAGTGTGCGCTTCGGGGATCAAGTCCGTCATGTTCGCCGCCCAGGCGATCCAGGTGGGGGATGCCGAGGTCGTGGTGGCCGGCGGCATCGAAAACATGAGCGCCGCCCCATACGCCCTGCCGGGGACGCGCTGGGGCCAGCGGATGGGCGAAGGCAAGCTGGTGGACCTGATGATTCTCGACGGACTCTGGGACGCCTTCAACGGGTACCACATGGGCAACACGGCGGAAAACGTGGCGGCAAAGTTCAACGTCAGTCGACAGGAGCAGGATGAGTTCGCCCTGGCCAGCCAGCAGAAGGCCGAAGCCGCGATCAAGGCCGGCCGATTCAAGGATGAGATCGTCCCGGTGGAAATTCCTCAGCGCAAGGGAGCCACGGTTCTGTTCGACACCGACGAGCATCCACGCTTCGGCACCACCCTGGAGGCCCTGAGCAAGCTCAAGCCGGCCTTCACGTCCAACGGCACCGTTACGGCCGGCAACGCCTCCGGCATCAACGACGGCGCCGGGATCCTGATCGTCATGAGCGCTGGAAAGGCCGCCTCCCTCGGGCTTAAACCGATGGCCGTCATTCGCAGCTACGCCTCCAGCGGCGTCGATCCTTCCATCATGGGCATCGGTCCCATCCGTGCGAGCCAAAAGGCTTTGGCCAAAGCCGGCTGGACAACGTCGGATCTCGATCTCATCGAAGCCAACGAAGCCTTCGCGGCACAGGCCATCGCCGTCAACCGCGAGATGGGCTGGGATCTGTCGAAGGTGAATGTCAACGGGGGAGCCATCGCCATCGGGCACCCCATCGGCGCCTCCGGCGCCCGTATCCTGACGACCTTGCTCCATGAAATGCAAAAGCGGGATGCCAAGAAGGGCCTGGCCACCCTTTGCATCGGCGGGGGACAGGGCTCCGCCATCGCCGTGGAGCGCCCCTAGGGCTTTGTCCATTTTGATTTCACGGGGTCTGCCCCAGATTCTCCCCTCGAGGAGGGTCAGGAGGGTGACTGACCCGACAAGACCAAGTGAACGGCGTGCCGGTTTCTATCCCGCGGGGCCCCAGCAGCGCACGAGTATCGCGACGACAAGCAGGAGGAGCTTTGCCATGGCATACGAGAATATTCTTTTCGAGGTCCAAAATGGTGTGGGGCTGCTCACGTTCAACCGCCCCAAGGCGCTCAATGCCCTCAACCCCGCCACCCTCGAAGAAGTGAACGACGTACTGGAGAAGGTCCGAACCGACGACGACGTGCGCGTGCTCGTCCTGACGGGTGCCGGCGACAAGGCCTTCGTGGCCGGTGCCGACATCTCCGAGTTTCCCAAGATGAACCCCCTCCAGGCCAGACAGTTCGCCGAGCGCGGACAGGAGATCTTCTTTAAGATCGAGAGCCTTCCCAAGCCGGTCATCGCCTGCATCAACGGATTCGCCCTCGGCGGCGGGTGCGAGCTCGCCATGAGTTGCGATTTCATTTACGCCTCGGACAAGGCCAAGTTCGGTCAGCCCGAGATCAACCTGGGCATCATCCCGGGGTTCGGAGGCACCCAGCGGCTTTCGCGCCTGGTGGGGCGCGCCAAGGCCAAGGAGCTTTGCATGACGGGCGAGATGATCGACGCCCAGCAGGCCAGGGAGCTCGGTCTGGCGGCCAAGGTCTTTCCGGCCGATCAACTCTTGGAAGAAACAATGAAGGTGGCGGGACAGCTGGCGCTCAAGAGCCCTGGAGCCCTGCGGGCGATCAAATATGTTACCGACCGGGGGTTCGATGTGGATTTGAGAAACGGATGCGCCCTCGAAGCCGAGGCGTTTGGGAACGCGTTCGCGAGCCAGGACGCGAAGGAAGGCGTGGCCGCGTTTCTCGAGAAGCGCAAACCGGTTTTCAAGGGATCCCTTTCCAGTTGAAGTGGGCTGTGCGCGACGACCTGGGTTCGGTGAACGTCCGGAGCCGGGAGACAACGCATGGTCATGACGAGGATCATTTCCAAGCGGAGGAACTGTAATGGATTTCCAACTGACCGAAGAACAACAAATGATCCAGGACATGGCACGGAAGTTCGCCGAGCGCGAGATCAAGCCCGTTGCGGCTGAACTGGACCGCACCCACCGACATCCCGCCGAAATCGTCGCCAAGATGGGGGAAAACGGCTTTTTCGGGGTCACCATCCCCGAGGAATACGGCGGAGCCGGCATGGACTACATCTGCTACGCGCTCGCCACCATCGAGATTTCCAAGGCCTGCGCCTCGTGCGGCGTGATCATGAGCGTGTGCAACAGCCTCTACAATTTTCCCGTCTACACCTATGGGACCGAGGAGCAGAAGCAAAAGTACCTCCGCCCGGTTGCGAGCGGCGAAGCTCTGGGCTGCTACGGCCTCACCGAATCCGGTGCCGGGTCCGACCCCGCCAAGATGGCGACCACGGCCATCCTGGACGGGAATGAATGGGTGATCAACGGCACCAAGAAATTCATCACCAACGGCAACGTGGCCAGTTACTGCGTCTTGGCCGCCGTGACCGACAAGAGTCAAGGATACAAGGGGATCAGCTCGTTCATCGTCGACCTCCAGAACACGAAGGGCTTCAAGGTCGGGACGGTCGAGGAAAAGCTCGGCATCAATGCGTCCGGCACCGCGGAACTGGTGTTCGAGGACGCTCGCATTCCCAAGGAAAACCTGCTGGGCAAGCTCGGCGAAGGGTTCAAACAGATGCTGACGACCCTAGATGGTGGCCGCATCGGGATCGCATCCCAGGCCATCGGCATCGGACGGGCCGTCTTGGAGGAGGCCATCGAGTACGCCCAGACGCGTGAGCAGTTTGGACGACCGATTGCTTCGTTCCAGGCCATCCAGTGGAAGCTCGCCGACATGGCGACCCAGTTGGACGCCGCGGAACTGCTCACCCTGAGGGCTGCCTGGCTGGAACAGAACCATAAGCATTATGAGAAAGAAGCGGCCATGGCGAAGCTTCTCGCTTCGGACACGGCCATGTGGGCAGCCGTCGAAGGCGTTCAGATTCTCGGGGGCTACGGCTATTGTAAGGACTACCCCATGGAGCGCCACATGCGCGATGCCAAGATCACCCAGATCTACGAAGGGACCAACGAAATCATGAGACTGGTGATCGCGCGCAACGCCCTCAAACAGCGCTGAGGCGCGATCCGTCCTCCCGCCTCGGCACCGGCCGGGCCGTAATCCTTCGATCCCACGGCGGTGACAAGTGACAAGCGACGCGTAACGCCGGTCATCGGTGACCTGGACGCTGCGGCGATTCGCGGCAGCTGCCTGAAC
>CAZGQL010000029.1:0-5295 GCA_964527905.1 uncultured Syntrophobacteraceae bacterium
TCATCGACATCAACGTGCTGCTCCATCAGACCCCGGGCGGGATGCTCTCCAACCTGGTCAACCAGCTCCGCGAGATGGATGCCCTCGACAAGATCGACGAGGTTTTCCGCCAACTGCCGATCGTGCGGCGGGAACTGGGCCAGGTTCCCCTGGTCACGCCCACCAGCCAGATCGTTGGAATCCAGACCGTGAACAACGTGCTCTTCGACACGCCCCAGGAGCGCTACAAGATGATCACGGCGCAGGTCAAGGATCTCTGCTATGGCCTGTACGGCAAGACCGCCGTCCCCATCGACCCCGAAGTGCAGCAAAAAGCCCTGAAGGGCTACCCGCGCGGGGAAACGCCGATCACCACGCGCCCGGCCGACGTGCTCGAACCTGAGCTCGAAAAGGCGGAAAAGGAAGTCGCGGGACTCGCCAAAGACCTCGACGACACGCTCATCTACGCCCTTTACCCCACGACCGGAAAGCGATTCCTGCGCTGGAAGTACGGGCATGAGGAGATCCCGAAGGACGTCAAGCCCAAGACTTACGAAGACGTCAAGGTCGAGGAGGAGCTGATCAAGAAGGCCAAGGCGGGACTCCTGGTCGAGAAGTGCGAAAAGGAGAAACCCGCCAAGGGACCCAATCTGCGCACGTTCAACGTGTTCGTGGACGGCGAATTCTTCGAGGTGGAAGTGGAGCAGGTCGGCGGCATGCCTGTCGTGACGGCCGTCACGCCCCAGCCCGCGGCGACTCCCCAACCTGCGGCGGCCCCGTCCCCAACGACCGTCGCCGTACCGCCCCCACCCCCGAAGCCCGCCGCGCCCACTGCCCCTGCGCCGGCGGTCTCCCAGCCTGTAGCCCCTCCCAAACCCGCAGCGCCCCCAGCGGCTGGAGGGACGGCCATCGAGGCCCCCATGCCCGGCATGATCATCCGCTACGAGGTCTCCGAGGGAGCGGCCGTCAAGGAAGGGGATGTCGTGTTGATTCTCGAGGCCATGAAGATGGAAAACTCCATCACGAGCCCAGTGAGTGGAACGGTCCAGAAAATCAACTACAAAGACGGGGACACCGTCCAAAAAGGGGATGTTCTGGTGGTGATCGGCTAGCTGGGACGGCACCTTTTCCTCGAACGTGAAAAAGGCGTCCGGTGGCCGCCTTTTTCATGAACCCGAGAAACCGTTTGGAAATGGCTGCACTCAGTGCCTGGCGAGGTGCGATTTCACGCCGAAATCCTTGATGAGGCGTTCGTCGAGCGACAGAATGGCGTCCTGAAAGGCCCTCAATCTGTCGCAATCCCTACCGCATTCGTCCTTGTTGAGGTTTACGTTCTCGCACGAACGGCAGGGACTTTCCATGGTCCTGGCAAACGAAATGCTCATCGATGCAACCCTCCCCCCAAAATGATGAATGCCCCTCTTGAAAAGACCGATGAATGCCCGGTGTGAAAAGATATAGATGGAGGCATCCGGCGGTGTCAAGGGCATTGTCACTGGCGGAGGAAACCTAGGGCGAGCATAGGGGGACCGTCCGGCATCCAACATGCCGACCTGCCACAGCATCGACCCAGCCCCCCACAACGCGATCGACTGCTTCCCGGTGGATGCCCGCCCGGGCACCTCGTCTTCATGCATGTGAGTTCGGGGCCGGATCCTTACCGGTCCTCGCCCTATCGGATCTTCTCCTGCTTGAGAACGGCTTCCGTTTTAAGCCGGTTCAGCGTCTCTCCCAGGACAGGGAGCACGTTTTCCCGAATGTCTCCGGCGACGGCGATCAACAGGACATCGTCCCCGACCTGGCGCCGCCCCGTAAACACATGGGCTTCCACCGCCGCGATCCCCGGCTGCCGGCGCATCTCTTCCAGCACCGCCTCCCAGCGCTCAGGATTCACCCCGATGTCCAGGTATTCGGCTGGCTCCCCCGCGCGGGTCGTCCCCCGAACGACCCCATTGTGACACGCGATCATCCCCACCCTTGCGGGGTCGGTATCTCGTTTGATTTTGTCCACCAGGTCCTGAAGCCTTCGCATGGATTTCTCCCCGTCCCCGGCCCGCCGGCGGGCCTCAATAGCTGTTGATTCTTCCCACTCCTGCTGCTATAGACGGAAGTGCGGTCATGAATGCTGTGTATCCACTCCCAGAGGATGAGGCAAGATTGTTCCGGGCAGCCCCCTTTCCCCCTGATACCGTGGCAGGCCAGCCGCTCCCGCTTCATGATTGTAAGCCATCCCACCCCAGCCGTCCTGTCCCGTCCGCGTTCCCGCCATTGACGGAGTCCGTTTGGAGAAGCCAGCGGGCATCACTATAAGGCAATCGTCCTGAGGAGGCCAACGATGTTTGACAAGGAAGCGACCGAGAAGATCAAGGCAGAAAAGGAAAAGTGGGAGCAAGGCCTGGTGCAGAAGACACTGGCGAAAGCCCCCGAGCGAAAACCCGCCTTCACCAGCATTTCCAACATTCCCGTCGAACGCCTCTACACGCCTTTGGACAACACGGGCCTGGATTATGAACGCGATCTCGGCTTTCCGGGCCAATACCCGTTCACCCGGGGGGTCCAGCCCACCATGTACCGAGGCCGCTTCTGGACGATGCGTCAGTACGCGGGCTTTGGAAGCGCCAAGGAGAGCAATGCCCGCTATCGTTACTTGTTGGGCCAGGGACAGACGGGGCTGAGCGTCGCTTTCGACCTGCCCACCCAGGCCGGCTACGACAGCGACCATGCCCTGTCCATGGGCGAGGTGGGAAAGGTCGGCGTGGCCATCGACTCCATCGAGGACATGAAGGTCCTCTTCGACGGCATTCCGCTCGACAAGGTCACCACCTCCATGACCATCAACGCCCCCGCGACCGTGCTGCTGGCCATGTACCTGGCCATTGCCGAGGAGCAAGGCGTGGGGTTTGACAAGGTCGGCGGCACTGTCCAGAACGACATCTTGAAGGAAATCACCGTCCGGGGCCAGTACATTTTTCCGCCCAAGCCCAGCATGCGCCTCACGGTGGACCTCATTGAGTACTGTTTCAAGAACGTCCCCAAATGGAACTCCATCAGCATCAGCGGCTACCACATCCGGGAAGCCGGATCCACGGCGGGCCAGGAGATGGCTTTCACGCTCGCGGACGGCATCGCCTACGTCCAGGCGTGCGTGGACCGCGGCATGGCCGTTGACTCCTTCGGGCCGCGCCTGTCCTTCTTTTTCAATGCCTTCACCAATGTGCTCGAGGAAGTCGCAAAATTCCGGGCCGGGCGCCGCGTCTGGGCCCGCATCATGAAAGAGCGTTTCGGGGCCAAGGATCCCCGCTCCATGATGATGCGCTACCACGTGCAGACCGGCGGCGTCACCCTGACGGCCCAGCAACCCTTGAACAACGTCGTGCGCGTGGCGCTCCAGGCCTATGCGGCGGCCCTCGGCGGCTGCCAGTCCCTGCACACCAATTCCTACGACGAAGCCCTGTGTCTGCCCACCGAACAGGCGGTTACGGTGGCCCTGCGCACCCAGCAGATCGTCGCCGAGGAGAGCGGTGCCGCCGACACCATCGACCCGCTCGCCGGCAGCTATTTCGTGGAAGCCATGACGGACAAGATCGAAGCCGAGATCCTCGATTACATCGAGAAGATCGACGCCATGGGAGGGACCCTGGCGGCGATCGAACAGGGCTACATTCAGAAGGAAATCCAGAACAGCGCCTATCGGTTCCAGAAGGAAATCGAATCCAACGAGCGGGTGTACGTGGGCATCAACAAATATACCATGGAAGAGCCCCCGCCGACCAACCTCCTGCGGGTCGACATGTCGGTCGGGGAGATCGAGTCCGAGAAGCTCAGGCAACTGCGGAGCGGGCGCGACACGGCCAAGTGCCGCCAGGCCCTCGACCAGCTGAAGGAAGTTTCCCAGTCGAGTGACAACGTCATGCCGGCGGTGATCGAAGCCGTCAAAGCCCGCGCGACCATCGGCGAGATCTGCGACGTGTGGCGAGGCATTTTTGGGGAGTACCGCCCCAAGGAATTCGTGTGATCCCCGTGACGGCAACCCATACGACTGACGGTTTGTGAATTTCACGCTGGAGGATATCGCATGGCTCAGGAACGCAAGATCAAAATCATCGTCGCCAAGCCCGGTCTCGACGGCCATGACCGGGGGGCCAAACTGCTTGCCCGGATCTTCGCCGAAGCCGGGATGGAGGTCGTGTATACGGGGCTTCGCCAGACGCCGGAAATGATCGTTGAGACGGCCCTCCAGGAGGACGCGGACGTCGTAGGGCTGAGCAGCCTCTCGGGCGTTCACAATTATTTCTTTCCCAAGGTCGTGCAACTGCTCAAGGATAAGGGCCTCGACGACGTGCTCGTGGTCGGTGGCGGCATCATCCCCGCCGAAGACGTCGACGGGCTGCTGAAAGCCGGTGTCAAGGGGATCTTCGGGCCCGGAACCGACACCAACGAAATCGTCCGTTTTATCCAGTCCAACGTACGCAACTGAGACACGGAGCGCCCCTTGTCGACCGAATATGCCGAGGGCGTTCTCCAGGGCTCCCCGCGGGCCGTGGCGCGTCTCATCACCTGGCTCGAAAACGAAGACGATCGGGCCCTCCCCAACATGGAGCGGTTGTACGCCCACACGGGACGGGCCTACATCGTCGGGATCACGGGGTCCCCCGGTGCGGGCAAGAGCACCCTCACAGACCGGCTCACCCATGCCATCCGCCGCTCGGGACTCACCGTCGGCATCATCGCCGTCGACCCGTCCAGCCCCTTCACCGGGGGGGCGGTCCTGGGCGACCGGGTGCGCATGAGCCAACTGAGTCTCGACCCCGGGGTCTTCATCCGGAGCATGGCCACCCGGGGCTTTCTGGGCGGCATGGCCAAGGCGACCGCCGATGTGGTGAAGGTCTTGGACGCCTTCGGCAAGGACATCATCCTCATCGAGACGGTCGGAGTCGGCCAGGACGAGGTCGACATCATCGGAATCGCGGACACGACCTGCTTGGTGCTGGTTCCGGGTCTGGGGGACGCGATCCAGAGCATGAAGTCCGGCGTGATGGAAACCGCCGACATCTTCGTGATCAACAAGGCCGACCGGAGCGGGGCGGACCAGCTCTGGACCGAGGTGACCGGCCGCGTCGAACAGGACCATCAGATCAAGGCCAGGTCCTGGACGCCTTCGGTCCTCAAGACGGTTGCAGTCCAGGATGAGGGCGTGAGCGACCTTTGGGAGCGCATCCAAGACCACCGCGCTTACCTGGAACAATCCGGCGATTTCATCCGAAGAAGGCGCGAGCGCACCAAGCAAGAGACGCTGCGCATGATTCACAACGAGCT
>CAZGQL010000029.1:5305-40715 GCA_964527905.1 uncultured Syntrophobacteraceae bacterium
GGAGGAAGTCGAAAAGGCGATCGTCGGCAAGCACGGAACCGTGCGCACCGCCGTGGCGACGCTCCTAAGCAACGGCCACCTTCTGATCGAGGACATCCTGGACCGCAAGCGCGATCCCTACGGCGTCATGCGTGACATCGTGAACAGCTGGCTGGCAATTCCCCAGCAGACGGAGGAGAAGGCATGAAAGTCCTCAAGATCGACCATATCGGCATCGCAGTGAAGAGCATCGAGGAAACGAAAAAACTCTACCAGGACCTACTGGGCCTCACGCACGCGGGTAGCGAGACCGTCGCCGAGCAGAAAGTCACGACGGCGTTCTTCCCGGTGGGCGACACGGAAGTGGAGCTGCTCGAATCCACGGCCCCGGACGGTCCCATTGCCAAGTACCTGGAAAAGCGTGGGGAAGGGGTCCAGCACATCGCCTTCCGGGTGGAGAACATCGAGGAAGCCCTGGCCGAGCTCAAGGCCAAGGGCGTCCAGCTCATCGACGAAAAACCCCGCAAGGGGGCCGGAGGCGCCATGATCGCCTTCCTGCATCCTAAGTCCACCTACGGGGTGCTGGTCGAGCTCTCCCAACGGGACGACTGATCGCCGTCAAGAGTCGCAATGCCCCCCCCGGGCCACAGCGAACCGAAACGCTCATTCCCGAACGTTCCCGGCGGGACTCCAGCGGGCTTTCCGTCTTGGACCCCCGCCCGGGACCGGATCGAATGGCGGACCAATCGGCCACCCGTTCGGGCGGTGCACCCGGGCGACTCCGCCCCCTTCTCCTACCAGACTGCGTATCGGCAGCTCTTGACGGCCTTGAGGAGCTGCCCCAGGGTGCTGATCCCCTGCCGCTCCAGCCGGGCCATTTGTAACTGAAAAATTTGTGCGACGAAGAACGCATCGGCCAGCGCGTTGTGACGGTAACTGGCACGCAGCCCGTAGCGGCTCATCAGACCTTCAAAGGATTCATCCAAGCCGGTCAGGCCCTCCTGACGCGCCAGCCACCGCTCGATCAGTGCCAGATCCAGGGCGTCCTGTTTCAACGTTAAGCCCACTTTCTTCAGGTCTCGACGGAGAAACGCCAGGTCGAAGTGAACACTATGGCCGAGGATCGTTCCGTCCAGCGCCTGCACAATGGCCCCGGCGATTTCCGCGAAGCTGGGGGCTGTTTGGAGATCCCCCGGACTGATCCCATGAAACTTCATGGCGTCGATACGGTACCGATCGGGACGGATGAGGTGGTAGGCGGCTCGGTGTATGAGGATTCGTGAGCCCTGAAGGGGAACACAAGCGAAGGCAATGATCGCGTCCGTTTCGAGATCGAGCCCGGTCGTTTCTAGGTCCACCGCGCGGAAGGGCTGCTTCGCGAGGGGGGCGGGCCGGGTCAGGGAGGCAAAACGAGGCAAGATCATGAGCGCACGCATGGTCAGAAGGAGGAGGGGCGCCTCACCCCATAGCGCCCCATGAGAAAGCGCTGGAACGACGCCACCACCTTGAGAGACTCCTTGAGGATGAGTAGGTCCGTTCGGGTGAGCTCCTTAGCCTTGACCACGTTCCAAGCTTCGGACTGATCGAGCAAGGCCCGCGCCTGCCGCTTGAGCCGCAGATCCTGAAGGAACCCGAAGGCTTCCGACAGATCGTGCTCCATCGCTTCATCGATCACTCCCGCCTCTCCCAGTCTGCTCAGCCGGTCCCGCGTCGCGGTCACCTCGATGAACCCCTGTTCCACAGCCAGCACGCGCACACCGTTCACAATGGGATAGATGCCGTAGGTCTTGAGATCGACACCCCGGTGCAAACCGATGATGCCGAAGATTCCGAGAGGGGGCTCGATCAAGACGGCGTCGTACGCGAGTCCGGTCACCGCTTCCCGCGTCACGCACGATCGGATCGCCGAGACGAGCTCCTTGTAGAGATCCTCATTGCCCCAGATGGGGCGCAGGTCGAGCCAGATCGACAGGTAACGGAGGTGCTCGGGACAGGGGTCCTCGAACCATCGGCGGAAATAACCCCGCCACACCTCGAGGGGTTGATTCCAGAGCGGATTCGAGGCCATGTAGTCGCCCGGACAGACGGGAATTCCCATTCCGGCCAGAACCTTCGTCACCCGCTCGGCCGAGGGAAGCGGCGCGCCGCCCGATACGATCACCGCGTTATCCTGGTCCGTGATGAGGACCTGCTCCCGCCTCCCGGAGCTCCCCGCATGGAGCCACAAGAATTCCCGCTCGTTGACGGGATGCGTCGAAAACTTGACGACCCGGGCCACGACGGCATCGTTGACGGAGGCGATCATCCGGGCCAGCTCGAAGAAGCCGGGGCCCGTGAGTCCCAGCTTGGCTACGGACTGGGACAAGTTGCCGTACAGAACGCTCAACTCCTCGACTGAACCCGCTTTGGTGATTTTCCGGTATAGGGAGACGATGGAAGAGGAGGGTTCCAGGTATACCTGGATGTCCTTGCGGGTCACCACACCCGTGACCTGTTCGTCCCGCGTCACCACGAGATGATCGATTCCCAGCTCGATCATGGTCGTCAAGGCATCGAAAACGGTCGTACGCGTGCCGATGGTGCGGACCGGCCGCGACATGAACTGCGTCACCAAGTTGGTTCCACTCCCATGGAGGATGACCTTCCGGAGATCCTTGTGGGTGAGGATCCCAATGGGGTGCATGGCGTCGTCGACGACGACGATGGAGCTGACCGCGCGCTCATCCATTTGCGCCACCGCCTGCGCGATGGTGGCGGAAGGGGGACAGACCAGCGGCTTCTTGTAAATCATCCGCTCGATATCGAGGGAAAAGGACGCCTCTTCCAAGATTTTTTTGTCGGAGGCGATGGAGCGAAAAGACCGGAACTGCTTGCTGATGAAGGTCAGAAAAAAGGAGGCGAACCGATCGTTGCGGTCGAAAACGAGCTTGAACTGCCGGGTGGCGATGAGGTAGCAGATGGTGTCCTCGAGGGCCCGGGCCGTGAGGATGTAGGGGTAGTCGAGGAGCGAGATGACGCCGAAGACTTCTCCGCGGGAAAGGCAATCCACCGTGGTGTCCTCATCCATGAGACCCACGAGGCCCGAATAGACCACAAAGACGTGGCCGTGGGGCTCCCCCTTGCGATAGATTTCCCGCCCCTTGGCATAGAATTCCACCTCGAGCCCCGACAAGATCAGATCCAGCTCCTGCTCGTCGAGGAATGAGAACGGCTTGATTTTCCGGATGAACTCGCGCGGTGGAATCATGTCGCCACCTCCAGACCCCTCGCCGTTGCCAGGCCAGGGTTTCCATGGACGACGGACCTTGCTTGAATTGAAACGATGGCTACAGGGACGAGCCTCATCGAGCCTTGATCTATATGTCGCACATCACCCCCATGATGCCAAGCCGATTTCTTAAGACCAGCGCTGGAACCGTGCTCAAGCGTGTGTTTCGAGGCCATCGGTGTCAGATTTCAGAGCTCAGGTTTCAGTCAACGTGGGAGCTTCGCTGAGGGAAGACAATTGCTCTAGGCTACCGGCTCTCTTCGTGTTAGGTTTTTAGCGATATAGGCCTTATTACCCCAATATCTTTGACAATGCCTCCACGGGGAAGGTGAGCGATGAGCATAGCAGCCAAGAGAGAAAAAGCCTCTTATGAAGACTATCTCACGTGGCCTGCCGACGAACGATGGGAGATCATTGACGGTCGTCCCTATAACATGACCCCAGCGCCCAGCTTCAGGCATCAACGGGTGGTCGGCAACCTCTACCACCTCTTGCGTACTGCGGTGCACGGGGAGCACTGTATCGTAGGCATTGCCCCAACGGATGTTGTCCTTTCTCAGCACGACGTCGTTCAACCGGACGTCTTCGTCGTATGCGACGGGCGTAAGATCACTGATCAAAACATCCAGGGGCCTCCGGACCTGGTGTTTGAAGTGTTGAGCCCTGCGACGGCCAGGAAAGACCGTTGGGAAAAGAAAGCACTTTATGAGAAGGCGGGCGTCTGGGAGTATGTGTTGGTGGATCCTGAGGGGCAGTACGCCGAGCGGTACCTTTCCGGACCTGACGGGAGATTCGACAGGGGAGAGGTCTTTGCACCAGATCAGATGCTGCCCCTGATGACCCTGGACGGGGCGGAGATCGCCGTCTGGGAAATTCTAGGCCTGCAGAAACCGGACCTTGCCTCGAAATAGGGTCGGAGCACTCCTCGCCCGTCCGGACATATCCCCTTCATTGCATATCGCGACCGAAGCGGCTGAACATGGCTTTTGAAGACGCTGTTCAGTTCCTATCAACCAGCAGACTCATCTCCCGCTCTACCTCTCTCGCCAGCCGATCCAAAGTGAAAAGCTCTTGAGCTCTTTCGCGTCCATTGGATGCCAGCCGCACGGCCAGTTCTCGGTCTTTGAGAAGACACCGAAGAGCGCTTGCAAGACTCACCGGATCGGATGGAGGGACGATCAAGCCGGAGACCCCCGATTCCACCATTTCGGGAACTCCCCCAACCGATGTTGCGACCAACGGGATTCCTGAATGCAGCGTCTCCAAGACCACACGAGGACAAGGATCAAAAGTCAGTGAAGGGTGTGCCACGACATCCACGGCGCTCATCAACTCGGGGACATTGTCTCGGAAGCCCAGGAAATGGACCCGGTCTGACAAGCCAAGTGTCATCGTGAGAGAGTGAAGGCTTTCGAGGAAACCTTTCTCTGCGAGGATCGGGCCCCCAACGAAAGCGACGTGGGCCCCCGGAATATGGGGCATCGCCTCGAGCAACACCCGTTGCCCTTTCCAAACCGTGATCCGACCGAAACAACCGATGAGCGGAACGTCAGCAGGCAGCCCGACTTTGAGCCTGATGGCTCTCCGATCGCCATACGACGCGAACCTCAATGGGTCCAGGCCGGTATAGAGCACGACCGGCAACTCTGGTCGACCGCCTGCGGCAACGAAAGATTCTGCACAAGCCTTGGAGACGCTGAAGATCTTCGACCCGTATCGGTTGAGCAGCGTGACGAGGCTGTGCTCGGACAGCTTCTCCCGAAAGGAGAGTCCATTTGGGGAGCGCATTTCATCCTGCTGGTTCCACACCAAAGGTCGACGAGTCATCCGTGCGGTTAGCAAGGCAAGCACCAGGGCTTTCTTGGTATTGACGTAGATCAGGTCGCAGTCGCGCGCAATGCGCACCAGTTGAGTTAATGCCCGGGGGATGTCACGAAGACCGGCCGCCCGCCGCAATACCGGTGTGTCGCACGCAAGCTGAAACAAGTCCTTTCCCGCGTCAATCACCCGAACATCAATGCCCTGGGATTCGAGTCTACCCAATAGAGGACCCGATTCAAACAGCACAACTTTCTTATTCACCTTGAGCTGAGACAGAAGCTCCAGGAGGTTGATCTCAGCCCCTCCCAACTGACCAGCGTGATTAACAAAAAGGGCATTGATGCAATCAGCCTTCATATCTCTTTGGCCTTCGCAAGCTCCGTAAAAAGCGTCGCCATCGTCCGTGCCGCCGTCTGCCATGAATGCAGATCGCGTGACTCACTCCGGTTCCCGCGCATCTCGATTGCGCGAAGCAACCCCTCGCAAAGCCCCTCTCGCGTGGGAGTGACATAAATCCCGCCCGCCCCACCGGCTTCCCTTATCTCCGGGATATCCGTCGCAACCACGGGAGCTCCACAGGCACGTGCTTCCAAGGCAGGAATGCCAAATCCCTCATAAAGAGAAGGAAGAATCAGCGCGGTCGCTCCGGAATACAAGACGGCCAGCTCCTCATCAGGGACAAACCCAAGCCATCGGACATCGCCTTCATCCTTCGAGCTCAAGACAGACGAGATCTTCCCGTCGCGCCATCCGCGGCTGCCCGCAATGAGCAGAGCAAAGCCCTCGGCTCTGCCGGTCCGTTTCAGGGCATCGAACGCCTCAATCAGCGAAACAAGATTCTTTCTGGGCTCAAGGGTCCCCACGGCAAGGAAATACGGAACTGCTATCCCCATCCTTTCCAATTTCTCCACCACAAGGCCAGAATCCAAGGGTCTGAAGACAGGGGCGACTCCGGGGCGAGCAACACCCGTGGCCTTGACGCCCATCATAGAGAGAAGGCGCTCGGAAGTGCCGAAGGAATTGGCAACAACGGCGTCGGCGCCACGGACATCCCGATGGAAGCAGAGTCGATGGGCCCACATCGTCGCAAACGGCATCGATTGCGGATATAGAAGACCATTTAGATCGTGAACCGTGCTCACGGTCTTAAACGATGCGGACAGAGCAGGAACAAGGGTTCTCGTGGCCCAAAACACATCCACCCGATCGGTCAAGCATAGCCTTCTCACATGGACCTTCAGCCACGTGTACGAGGACAAATACCGTGCGAGACGGGCACCGGAAACACGTAAGGACCAACGGGAGGAAGGCAATTCCGCCGAGATTGGCATCGGGCTGTAGAGATAGAACCGGCTGTTGGGCATTTCATGGTCCAACTCTCTACAAATCTCAAAGACATAGCGTCCGATGCCGGCAGGCCGTCCAGCCATCGGAAATGCATCAATTCCTATCCGAAGCTCCGCGGAGCCCATGGGGAGTCCTTTCAATCGTTCGGTCGCTTGCGGTTGTCAAGGCGTACGCCGCGACATGTCAGGCATCCTGTTGATAGCTGACCGCGTGGGTGCTTGCGGATAGGGAAGCAATTTGCTCCGCATCGGGAGATTGGTCGATCTCCGTAACTCTGGGGCTCATCAACAAATCCTTTAGGACCGACCAAACGTCTTCAACGCTAACGGCATCGATACAGGGCATGGGACCATCTGGAGGAGACGCTTGGCTGCAGATCCATCCACAGCCGAAGCACGGCATCTCTTTGTAAACCGTTATGGGAAGGGGACGACCGCCTGTCTCGATATCTTCAGGGTAAGGCACAAGGTGGCCGAAGTCTCCGCCTCCGGCTATGCATACCGCCGGCGCACCCGAAGCGACGGCAAGATGCAGCGTCCCCGTTTCGTTGGTGACGACTGCGGAAGCTCCATGCACAAGGGCGACGAGACCGGACAGATCGGTCTCTCCAATGCGGTTCACCACCCGGTGTCGTAATCCTTTGGAGATCCTTTCTATCATCTCCTCACCAAGTTGACGCTCTGCAGATGCCCCGCACAAAACAATTCTGCATGAGCTAGTTTCAAGAATCAGATCCGACAACTGGGCAAGACGGGACAGCGGCCATCGACGACCCGCCCACGCCGCCCCTGGAACCATGATGACGTAAGGATCTGGAATGGCAGAGGCCGGACCGCCCGTCAGGACGGCTTCCGGTAGGGACGGCAAGCTGGGTGTCCGGGCACGGCCACCGACAGCACGTGCAAGCTCGAGATTCAGCTCAAGCATGGTCGTGGTGCGACGCGGCTTGAGAGAGACCACACGGGTGAACCAACGATTGCTGATTCGGATCTCTTGGTCACGCCTGAAAACGGCCTCATGACCGTCCGGACCGATTTTCTCCGGAGCTCCAGAAAACCGCACCAGGGTGTCCATGTAACGGAGGGAGCGGCTTGTCGTGATCACCGTTGAGAAGCTCCCCCGTCTGACCCGCAAGAGCCATTCGAGCCGATAGGCAATGTCATTTCCAAACCGGCCGAAATCCATGGGCCACACCTCATCCCACCAACCAATTCGCTGCGCAAGCTCCGCCCAGGAGGCATCTCCGAGCAGCACAACCTTCCTCCCGGAAAAGCAGCGACGATACTCCTGCGCCGCATCCAACCAGACCAAGAAGTCACCCAGCTTGTCCGGCTTGACGACAAGGACATCTCTAGAGGTGCTCCTGCACCGAGCCGGACCGAGCAGGACCAGGTGGTCGACCACAAACATGAACAGATGCCGAAGACTACTCCAGGCATGCCTCAGGTTGGCAAAGAAGCTCATGTCTGAATGACCCTTCATTCTTTGTAAGCAGTGACAATCAATTCTTCCTGGAATTGTGGAAACAGGCTGTCCCAACATTCTATCGCCCAAGACCAAGGCAGCAAACTCTTCGGGAGCTTCGCATCAAACGGGGATTCCCCTTTCTGCACCGCCAACGTAGAGGCCCACACAGCCCCAGCATGGAAGCCGCGGCGCATGACCCTCACTTGCACAGCACCTACCCTCTTCAATGCGGCAGTGAGGGACTCTGGTGAGAACAAGACAAGATGATTCGGGGGATGGACCAAGTGCCAACGGGGACCGTAGTGCCGGCATCCAATGGACTTCCTGTTCGGTGTTGCGATCCAAATGAAGCCTCCCGGCGCAAGCACACGCATGCATTCCCTCAAGAGTAGGAGAGGATCATGAACATGTTCAATAACATGACTGAGGGTGAGAGCCTGAAAAGAGGCATCCTGAAGTGCCGTGTCCTCAATTCCTCCCAACGTCACATTCAGACCTCGACCTCGAGCAACGTCAATGGCCACAGGGTCAAAGTCTACCCCGAGCCCATCCCACCCTGCCTCGCGAGCCCGCAGGAGAAAATCGCCATTCCCACATCCCACATCGATGAGCTTATTGCGAGGCGACTCGGGACGGGGGAGACTCCTGGCAGAGTAATCCCACTCGTGTCGCAAGAAAGGTGGCACGAAATACATGAAGTATCGCCCCCACGAGCGAGCGGGTCTATTGTTGTAGCCATAACGCCAGTTAATGTAGTCGTTGCGAAGGGCCAGAAGCAATTGAGAAAGCCCATTATCTGACCTGGGGGGAGGGTCTTTGGTTTTGTGGGTTGCGTAGTTGGCATACGCCAATCCGATGGACTCTTGGTTGGGCCTGGGATCCAAGTAAGCACAACCACATCCGACGCAATCATAATATGTCCATTTTCCGGGCACACCATAGATCTTGTCGATCATGTCTCGATAAAGCAGTCGACCTTCTTTGCAGCCACAGACTGGGCAAAGACCGATATGCTCCAGCCCGCCTTCTGGCCAGTCTTCGTGTGGTGAATCCACCGATGAACGGTCTTTTTGTGCCAGGGAATTCTGACCCATTATCCTTCCTCATGAGCTTTCTTGGTTGGTCGTCCCTGCGCCATGACGGCCCACATACCAAACATCATAACGGCCTCAGCCAGGTAAGTCGCAATAACGGATCCTCTCCATCCCCATAGGGGAATCATCCAGAGATTCAGCGCTACATTGGAGAACGCTCCGAGAGAAATCAAGGCCACCGCTGGCGCTTGGTATCCAGTGGTACCGAGGACGGTTTGGAGGAAGTAGCGAGGAGTGCAGAACAAGGGAAGCCAGGCCAGCCAGCGAAGGGAATCGATGGCTCCCACGTAGCTTTCCCCCAAAAGGAGAGGAATCGTATCCGCTCCGAGATAAAGCAGTGCCCCTGCGGTCACGGCATAAAGCAGCGGCACGGGCAAGATGCGGCAGAGATAGCGAAGTGCCGCTGTTTTGCCCTCCCCTCCCTTGCGGAAGAAGCCGGGAACAGAGGTTTCCACGAGAGCCATGATCGGGATCGCGGCCATGTCCATCATCCGGTACGCGGCGGAATAGAAGCCGGTAACCTCCAAGGATATCATGCTGGAAATCATGGTCTTGTCGATGTCGGCATAGACTCTCAGGGCAGCCCCGCCAACAGCGAAAGGGAAACCCTCTCGCATCGTGGCCGGAATCGACCGCCACGCAGGATATTGCGGTGCACCCAGATGCCGCCTGACCTGCCTGAAGGCATAGCCTGCCGCGCATGCGGCAGCCACGAAGTACAGCACGGCCCAGATCAGGAGGCGCTCGGAATCACCCGAAGCGCACGACACGGGGAGGAGGAGCATCACGCCGGCCAACCGGAACGCAACCGGGAAGGTCAGCAATCGCGAAAAATCCTTCATGCGCCCAAAGGCCTGGAAGGCTTGACCCGAGGCCGCTGACAAGGGCACAAGGGCAATCTCCGCGAGACCGATGGCAACGATGACGATCAACGGGATCGCGTTCGGAAGGTAAGTAACCGCCATCAAGATGAAAAGCCCGAAAAGCAGGGGCGTGGTGACGGACCAGGCGAGAAGGTAACTCCCCCAGGTTTTTGGAAACAGGGCCGCATCCCGGGAAGTGTCCCTGATGATGAGCATGGAAGCTCCCATGCCGCTGAGGCTTCCCGTCGCGCACGCTAGGGCTAGCACGGCACAGAAGGCTCCATAGCTTTCCGTCTGCAGGATACGCGCAATCCCGAGAAACACGAGCGCCTGGATCCCCGTGCGGACCCCCATTCCCAGACTGACCAGAAGGGTACCGCGAGCCAGTCCACCGGGTCGCCACGAGATGATACGCTGCAACGCGACAGGCAGGATCATTGGAGGTGCCTCGAGGGATCGAGCATATCCGAATGAGTCGCTTCGCCCTTATGGAGGACTCGCTGATAAAGGCCAAGGTAGGCATCGACCATCTGCTCGACATTGAAACAGCGGGCTATTCGACGGGAAGCCTCCCTGCCCATGGCTCTCCAGAGCTGAGCGTCCGAAGCCAGGCGGCGAATCGCTTCCGTGAATGCCTCGATATCGTCCATGGGGCACAGCAGACCGGTCACGCCGTCTTCAACCACTTCGGGCAGAGAGGAGCATCGAGTCGCGACAACCGGGATGCCACAAGCCTGCGCCTCGGCGGCCACAAGGCCGAAGCCTTCCAATCGTGTCGGAAACAGAAGGGCATCTGATTGCTCATAGAGACCGATCATGCCTTTTGCATCGGGAATGCGACCGAGCTCAAGCATATTGTCCGGAGGCTTGGTCTTCAGCAGCGACCGATCAAACGTCCCCGTGCAGCGAAGGATGTATTCAGGGCCCAGACGCTCCATGATGGCGGGAAGCAGGTCCACCCCCTTCCGTCGAGACCAGCTCCCCACGAAAAGGAGTCGGAAAGGACGATGCGCCTCGGTACGCTCAACGGACTTGAAAAAACCGGCGCGCACACCATTGTAGATGACGTGCACATCGCTCAGGCCAAAGATGCGCTTTACACACTCCGCGCTGTAACGGCTCACGGCAGTGACGGCATCCGCCCTCGCAAAAACCCTGCGCTCCATCGGGGAGACCCAGAGTCTGTGATAGAGCTTCTGTCCCCAGCTCTTATAGGGTGTTAGCGCCTCATCCTGCACGCAATGATGGAGGGTCGCCACGATGGGCAGTTTTCCAGGGATGAACCGTTTCGGCAGCCAGGTGTTCACGTGGGCAATGTTGGCCCATTTGGGCGCTTGGGGTACAGGGACCGCCCATGGCGCAACCTCGGCTCGAGGGGGAAGCCAAGAGATCTCGGCTTGAAGCCCGCGCCGCTTCAGCGAATCGGCGAGCGTCTCGGTGAATGCATCCGTCCCGGTTCCGGTCCTGATGGCCGGGAGCCATACCGCGGGAGGGATTTCGTCACCCCGATCCCTTGAATGCACTGTTGACCCCTCACTCATCCTTCAATCCTTCGGGCCAGTAACACTGAACTCACGACTGTCACCGGAAGCCTCGCGACCCGCCAAGTCCCGGGCATCATGCCTTCGAGGAGCCGTCGGGCCGTGCCCCACGACCCGACGGATGATAGAAGAACGCTGTGCTAGCAAGATCTCGGCCAAAAAGACTTGTAAAGCGTGAGTGCTGCCCCAACCATCCTGGACCCTGGGGAAGGGTCTGGATTCCGAGAAACTCAGAACTCGCCCAACAACCGCCCATATCCCGCACCGATAACCCTCCAATCATATCGGTCCACCACGGATTCCCTGGCCCGACCCTTGAGTCGGCCCAGAAGCGATCGGTCTTCCAATGAGAGCCTCGGCGATCGCGCCCGCGTTTCGCTGCGCGACGATAAGGCCGTTTTCTCCCTTGAACACAATATCGGCGATTGCCGGAAGGTCCGTTGCAATCACGGGGCAGGAGCAGGCCAGAGCTTCCACAAACACCAGGCCGAACCCTTCGGCATCTCCACCGCTCGCGGTCACGGAAGGACCCACGAAGACGTCCGCGGTCGCGTAAAACCTAGGAAGCAAGTCATTCGCGACGCCACCATAAAAGACCACACGGTCTCCGGATAGCCCCAGACTCCGCGCGTGCGCCTCGAGCGCTTCCCGGTCTTCCCCCTCCCCCACCACCAAAAGGGTCAGCTCGGGAAACCGCCGGATCACATGCGGCATGGCATCCAAGAGATATCGCAATCCCTTTTTCTCGGAAAGCCGCCCCACAAACAGAGCCAATGGTCCGTTTGGAGCGATCTCATGCCGCAGCGCAGTATCCCGGTGCGTCGGGTGAAAACGCTCCATGTCCACGCCCATCGGGAGCACTTCCATGCGAAGGTTCGAACAGCCGAGTCGGACAACCGCCTCGCGAATGGCATTGCTTACGACCGTGACACCCTCGCAACGGTCAAGCACGAATCGTTTTAGCCAGCCAAGGGACTTCAGTCCGAAGATGTCCCCGCCGTGAGACGTGACGAAAAGCCGCGCCCGACTCCGAAAGAGGAGCTTATACAGCACGGCCAGCAGCCCCTGGGGGAGAATCCAGTGGGCGTGGATCAGCTGGACACGCTCTTCTTTCATAATGCGGGCGAGCGAGGCGAACTGGGAAAGGAGGAAAAGCGGTACAGCCAGCCACAGCCAAGGCTTCTTGCGCAAGGTTGGCAAGATGGCCGCGCCTGTGAACAAATCCTGACTGCCGCTCCAGTAGACGAACCGGCGGATCTCCACTTCGCCCCATTTCTCGCGTCGTTTCGCCCCCTGGCAATGAGGCGCCAACACAATGACTCTAAAGGATTCCGTCAACCGCCGGGACAGCTCGAAGACGAAGGACGGCGTGTGGTCATGCTCCCACCTCGGAAAGGAGCTTGTTAGTACCAGGAGGGTCGGTCTCCGAAATGTTCCTACCCCGCCGTTCGCTGCATGCAGCGCTTCACTCGTTCGAATCATGCTTACCCAAGTCCTCGTGGTGACGTTTCATCGCGTCAGAAACAGCTGCCGAAGCAAACGACGCTCCAGTGAGCCCTCGTACAACGCCATTTGAAGGGCCCGTAACCGCTCCTCGAAAGGTCCGATGAGCCAGCAATCTTCGGGCTCGAGCCTCAGCAAATCACAATCGACCTCGTTTTCCGGGCAGATATCCCTCATCTCAACCCATTCCCCCTCGGGATCCCCCACAATCCATCGAAGAGGCAGCCCCTGAGTCCGACAAACGTACGGCCGGTGCTCATAAATCCTGCAGGCTCCAGCGTCATCGAGAAATGCGCAGACACCCTCTGGATGGGCCGTCCCGCTCTCCAGCAAATCCCCATGATGTCGACGAATCTGGTCTGCTTCGACCTCAAACACCGTGATGCCATCGACACAGCACCCCGGGCAGCCAGGCCGGCATTGAAGCCGCCAAGGTGCGGACTCACACAAGCGGCCCACGGCGGCATCGACCTCGGCATAAAAAAGGTCCAAACCTTCCAGACCATTTCGCTTTGGATGACCTGCATTGTCCATGCGGGAACCATAATGGAGCGAGGAGGAAATAGGAAGTCCAATGTCGCTGCGGTTTTGCTCCAACAGAGCCCCCATCATGATCAAGGAAAGCTCCGTGGCTTGAAGCGGTCGCGGCGTTGCAAGTATTTCACGATCTGATGAAACGAGGGCAGATTGTTTTAGGGCGCCGGCTGCATGTCGGTCATAGGCTTCTCCTCAACCTCGGCGTTCCGGTTTCTCTGACTTTTCGGCGCCTCTCCGGGCGATGAGCGACCCTTTCGGGCGCGCGGCGGTATGTCCCGGCCGGCCGTGCTCGAATTTCATACCGTCTTTGTGGCCTTTGCTGGCGAGCAGGCTGGTCTCGGATGACGGCATAAAGCCAAGGACAGGGTTGAAATGAACCGTGGCTGCCTCGACCGCCACTTCCCGGCGGCCACCGGTCGCGGCATCCTCACCCATGAGCAGCACGCCCGCGAGCACGGCCGGAGCCATCAGCAGAGTGACCGGCAGCCCGAAGGATCGTTTGTCTCGATTGTCGTTAATCCCATTCTCCTGATATGCTTTGGCGGCATCGGGGTATCGCCGCCTCGTGCTTTCGATGGTTGATGGTTATTGACACAACAGCTCGTTGATTTAAAGACTAAGCTTCCCGGAGCCTGACCGATATTGGCGAACCACTTTATTTTTGAGGGTCCCCATCATGGTGTATCCACCCCATGACGGGCTGAGAAGAACCCCTCCGTACACCGCCGCACCAAGGGGGTCCGAGTGGACCGTCATTCCCGCGTGCTCCCCGCCTGGTACTTCCGGGAACACGCTCTGGCGGTAATCCAGAGGCGTTCAAGTGCATGGATCCCCGCCAGGAGCATGCGGGGATGACGTGGGAGTGGCACGGTCACCCTATTGTGTGGCGCCGCACTCGGGCGGAACGACGCGACGTCCGAAGCGACGAGCGTTCCAAAGGGCCCCCCAAGAAACATCTCCCGAGGAACAAGCCATGCCCCTTTTCAACGGGCAAGTGGAAAAGCCTCAGATGATCGGCCGAATGGGTGTGGTCTTCGGCTTGATCTACTGGGTGATCGAATCCTTCATGGACGCGTATGTCTACGACCTCGGTCCCCTGGTCGAACGCGTCCTTCGTCCCGACCTCAACGAGTTCATGATGCGGATCCTCGCCGTGGCACTCATTCTGGCGCTCGGCCTTTACGCCCAATTCATGATCGACCGAGTGCGTCGCATCGAAAAGCGCCTTGCCCGCCTCAATGAATGCTTCCTGAGCTTCGGCGCCGATCCCGTCGCCAACATCGACCGCCTGACCGGGCTTTGTGGAGAGCTCCTCGGCGCGGACGCCGCACGTTACGCCCGCCTGGAGCAGGGGAAATTCTGCTCATGGGGACAATTCCGCTGGCCGTGCGATTGCGACGAGTGCAGCGAAGCCGAAGGCCATCTGTGCTTCGATGCCTTGAGGAAAGGCGGAGCCGAGCCCTACCTCATCCGCAACCTTCCCTCCTCTCCCTATGCAAAGACCGAAACCGCGCTCCTTCGGCATGGCTTCCAAACCTATCTGGGCAGGGCCGTGCAGCTGGGGGACCGGGACGTGGGAACGCTCTGCACGGTTTTCCGGAGGGACTTCCTCCCCGGTGTTCAGGACGAACGGATCCTCGGCATCATCGCTTCGGCCATCGGGGTCGAGGAGGTTCGACGGCAGGCCCAGCAGGCCTTGCGGAGCTCCGAAAGCCGCCTCAAGGAATTGTCTGCGCAACTGCTCACGGCCCAGGAAACCGAGCGCAAACACATCGCCCTCCAGATGCACGACAGCATCGGGCAATCGCTCAGCGCCGTCAAATTCAGCATCGAGGAGACCTTGGAGCGGCTGCGCCACGCCGTTCCCCCCGAGACAACGCGTCCTCTCGAAACGGCGGTTCCCCTGATCCAGGAGGTGGTCAACGAGGTTCGTCGGATCCAGCGCAACCTGCGCCCGGCCATGCTCGACGACCTCGGGATCCTGGCGACCCTGGGCTGGTTTTGCCGGGATTTTCAATCGATTTACAAGAGCATCCAGGTGGACCTGGAATTGGGCGTCGAGGAGGTGGACATTCCGGAGCCCCTTAAGATCGTCCTGTTTCGGATCGTTCAAGAAGCTTTCAACAACGTGGCCAAGCACAGCCGCGCCAGTCGAGTCCGACTCGCGCTGGGACGTTCGTCAGCAGGAGCGATCGCCCTGGAGGTTGAAGACGACGGGCGAGGCTTTGATGTGAACGAGTCCGTGTCGCACCCCGAGTCGAGGGGGATCGGGCTGTCGAGCATCCGCGAACGGGCCGAGCTTTCGGGGGGACTGCTTCGAATCGAATCGACCATGGGCGGTGGGGTCCGGATCCGGGTGCTGTGGCCCGGCCGTCCCGAAAAGGCAGGAGGTGAGGCGCCGGACGATCACACCCTGAAGGGAACGGCGTCCTGAGCAGCCATTTCAGGCCAAGCTGATCAGTCCCCTTTCGATCGCATAGGCGGTGAGCGCTTGCGGGGTGTGGAGGTTCAGTTTGGCCATGAGGTTGGCCCGGTGTTTCTCCACCGTCTTCACGCTGATGAAGAGCTGTTCACCGATGGCCTTGTTGGTCAGGCCACGGGCGATGAGCCGCAGCACCTCTGTCTCGCGCTGGGTTAGGACGGAGCTCGATTCAGCCCGCGCTTCCTCCGGCGCCTCGTGCGCCAAGGCGGGGGCGGCCCGCAGGAAACCTTGGATCACCCGGTCGGAGATTCCGGGGGAGAGGTAGGACTTGCCCGCGAGCAGGGTTTCGATGGCCGAGAGGATCTCCTGCCGGCCTGCGTCCTTGGCCACATAACCATCGGCCCCGGCCTGGAAGGCGGCGAGGATGTATTCTTCATCCACATGGACGGTGAGCGCCAGTACCTTGACCCCAGGTTGACGACCCTTGATGGTGCGAATCACCTCGATGCCGCTCATTCCCGGAAGCGACAGATCCATGACGATCAAATCCGGCCGGCGTTCCTCGGCGATTCGAATCGCGTTCAACCCGTCTTCCGCCTCGCCGACGACTTCCAGGTCCCCACTGGAGGTGATCAACGATTGCAACCCATCCCTGAAGACGGGATGATCGTCCACGAGAAGCACACGATGCTTGACGCTCATTGCAGAGCCTCCGCTCCCAATCGGGGATCGCGCGGGCCGGGCCCGCCCATGCAACGTACCAGGCACGACACCGGAGCTCGTGACAGCCACAGCCGTTCGGTACCATCCTGGGTTGCATATGAAACACAATGACCGGCGGCGTCAAGAGGCCATCGGAGCCCTCGACCCGCCGAATCACCTGAAACCTTTACACAGGGGGATTTGCCGTGCACCCGCACCGAATCATTGATGCCCATGCCCATTGCGGCATTCAAGACCGCTTTCCTCCTCAGGCCCTTGAAGATTACCTTCAGGCGGCCCGCGGAAGCGGGATTGCCGGGGTCGTCTTTTTTGCGCCGGTCATGGAGATTTACGACCGCTACGATCCTCGTTTTGAAGACACGACGGAGTGGAAGGAACGCCGGCGGGCGGCCAACCATTACCTTGCGACCCTAAGACCGACGGGTTTCGAGGTTTTTCCGTACTTTTTCATCTGGAACGACTTCGCCGTGGAAGAGATCGAGCCAGCCCATCGTGGGATCAAGTGGCACCGACACGCGGATGAGCCCCTTTACCGCTACGACGACCCCCGGTGCGGGCGGGCCATCGATTTCATCCGCCGGCGCCGCATGCCCGTTGTGCTCGAGGAGGAGCTTCACTTCACGCTGCGGTTCGTGAACGAACTGGCTTCGGGGGTGCGCGTCATCATCCCCCACTGCGGATTGCTGAACGGAGGCTATGAGGCCCTCCGCGCGCACGGGATCTGGGAAAAACCTAACGTGTATGTCGACACCGCCTTGGCCCCCGAGCGGGTCATCCGCAATTACGTGGACCGATACGGAGTCGAGCGCCTCCTTTTCGGCTCTGATTTCCCCTTTGGATCCCCCGGGGCCGAACTGCGCAAAGTCCTTCGAATGGGACTTGGAGAAGTGGAAACGGAGGCGGTCACGGGACGCAACATCCGCCGCCTCCTGGCTGACAGCAATATCCCATTGCCGTCCGAGACGTGAATCGGTAATCTTTCGGCGGTCGAAGGAGCGCTGCGCTTACGGGGGACCTGGCGGTGGCGATGGGTCACCCACGGATTTTGAGCGGGAGTCACCCCCCCACTCTAAATAATTCGCCGGCTGGCAATGCCGGGGCGGGGGGTGCTCCCGGCCGGTTCGCCGCTGTAACACCCAAGGGCAGCGCCACACCATAAGGCGACCATGCCTCGCGTACATCATCCCCACATGCTCGTGGTGGGGATCCAGTCGTTCGCAGGCATCTCGATTCCCGCCTTGCCGGGAATGACGTGTCCACGTTGAGCACTTCATTCTGTTCGGGGTGTACCAAGTCAACGACATCGGAACCACCTGGGAGCAGGCTGCGGGACCTTGGGAGAGCGCCTGCCGACCTGAGCAATCATGGGGATTTCCACCAAAAGATGCGGGGAGGGTAAACTTGGGAACCAGTGACATCATTGATCTTATCATTGTCGGCGGCGGCCCAGCCGGACTCACTGCGGGCATTTATGGCATGCGCGCCGCCTTGAGGACTGTGCTCGTGGAAAAGGGCCTTTACGGCGGCCAGGTGAGCAACACGGAAAGCGTTGAAAACTATCCCGGATTCGAATTCATCACGGGCTACGAACTGTGCCAGAAGTTGCAGGACCACGCGAAATCGTACGGGATCGAGATGATCCAGCGGGAGGTGATCGCCATCGAGCCGGGTCTGGGGTACCACGAGGTCCGCCTGGACAATGGAGACGTGCTGCGCGGCCATGCCGTCATCATGGCCCAGGGCGGCTCCCCTCGGAAACTCGGTGTGCCGGGAGAGGACGAATATTACGGCAAGGGCGTCTCCTATTGCGCCACCTGCGACGGGTTCTTCTTTCGGGGTAAGACCGTTCTCGTCGTCGGCGGCGGAGACACGGCCATGGAGGAGGCGCTGTATCTGGCCAAGCTGTGCAAGCACGTTTACCTCGCACACCGTCGGGACGCATTCCGTGCCAGCCGCATCCTGCAGCAGCGCGTGTTCGCTGAGTGCAAGATCGAGGTTCTCTGGAACACGGTGGTCAACGAAATCCAGGCTGACGGAGAAGGCGTCCGGGGCGTCCTGCTCCAGGACACCCAGACGGGGGACGTCCGGGCCCTGGCGGTTGACGGCGTTTTCGTCTTCGTGGGATTCCTTCCCAACAATCGACTGGTGCCGGCGGGCGTCCAGATGAACACCGAAGGGTATGTGATCACCGACGCCAAGTGCGAGACCAAGATCCCGGGACTGTTTGCCGTCGGGGACCTGAGAGAAAAGTACGCGCGCCAGATCGTGGTCGCCGCGGCCGACGGCTGTACGGCGGCCCTCGCGGCGGCTCACTACGTTGAATCGAAAAAGGCCTCTGTGAACACCTGCGAGCTTCCGGAAGAGCTGCGAACCTCTTGACGGCAGGCTGCCGGAATGCCCAGCGGGGCCCGTTCGGGAACGGATCCTGCAAGGATTGGGGTGCGGTGGCTCAAAGATCCCGGACCTGGCCGTGAACCGGGTTCCAAACGGCCCCCACCCAGTCGACCAAAGATACGGGATCGGCGCGGAGTGGCTCTCCGTTTGTGGACGGTCCGAAAACACTCACTCACACCATCCCCCTCGAGGGGGTTCGAGACGAGGTCGCAACGATGAAGACAGTGTTGAGGTCAGGAATGAAGGCGCTCGGCGTAATCGTGGTGGTCGCGATGATGGCGGTCGGTCTGTCAGACCCGGCCGGTGCGGGGAAAGAGGGACGCCACGAGGGCAAAGGCTATCGCGGTTCAACCCCCGCCCAACCCGTTGTCCAAGACGACCCATCGCAAGCGCGGCAGCCGGTGGAACCCACGACTCCGAGCCCTGGAGCCCCGACAACTCTCTCGCCCGGGGCGCTCTACCAGGATCAGTGCGGAGCCTGCCACCTGGCCTATCCCGCTGAATTCCTGCCGTCGGGCTCTTGGCGCGCCATCCTGGCGGCCCTGAACGACCATTTCGGGGAATCCCTCACCATCTCTCCCGAAACGGCCCAGGAAATCATGAATTACTTGGAAGCCAACGCAGCCGACCGGTCCACTTCCAAGCGGGCGGCAAAGGTCATGGGCAGTCTCGGAGGGACCACTCCGCTCCGGGTCACCGAGGTCCCCTACATCCTGAAGAAGCATCACAAAATCTCCTCGGACGTGTTGCGCCGCCCGTCGATCGGATCCCTGGCCAATTGCGCCGCCTGCCACCGGACGGCGGCAAACGGGGTCTATGACGACCATTCGGTTGTGATCCCCAAATAAGGGTTCACGCCGAATCTGCACGGTCAGCGGGCAGGACTCGGGAGATCGGCGTCACATGGGCAGAACATCGGACAAAGTCCCCGCGACGGCGGCGGTTCGAGCCTTGCGGACCGGTGGGGTGGGGTTCGTCCCCCATTTCTATCGCTACGTGGATCGGGGTGGAACGCGGCACGCTGCGACATCCCTCGGCATCGCCGAACATCGAGTGCTCAAGACCCTCGTGTTCGAGGCGACCTGGACGGACGGGAACCGAAAGCCCCTAATCCTCATCATGCACGGCGACCGCGAAGTGTCGACCAAGGCTCTCGCCCGGGAGATTGGGGCGAAGACCGTGGAACCCGCAACATCCGCCAACGTGGAGCGTTATACCGGTTACGTACCGGGGGGCGTCAGTCCGTTTGGAATCCGCACACCGCTTCCAGTGTACATGGAGAGCACGGTCCTCGATCTGGAAACGGTTCTCATCAACGGGGGCAAGCGGGGGTTCTTGGTGGAACTACCAGCCTCGGAACTGCGGCGCATTCTCGCCCCCCAGGAGGTGCGCGTCGGCTTGGGAGGAGGCAGCTGACATCACGCGGAGGGTCACGAACACCGTGGAACATCGCCGGTGCTCGCCAACTTGGCTGGGATGCTCACCCGCACGGATGGCCTGAATGCAGGACCGAGGAGGATGCATATGCGAAAAGTGATTCCGTTTTTGGCGGCGCTCGCCCTCATGACGTGGATGTCGACCCAGGTTCAGGCCGCCGAGGTCGAACCGATCGTCGAGAAGTTCATGGAGATGGTCAAGGCAGGTCAGGTGGAGGAAGCTGTGGACTTCCTGTACGGAAGCAACCCGTGGATGTCCCGCAAATCGGATGCCGTCCAGAATGTGCGCAGCCGACTGGCGTCCATCAACCAAATGGTCGGGAACCTGAAAAACCACGAAAAGCTCCAGGAACTGCGTGCCGGATCGCGTTTCGTTTACCTCTCGTACCTCGCGGCCTACGACCGGCAGCCGATCCGCTTCGAGTTCGAATTCTACAGGCCCGCCGACGCCTGGATCATCTACAGTTTTTCGTTTGACGACAAGCTGGACGAGGATATCGAGAAGCTGGCGAGGCAGCAGGTGGCCCGCTGACGCCGTGGACATCCCGTTTGCCTCTCTCGCGCTGCGCGGCCCGTTCCCGCCGCTCGACGCGACCCGCATCCGCCCACTTCAAGGAGAAGAAAAACATGACACAAACCCCGCTTTCCCGTCGGAAGCTCCCGGCACGCCCCATCACCGGCCGTCCGTCCTATATCCTTGCGGTGTGGCTGCCGGCGCTTTGGCTCATCCTCGCCCTGTCTAGCCTGGGTCTGGCCCAGCAGGCTCCGTCACAAGCGTCTGGAACGCCCCCCGGGACCCCCTCCGGGAACCCAGTGGTCGTCATACAGACCACGGAAGGCGTGATCAAACTGGAGCTCTGGGAGACCAAGGCTCCCATCACGGTCAAGAATTTCCTGCAATACGTCGATGAGGGGTTTTACGACGGGACCATCTTTCACCGGGTGATCGATGGATTCATGATTCAAGGTGGCGGATTTTCGCCCGATTTAAAGCAGAAGCCGACCCGTGAGCCCATCAAGAACGAGGCGGCGGCGGACCGGAGAAACGAGCGAGGCACCATTGCCATGGCGAGGACGGCTGTCGTTGACAGCGCGACGGCTCAGTTCTTCATCAACGTTCGGGACAACGACAACCTGAATCATCGGGACGAGACACCTAAGGGATTCGGATACGCGGTGTTTGGCAAGGTCATCGAAGGCATGGACGTGGTCGACCGGATCAAGCAGACTCAGACGTCCACCGTGGGGCCCTTTCAAAACGTTCCCGTCAAGCCGATCGTAATCGAGAGCATACGACGCGCCGAACCGCGCTGATTTCTCAGGGGCCGCGTCGGATTCTGGTCAAGTATTGGGACAGGTCAGCCGCTTATTGGTTAGCTGCGTGCTGTCGTGGCCTTCACCGCACGCGGCGCTTTCTGCCATGAGAGCACACATCCTCTGACCGTTGTTTCGTAAAGAGAACGAGAAGATTCGACGCGCGGAAGCGCATCGCACGGAGATGGTATGCGGCAATTGCCTGAGGAAGACCAATCGGATCAGCACCTCAACGACGCGGAGACCCACAACGAGATCGTGGCGCTCTTGGCTCATCGTCGGCCGCGGGAGGAAACACGGCGCTATCCGAGGTTTCCATCGTCGGAATCTCTGAGCGGCGAGTATCCGGCCCATGACCCGTTTGGCGTCTTGGTCTGCTCCGGCACACCCTCCCTGGACCCGGCGGCCGGTCGCGGTGGAGGGGCAACGCCCGTGGAAGTCATCAGCGCCTTCCACGTGATCGACTACTCGGAGGAGGGACTCCAGATCCAGTTCAGCTGCGCCAACCCTCTGAAATACGCGATGAGACAGCTTTCCATCCGGGTGGCCGCCTCGACATCCCCCGTGGGCATGCAGTGGCTGACCCAGCACAACGGCCACGTGCGGGCCGGCCTTTCGTTCCAGGAAGACATCGAGCTCAGCCCCGGAGTCTGTTCCATTCTGTTACGTTTGAGCGACCGCCTCATCCGGTTTTTGACGCGCGAGCACATTCCGCGGAACATGCTCCAGTACCAGGAAGTCGCGGTTTTCGCCTATTTTTGTATCTTGCACCATTTGAGGCTCCAGTACATTCAGGCGCTGGCAGCCCACAAGGAGGCTGAAAACACCCTGTTGCCCCTGATCCAGAAAACCGTGGGCGAGCGATCCAATCTGGACCTGATCGACAACTGCCATTGGTCTAAATACATTCAGCTGCAACAAGCCAGGAGCATCATCGAAACCGCGGATTACAAGGACAACTTCCGAATATTCATGAATCCCTATTATGAATTCGGCTGCAACGTCACCGGCGTGGAGGGCCGCATCACCTTTCTTGAGCGGGAAGTCGTCGACATCTTGCTGAACACGCTCCTGTTTCACAACAGCAAGTTCCACTATTCAAACGACATCATGAATCAGCTCCAACCCGCTTATGACAGTTTCAAGGTCTTGAGAGAGCTGCTCCCCGAGTTGTTCCAAAATGAGCGGTTCATCGACCAGTTCAAGTTCTACAGCAGCCTGATCACGTCCGTGATGCTCTCCAGGGATGCTTTGATCGACCAGATTTCCAGTCTGAGGCTGTGATCCTCAGTGACTCTTGCCTTCCCCTCTTCTGCACATTGACCGGCTATCGACCCTCCCCACCTTCCTCCAACGGTATTGCAGACCACCCTCCGGGATGGTATCAGTATGAGCGCCGGTTCGAATGTCGGATTTCCGGACCTTGAGCTTTCCTGATTCCCGACGCGAACCGCCGGAACCGGACCCCTGGGCGGGGAACGATTCCGCCCGTGGTCTTTCCAGGAATCGATTGACCGACGGAGCCGCCGTCGTTCGCAAGGGCACCCATTCCGTTCAGCCGCGCGCGCTGGGAGCATCTCCATGGCTTGGCTCGCAGACCCTCAGTCCTGGATCGCGCTCGTCACCTTGACGGCCCTCGAGATCGTTCTCGGAATTGACAACATCATTTTCATTTCCATCCTGGTGGCCAGACTGCCCGAACACAGACAAGCCCGGGCCCGTGTGGTCGGCCTCTCGCTGGCCATGATCTCCCGCATCTTGCTTCTGTTTTCCCTCACTTGGATCATGCGGTTGACCCAACCGTTTTTTTCCATCTTGGGCAATGAGATATCCGGAAGGGATCTTATTTTGATCGCCGGCGGGCTCTTTCTCCTGGTCAAAAGCACGCTGGAGATCCACGACAAGCTCGAGGGGCAGGAGGGGCACGCTTCGGCCAGAGCCGCATCCTCCTATGTCGGCATTCTCATCCAGATCATGCTGATCGACATCGTCTTTTCCCTCGATTCCGTGATCACAGCGGTCGGCATGGCCCGGGAGCTGGCCATCATGGTTGCCGCGGTGGTTCTCGCGGTAGGCTTCATGATGCTGGCTTCCCGGAGTATCAGCGAATTCGTCGAATCTCATCCGACGGTGAAGATTCTGGCGCTGAGCTTTCTTCTGCTGATCGGCATGGCCCTGATCGCCGATGGCTTCGATCTCCATATTCCCAAAGGATACATCTACTTTGCGATGGCGTTTTCCGTTTTCGTGGAAATGATCAACCTGCGCATTCGGCGTCAGGAGCGAAAGCCGATCAAGCTGCGGAGCGCCCTGGTGCCGTTGATGGCCACGGGGGACGACACCGGGCGCTCCAGTCCCCGAAGGCCGCCCTTGCCGCACAGCGACGGGAAGCCACGGACTTTCCCGCGGGAGCAACCGGGTTCGAACCACTCGAGTCAGGACACACCGACTCATCACCAGGAGGATCCATGATCATCGGGCTCGACGTCGGCGGCACGCATACGGACGCGGTCCTGATCGGCGAAGGATGCATCCTTCACCAAGTCAAAGTCCCGACGGATCGCGATCACCTCTTCGATTCCGTCTGGCGCGGCCTGGATGTGCTGATGGAGAAGGCCTCACCGGACAACATCCGGCGTGTGGTGCTCAGCACCACCCTCACAACCAATTCCATCGTTGAAAACAAAGTCGCTCGAGCGGGCATGATCGTATCGAGCGGGCCGGGGATGGATCCCGAGGCGTTTCGGACCCATCCGGACTATTATGTCGTCTCGGGTTCAATCAACCACCGCGGTCGCGAGATCGAGCCCATCAATGAGCTTGAGGTGGAGGCGATCGGTTCGAAGCTCCGGGCCGAGGGCATCGAGCATGTTGGCATCGTGGGCAAATTCTCCACTCGCAATCCCAAACATGAGCTCCAGATCCGGGAAATCCTCGGGGACCGTTTCCAGACCCTAATGATGGGGCATCAACTTTCCGGCAACCTGAGCTTTCCAAGGCGCATCGCGACGGCCTACCTCCATGCGGCCGTTTCCCCGATGCATCAGCGTTTTTTCGACGCGGTTCGTGAGTCCTTGGAACGCAAGGGCCTAAGGGCTCCGATCACCCTTCTGAAGGCCGACGGTGGCACCATGAGTCTCGAAGCCTCCCTGGCTTCTCCTGCGCAGACCATTCTTTCTGGACCGGCGGCGAGCGTGATGGGGTCGCTTCCCTTCGCGTCGAAGACTGAGGAAACGTTGGTTCTCGACATCGGCGGCACGACCACGGACATGGCGGTCCTCATCGGGGGCGTGCCGCTCCTCGACCCCATCGGCATCGAGATCGGCGGATTCAAGACGCTGATCCGCGCCCTGAAGACAAAGTCCATCGGGCTGGGAGGAGACAGCGCCGTGCGGGTGACCCCTGGCGGTGGTCTCGAGATCGGCCCGGACCGCGAGGGACCCGCCATGGCCTACGGAGGGCCTGTCCCCACGCCGACCGACGCCCTGTTCGTTCTGGGGAAAGTGAGCGGCGGCAATGCCGAAGCCTCCTTGAGGGGAATCCGACCCATCGCCGAAACGTTGGGCCTGACAGTCAAGGAAGCGGCATCGGTTATCTTCGACCGCGCTTGCCGCCACATTCTGGATGCAGCGGCCCTCATGATCGCGGACATCAACGCCAAACCGGTCTACACCGTTCACGAGCTCCTGGAAGGACACCAGGTGCGTCCGACGGAGATCCTTGTCCTGGGTGGACCGGCCCCGCATTTCGCTTTGCGTCTTACGGCCCTGACGGAATTCAAGGTCCGAGTGGTGCCCCAGTGGCACGTGGCCAACGCCATCGGCGCCGGCCTAGCCCGATCGACCTCAGAGGTGACCGTGTTTGCCGACACCGAGCGCGGGATCTGCACCGCGCCCGAGGAAGGATACCATCGGTCCATCGGGCGGGAATTCGACCAGGACGCCGCCGTACAACTGGCCCGCGACCTTCTGCGTAAGCGCCTGCTGCGGGAGGGAGGGACCGAGGTGGATCCGGAAGTGGAAGTCGTCGAGCAGGCTCGGTTCAACATGGTCCGTGACTTCTACACGACCGGACGGAACATTCGAGTCAAGGTCCAGGTGAAGCCGGGCCTGATTCCCGAATACGAGGAAGTGGCGCGCTCGCTATTCCGCGGTTGCCCGCTTCCGGGAGCGTCCGCCGATCAGGTTGGAGCCGAGGGGCTCGAACGCGGCTGAGCCGAAGGAATCCGAAACCAGGGGAACGATATGATTCGAGCACAGGTCAGAACCGGGCTGGTCTTCTTCCCTGCCTTCGATTGGGCGATCAGCCCCACGCATCCCGAGCGGGAGGAACGCCTGCTCTATACCCAGGATCAGGTCCTCGAGGAAGGGCTGCTCGACATCGAGGGTATCGTCGAACTGAAGCCGGACCTGGCGACTATCCAGGATGTGCGGCGGGTGCACTTCTGCGCTCCCGACGAGTGGAGCGTCCTCACCGAATCACACCTCATCAGCGCAGGCGGAGCCAAGACCATCGCCACCCATGTCATGGAAAAAAAGGTGGACCGCGGGTTCGCCCTGGTGCGCCCCCCGGGACACCACGCCATGCGCGTGGTCCACGGGGCCCGGGGTTTTTGCAACGTGAACATCGAAGCCATCATGGTGGAGTACGTGCGCGAGGCCTTCGGGGTCGACCGAGTGGCCATCGTCGACACGGACTGTCACCACGGGGACGGGACCCAGAACATATACTGGCACGATCCGGACACCCTGTTCATTTCCCTGCATCAGGACGGTAGAACCCTTTACCCGGGAAGTGGGTTCCCGCATGAGATGGGCGGCCCAACGGCACTGGGAGCCACGGTCAACATCCCCCTTCCTCCCCGGACCTCCGAAGAGGGGTTCCTGCACACCCTTGAAGCCGTGATCCTGCCGCTTCTCGAGGAATTCAAGCCGGAGCTGGTCGTCAATTCGGCCGGACAGGACAACCACTATACGGATCCCATCACCAACATGTGCTTTTCGGCTCAGGGGTACGCGGAGCTCACGCGGCGCCTCAAACCGGACATCGCCGTCCTGGAAGGCGGATACTCCATCGAAGGCGCCCTACCGTATGTCAACGTGGGCATCATCCTGGCACTGGCCGGGCTGGACACCAGCGGCGTGCGCGAACCGGATTATCGGCCCGAGCGGATCCGGCAATCCGATGACACGACCCGCTACATCGAACGGATCACCCGGGAGATCATGGAGGAGCGCAAACGGCTGCCGGAGCTTCGGGAAAGGGCCTTCAAACAGGGAGAGTTCGCCGAACGGGAATTGGCGATCTTCTACGACACGGACAATATCATGGAAACCCAGACGGAGCTGATCCGGCTCTGCAGGGACTGCAGCGGGCTCCTGCGCATTGATTCCCGAACCGATAAGCGATACCATGTGCTGGCAATTCATATTCCGAGGAAGGCGTGCACCACCTGCCAGGAGATGGGCTACCGCTGGTTCGATACGGCCAACCCGAGAGAATTCCACAGGATCTATCTCCAGGACCGCACCCACGATCAGTACCTCACACGACAGGTTTGACTGCTTCGAACGTGGAACGAGTCTTCGTCAAGGATTTTACCCTGCCCCAGCTGGAGCGGTGGGTCGAGAGCATCGGGGAGCGGCGGTTCCGCGCCCGGCAGCTTTTCCGCAACCTCTACGTGCGGCGTATCCGGTCTTACGAAGAGTGCAGCGATCTGAGCCGCCTGTTTCGCGTTCAGCTGGAACATGGAACGCACCTGGATGCTCTGCGGATTGTCGAGCGCCGGGAATCGGCCGACGGGACGCGCAAGTATCTGTTCGCGCTCCACGACGGGTGCCTCATCGAATCCGTTTGGATCCCGGATCCCCCTCGATACACCTTGTGCCTTTCGAGCCAGGTGGGATGCGCCCTGGCATGCCGCTTCTGCCTGACGGGGACTTTGGGGCTCCGGCGCAATTTGACCGCCGCCGAAATCGTGGACCAGGTTTGCCAGATCCAGGGGGATGCCGCGGGGCACGCCCGGGTGACCAACCTAGTCTTCATGGGCATGGGCGAACCGCTCGCCAACTATGACGCGGTACTCCGGGCCATCCAGATATTGAGCGATCCCAACGGGTTGGCATTTTCGCACCGGCGCATCACCCTCTCCACCGCGGGGTTGGTCCCGAAACTGATCCAGCTGGGACAGGACAGCCCTGTGAACCTCGCCGTGAGCCTCCACGCGGCGGAGGACAGGCTTCGAAGCGAGCTCATGCCCATCAATCGAACCTACCCCCTGGAGACCTTGATGGAGGCCTGTCGCGCCTACCCGTTGCCCCCTCGCAAGCGGATCACTTTCGAGGTTGTGCTGCTTCGGGACGTCAACGACAGTCCGGATCTGGCCAGGTGCCTGATCAAACGCCTCCACGGCGTACGCGCCAAGGTGAACTTGATTCCGTTCAACCCGTATGAGGGCTCCTGCTTCGAACGTCCTACCGAGAAGCGGGTCCTCGAATTCCAGGAAATCTTGCAGAAGGCGGGCCTGACGGCCATGCTCCGCCCGAGTCGCGGAGCCGACATCCGCGCCGCCTGCGGCCAGCTGGCCGCTGTGACTCCAGAGAGGAACGTTGACATTGAAACCTGACTTTAGTAAACAAAACGGCTTACTACCTGCGATAGCTCAAAGCGCCGCCGACGGCAGGGTACTCATGCTGGCCTACATGAACGAGCTGGCCTGGGACAAGACGATCGAGACCGGAAGGGCCCATTACTGGAGTCGCTCTCGTCAGAAGCTTTGGTGTAAGGGCGAGGAATCCGGCAACGTTCAGCTCGTTCGCGAGATCTGGGTCGATTGCGACCTGGACACCATTCTGCTCCGCGTGGAGCAGGTTGGGGGCGCCGCATGCCACACGGGACATGAAAGTTGCTTCTACAGGCGCTTGCGCAACGGAGCGTTCGAAACCGTCGGCCAACCCCTATTCGATCCCAAGGAGGTTTATAAGAAGTGAATCAGCTGGTATTGGGCATCCCCAAAGGGAGCCTTCAGGAATCCACGATCCGTCTGTTCGCCCAGTCCGGCTGGAGGATCTCCCTCTCCGACCGCAACTATTTCCCCGAGATCAACGACCCAGAAATCAGTTGTTCCATCTGCCGGGCCCAGGAAATGTCCCGCTACGTCGCCGGAGGGACCTTCGACGCGGGGCTCACGGGCAAGGACTGGATCATGGAAAACGATTCGGACGTCGTGGTCGTGGCCGACCTGATCTACTCGAAGGTCAGTCAGCGCCCGGCACGCTGGGTGCTCGCGGTCCCGTTCGATTCGCCCGTCCAGGATGTGAAGGATCTCGAAGGCAAGAAAATCGCCACGGAACTCGTGAATTTCACGCGGCGTTACTTCGCCTCCGAGGGGGTCAATGTCCAGGTGGAGTTTTCGTGGGGTGCCACGGAAGCGAAGGTCATCTCGGGTTTGTGCGACGCCATCGTGGAGGTCACGGAAACGGGCGCCACCATGCGGGCCAACGGGTTGCGCATCGTTCGTGAGCTCATGCAGTCCAACACCCAGCTGATCATGAACCGGCAGGCCTGGGAGGACCCATGGAAGCGGGAAAAGGTCGAGCAGATGGCTCTGCTGCTGCAGGGAGCCCTGCGGGCCGAGGACTTGGTGGTCCTCAAGATGAACGTTCCTGAGGTTAGGATCAACGAAGTGATCGAAATCCTGCCCAGCCTGAATGCCCCTACCGTCGCCCACCTCTACCAGAGCCCGTGGCTTTCGGTGGAGACGGTGGTCAGCAAGAGGGTCGTCCGTGATCTGATCCCGCGGCTCATCAAGCGCGGGGCCGAGGGAATCATTGAGTACTCCTTGAACAAGGTGATCTGATGTCGCACATCAAGCGCGTTCCCCTGGTATGGATAGCGGTGATCCTCCTGGTGACGTCCTGTGCCACCACCGGTCGAGACCCGGAAGCCGATTACGGAGGGGAGCAGCTCCTCGACATCAGCGAGAAGTTCCTCGCGGCCAATGATGTGGCTCAAGCCCTCAAGTACCTGAGCCTTGCCGAAAAGAAACTCCCCAAGGACCCCCAAGTTCAGTACTACTTAGGGCTCGCCTACGAAATCCGGGGGCTCCCCAACGAGGCCCTCGCCCACTACCAGAACGCCATCGCCCTCAAGCCGGACTACTCGGAAGCGTACAACAACCTGGGCACCTTCTACGCCGCTCGAAACGACTTCATCAAGGCCGAGGAATATTATCGGAAAGCCTTGGCCAACCCCGCTTACGAGACCCCATTTTTCGGCTTTTACAACCTTGGCCGCCTGAACGAAAAGCGAGGGGACCTGGAAGCGGCCCTGAAGGACTACGATCAAGCCATTCGGTTGCTGCCAAGTTACGGTGCCGCGTTTTATCGCAAGGGGGTGGTGTTGGAAAGCCTCCGCAGGACCGATGAAGCCAAGGAGGCTTTCAGCCAGGCCGTGTTGTATTCCCCGGACATGCCCGATGCACACCTGCGATTCGGCATCCTATGCTATGGCGCGGGCGAAATCGAAAATGCCCTGTATTCCTTCAGCAAGGTCGTGAAACTGGCCCCCCATTCCCCCGCGGCTTCCGAAGCCAAACGCTATCTCGAGCGCATGCAGGGAATCATGATCGCCGACGATGCGGTGGGTGCGACCCCGATGACAGGAGACCGGCTGGCCCAGGTGGAAATCGTTTCCGATCGGGAGGCACTGGAACAAGTTCAGATTACGGGCTCAACCCCGTCGTCGAAGGCCGCGGCCCTGAGCTCGCGGGAAACCTTGGCCAAAGCCCAGAGGAACCTGAAAGCCTCGGGAGTGGGAATGGAGCTCAAGGAATCCGCCAGGGGCATGGGGCTTGAACCCACGGCGAGGTACATCGTCCAAGTCGGCTCCTTCCTCGAGAAGGAAAACGCCGAGAAGCTCCGCGCGCGTCTCGCCGCCCAGGGTTATGACGCGGTGGTCCGCCCCTTTTCGCACCAGTCCCTCGGGAAGATCTACGTCGTCCAGCTCAAGCCCGTGGACGAGGCCAAGCGGGCCAACGCTCTGATGGGGGAAGTGGAAAAGGTGGCCCAAGTCAAACCGATCGTCATCAAGGTCCCAGTGAACCCTTAAGGGACGGGTTTCGAGCGAAGAGCATGATTTGTCGTCGGGTCCAAGAAATCAAATCCTTCATCGTCATGGATATCCTGGAGCGCGCCCAGGAGATGGAAGCGGCCGGGGAGCACGTCGTGCACTTGGAGATCGGGGAGCCCGATTTCGACACCCCCGAGGCCATCAAGCAGGCTGCCATCGAGGCGCTCCACCGGGGGGAAACCCGCTACACCCACAGCCTGGGCGCCCGGCCCCTGCGGGAGGCCATCTGTCGCCATTACGCGGAAACCTACGGGGTGAGGGACCTCGAGCCCGATCAGGTGCTGGTCACCTCCGGCACTTCCCCAGCCTTCCTGGTGGCCCTGGCCGCCATTCTGGAGTGCGGGGAGGAGGTGATCCTCTCCGACCCCCATTACGCCTGTTACCCCAACTTCATCCGTTTCCTCGAGGGTGAGCCGCGATTCGTCCCCGTACATGAGGAAGACGGGTTTCAGTACCGACCGGAAGCCATCCGAGCGGCCCTGCGTCCCGGCACGAAGGCCATCCTGGTCAATTCACCGTCCAATCCGACCGGGAACATCCTGGAGCCCTCGCGCATGAGGGAGATCGCCGACCTCGACCGCTGGATTCTGAGCGACGAGGTCTATCACGGGCTGGTCTATGAGGGGCAAGCGCACTCCATGTTGGAATACACGCGCAAATGCATCGTGTTCAACGGCTTTTCCAAGTTGTACGCCATGACCGGCTGGCGGCTGGGGTACCTCATCGTTCCCCGGGACCAGGTGCGAGCCATTCAACGGCTGCTGCAGAATTTTTTCATTTCGGCCAACTCGCTGGCTCAGGCTGCCGGGGTCGCGGCGCTCACCCACCCCGACGTCCGGCGGGACGTGGCCCATATGCTGCAAACGTACAACGAGCGCCGCGTGATCATGATACGACGGCTTCGGGAAATCGGCTTCGGAATCACGGTGGAGCCGACTGGAGCCTTTTACGTGTTCGCCAACGCCTCCCGGTTCACGCGCGACTCCTACGCCTTCGCATTCGAGGTCCTCGAAAAGGCCCGGGTCGGCATCACGCCCGGGATTGACTTTGGCCCCCACGGCGAGGGCTACGTGCGCTTCAGTTACGCCAATTCGATGGAGAACATCGAAGAGGGGCTCAGGCGGCTGGAATCGTACCTCAAGAACCGCCCTTAGGAACCCCCTTCAGATGCCCCCCGCCATCGTCATCCATTCCGCCGAATTCGTGACCTCGGCCGTGCGCCCTGCCCAGTACCCGTCCGATGGATTGCCTGAAGTGGCTTTCGCCGGGCGGTCCAACGTGGGCAAGTCCTCACTCATCAACTGTCTGGTTCAGCGCAAGAAGCTCGTGCGCACCAGCCGGACCCCCGGGCAGACCCAGCTGATCAACTTTTTCAACGTCAATGGCTCTTTCCTGCTGGTCGACCTTCCGGGATACGGGTTCGCCAAGGTGCCCGAAAGCGTCCGCGCCCAGTGGGGCCCCATGGTGGAAGGCTATCTCACGGGGCGGACCACCCTGAGGGGCGTGGTCCAGATCATGGATCTGCGCCATCCTCCCACCGCCGATGACCTACAGCTGTGGCAGTGGCTGCTGGATCGGGGCATCCCCGCCGTTCCCGTACTGACCAAGGCGGACAAGGTGAACCAGGGCAGACGGGTCCAGCATGCCAAGCAGGCCGCCCTCAGCCTGGGGATCCCGGTGGACCGCTTCATCCTCTTTTCCGCCGAAACCCGTCTTGGGCGGGAAGCCCTGCTCGAGCAGTTGCACCGATGGATCGCTCCCCCTGCTCCAAGCCCCCAACCCGTCTCCTGATGGACCTAGGATAAGGAGCTCCGTTTGCCGTCCGAATTCCCTACGCCTGCCGCTCCCCCAGAGCCCGTCGATCTGATCCTGCTCGACGGCTTGGTCCTGACGCTGGACGACGACGACCGGCGTTTCCATCCGGGCGGGATTGCGGTCCGGTCCCCCGAGATTGTGGCCGTGGGGCCTTCCGATCTTATTCGTACCCGCTATGCCGCTCCAAAGGTCCTCGATGTCAGCGGTTGTGTCGTGCTACCCGGTCTCGTGAATGCGCACACGCACGCCGCCATGACGCTCTTTCGGGGCCTCGCCGACGACCTTCCCCTGATGGACTGGTTGAACGGGCACATCTTTCCCGCCGAAGCGAAGCTCACGGAGGAATGGGTGTACACCGGCTCACTTCTGGCCTGCGCCGAGATGATCCTCTCGGGGACCACGACCTTTTGCGACATGTACCTGTTCGAGCACCAGGTGGCGGAGGCCGCACGGAAGGCCGGGATGCGCGCGGTGGTCGGGGAAGTTCTCTACGATTTTCCCTCGCCGCACTACGGGGACATCGAGAACGGACTCCGGTTCACGGAATCCCTGATCGAAGCCTACGCCGAGGATCCCCTGATTCGAGTCGCGGTCGAGCCGCACGCGCTCTACACGTGCTCGCCGGCCTTGCTGCTGCGATGCCATGAGCTGGCGACGAAGCACAACGTCCCCCTCATCGTACACCTGTCCGAAAACGAGCCCGAAGTGGCTCAGGTCCTCGAACGCTATGGAGCTCGGCCGGTACAGCACCTTGAGCGGCTCGGCATCCTGGGTCCCCGTGTCGTGGCCGACCATTGCGTGGTCCTCGATGCGCGCGACATGGAGCTCCTGGCCGAACGGGGCGTGCATGTGGTCCACAATCCCGAAAGCAACATGAAACTGGCTTCGGGAGTGGCCCCTGTGCCACGGCTCCTGGAGCTCGGAGTCAACGTGGCCTTGGGAACGGACGGCTGCGCCAGCAATAACGATCTGGACCTTTTCTCCGAAATGGACACCTGCGCAAAGCTCCACAAGGCGGCGACTCTGGACCCGACGGTGGTCCCGGCGAGGACGGTCTTGAGGATGGCGACGCGCAACGGCGTCAAGGCGTTGGGCCTGGATCATCGGGTCGGAACCCTCGGCCCGGGAAAACTGGCAGACGTGATTGTCGTGGACTTCGACCAGCCGCACCTCACTCCCCTGTTCCGGCCCGTGAGCCACCTGGTCTACGCGGCGCGGGGTGCCGACGTGCGCCACAGCATCATCCACGGCCGGCTGGTCATGGAGGACCGCAAACTGCTCACCCTGGACGTCCACGAGGTCATGGAGCGTGCCCGAAACATTGCCCGAATCATTCGCCCGTGATTCAGCCGCCGCAGCGCCGCAAACGGTCGACTGGGTCCTGTACGGGGCCGAGTGGCTGGTGACGTGCAGCGCGGACGGGGAATGCCTCCGCGACGGGGCCGTGGCCATGGACCAGGGCGTCCTGGTGGGTGTCGGGAAGACGGCGGCCATAAGGGAACGCTTCCGCGGACGCGAAGAGATAGCCCTCCCAGGACATCTCCTCATGCCCGGACTCGTCAACGCCCACACTCACGCGGCCATGAGCGTCTTTCGAGGTCTGGCCGACGATTTGGCGCTCGATCGCTGGCTGCATGACGTGATCTTCCCCGCCGAATCCGCCGCCGTCGGGCCGGAGATGGTCTACTGGGGAACCGTTCTTTCCTGCCTGGAAATGCTGCAAAACGGGATCACCACCTTCTGCGACGGCTATTTTTTCGAGGAGGAGGCGGCCCGGGCCGTCCTGGACAGCGGCATGCGGGCCGTCCTCGGCCAGGGGATCCTGGATTTCCCATCCCCGGACGAACCCGACCCCTCAAAGGCCCGGGAGCGCGCCGAACGGTTTCTGGAAGCCTTTCCCGGAAGCGACCGGTTGCGCCCGTCCCTTTTCTGTCACGCCCCATACACGTGCGGTGCTCAAACGCTCCAGTGGACCAAGGACCTGTGCCGGCAGCAGTCCATTCTCTTTCAGATCCATCTTTCCGAAACGGCCGCCGAGACGCAGCGGATCTTGGATCAAACCGGGACACGGCCGGTCCACTACCTGGACACCTTGGGACTCCTGGACGCCGACACGCTGTGTGCTCACGGAGTTTGGCTCGATGGGCCGGAAATTGAAAGACTCGCTGCCCGGAGCGTTCGGATTGCTCACAATCCCGAAAGCAACATGAAGCTGGCCTCCGGGGTCGCGCCGGTTCCCGAGCGTCGCGCGGCGGCGGTCTGCGTGGGCCTGGGAACGGACGGCGCCGCAAGCAACAATGACCTCGATATGTTTTCGGAAATGGACCGGGCCGCCAAGCTGCACAAGGTCTTCGGAGGGGATCCCACCCGCGCTCCGGCTGGGGAGGTCCTGGCCATGGCCACCCTGGATGGGGCGCGAGCCATCGGCTGGGGGCATGCGATCGGGAGTCTCGAGATCGGCAAGCAGGCGGACGTGGTGGCCCTCGACCTCCGTCAGCCGCACCTGACGCCCTGTTACGATCCCGTTTCAACGCTCGTTTACTGCGCCCGCGGGAGCGATGTGCGCCACGTCTGGGTCAAAGGCTGTAGGCTCCTCAAGGACCGAAACGCTTGCCGCATCCGATGGGATGAGCTCCTGTCGGCCTTGCGGCGGGTCGTCGCACGGGTACCTTTCGAGATTCTGGGCAAGAGCGGTTGACATCGCTTACATTCCGCACCCGATTGACGGGTCGAGGGGTATTTTTCGCGCCCCCTGGC